>CABTMH010000192.1 GCA_902485915.1 uncultured Oribacterium sp. | reverse complement strand
CCGGTCGAGGACATCGAGAAGCAGTAGCTCGCAGACAATGTGTACACGGTGGCCGATTATGAGTAGCTGAACGCATCGCTTAACCAGGTCGCGCAGCAGGCGGAGCAGAGTCTTGTCGAGGTCGAGAGCCGCGAGACCAGTACCGACATGTTCGGCATGAAGGTGGAATCCGGCAGACAGGCCGCCGGCATCCTGATCGCACGCACCGGTGATGAGCTTCTGGTGCTCACCTCTGCGGACATCATAAAGGAGAACGATGCGATCACGGTGAGTGTGAACGGCTCCTCCTATGAAGCACAGCTGAAGGCACAGGACCAGGCGGATGGGATCGCGGTGGTTTCCATCGCCCAGCACACGCTCAGCGCGAAGGACCGGCATGAGCTCCGGACGGTCACCATCGGCAATGCAGGCCGCCTGCAGCGTGGGGACCTGCTCCTCGCGGTCGGGGCCCCGGATGGCAGCTATCCGTCCTGCACGACCGGCAGGATTTCGTCCATCAGCTATAACACGACCTACATCGATGGCAGTATCGCCGCGATGATCGCGGATCTGCATGCGAGCCCGGAGAGCGGGGCCTTCGTGCTGAACACGAAGGGCGAGCTGATCGGCTGGGTGAGCAGCCGCCTCGGGGAGACGGTGGATGGCTATCATCGCATCGCCGTCGCGACGGATTTCCTCGCACAGATCCAGAAGCTGTCGAACGGCATCGCGTACCCGTACCTCGGCTTCCATGCGCAGGAGGTGACGTCCGAGATGGCCAGCGCAGGACTTCCGGTTGGCCTCTACATCGAGGAGTGCGATAAGAGCTCGCCAGCGTTCGATGCAGGTATCCAGAGCGGGGATGTCCTCACCATGATCGACGACAGCGAGATCGATGACATGCCGACGTTCCGTAAGGTACTCGGCGAGCTCGAGGTCGGCGACGACATCAAGGTGAAGGTACAGCGCCAGCGCGGCTCCGAGTACAGTGAAGTCGAGTATAAGCTGACGGTCGGCGCACGATAAGTGCATGATTTAAAACGAAACGCCGCCACACGGAGGATATCCTCTGTGTGGCGGCGTTTCGTTCACTTATGATTTATGAAAGATCGCTGGTCTTTCGAAGGTTTGAGTCGATGAGGCGGTTGAAGCCGAGCCAGCCGTTGCTGTCCGGTGCCTTACCGTTCTTACCTGCGGCAGCGATGGCTTCGCGCATGGTTTCGAGCTTCGCATCGACGTTATCGGCGAAGGAAAGCGCCATCGCTTCCATGAGTGCCGGCTTCTTCGGGGAGCCGTACTCGAGCTCACCATGGTGCGCGAGGATGCAGTGACCGAGCTCTGCGGCGAGGGTCTCCGGGAAATCCGAAATCTTCTTCGCCGTATTCATCACGGTCTGATAGCCGATGACGATGTGACCGATCAGCTGTCCGACATCGCTGTAATCATTGCGTGGGAAAGCGGTCAGCTCCTGTACCTTTCCGATATCGTGGCAGAGCGCCGCGGTGATCAGCAGGTCACGGTGCAGATCCGGGTAATGCTTCGCATAGAAATCGCAGATGGCTGCGACCGACAGGGTATGCTCTGCGAGACCGCCGACGTAGCCGTGGTGTACGGACTTCGCGGCAGAGTGCTGCATGAACTCCTTATGGAAGCCTTCGTTCTCGAGGAAGATCATGTTGAGCAGCCGGTTCAGATACGGATTTTTCACCGACTTGATCATCTGCTGCAGCTCCTGGTCCATCTCCGGGATCGGACGACCGGACACCGGAAGATAGTTCTTCGGGTCGAAGGAGCCTTCCTTCGCCACGCGGAGACGCTGGATGCTCAGCTGGTTGCTGCCATTATAAACGGTGACGTTACCCTCGACATAGACGTAGTCGAGCACATCGAACTCTGCGATGCCCGGGGAGTTCGGCTCCCATACCTTCGCATCCACCTGACCGGTGCGATCCTGCAGTGTCACATTCAGATACTCCTTACCATTCTTCGTGAGCGCTGCGTTCTTCGTCTTTACGAGGTAGATATCCGCTACCCGCATGCCGTCATAGAAGCTCTCGATGAAGCGCATCCCGCCCGTCGAAGCGGATGCATTCTGTTCTCTGAAAAACTCGTTAAATTCCATTTATGTATTCTTTCTAATCCATAGCTCTAAACAACGAAACGACTTCTCATCGTCGGATGAGGGGTACGGTATCCTCGCCGCTTTTTCGGAGAAATCGTCACAGGTTCCGGGCGCGTCTATGGATACGCGTCACTGTCGCCCATACTAGCACAAGCGAAGACATCCCGCAACGTTCCATTACGTCATGCGCGTGAAATCGTTACTGTTCGCGCGTGTACTGATCAGGCAGGGGGCCATTCCTGAATCTGGTTGTCGAGTGAACAGTAACTGATCACCGTAATTTTTCTGTAAAAAGTCAATTATGAATTGATTAAAAGTTTAGTTATAGTATAATGAATTCCGGCTTGAAAGTTTAGTGATAGCATATTGCAAGTTTAGCAAAAAGCTTAGTGTGTACATGACACGGTTTTACCGGATTACGATGCGAATCAGCTGGGACGGAAGGCGAAATCATCGTGTATACAGCAGAAAGGAAATGCTCATGGCAGCAGAGCAGGTGAACGTCGAAATCGGGCGGAAAATCAAGAATCTCCGGAACCGGAACGGTCTCACGCAGCAGGAGCTGGCGGATCGGACGGAGCTGACGAAGGGCTTTATCTCGCAGCTGGAGCGGGGGCAGGTGTCGCCGTCGGTAGTGACGCTGATGGATCTCATCGAGTGCCTCGGGACGACGCCGGGTGAATTTTTTAAGGCATCGACGCAGGAACAGATCGTCTTTACCGGAGAGGACTGCTTCGAGAAGGTGGATGAGCAGGGAAACTGTCGTAAATGGCTGGTGCCGACAGCGCAGAAGTTCGAGATGGAACCTCTGCTGGTAACATTGGCCCCGCATCAGACACTTGAAGAGGATAAGCCGCATACCGGTGAGGAATTCGGTTATGTGATGAGCGGAAAAATCAAGGTGCATTTCGGAGATGAGGTGTATACGGTGAAAACCGGTGAGAGCTTCTACTACCGTACGACGCAGGTTCACCGGATCGAGAATCCGAGCGCGAAGCCCGCGAAGTTCCTCTGGATCAGTACGCCGCCGGAGTTTTAAGTTTCAGTTACAGTTTAGGCAGAGGGCCTGGTGCCGCTAAGGGATCTCGGCTTGATTTCACGTAGCCTCTACGTATGGAGTTCGTTGCCGTCCCTCCGGGGACCTCGGCCTGAACGGCTGCAGTTTATATATAAAGGGAAAGAATTATGGGAAACGAAACAGTAAAAAGCGAGAACATCATCGAGCTCAGGCATGTGATGCGCCAGTACGACGACAACGGTTTCATCGCCGTACATGATTTTAACCTCGAAGTGAAGCGCGGCGAGTTCGTCACCTTCCTCGGCCCGTCCGGCTGTGGTAAGACGACGACCCTTCGGATGATCGCAGGCTTCGACATCCCGACCTCGGGCGAGATCCTCCTGAACGGAAAGTCCATCACCTCACTTCCGCCATACGAGCGTCCGATCAATACGGTTTTTCAGCGCTATGCGCTTTTTCCGCACATGAACATCTATGATAACATCGCCTTCGGTCTCCGTCAGAAGAAGGTGGCGAAGGATGTCATCGATCGTAAGGTGAAGCGCATGCTGAGCCTCGTCGACCTCGAGGGCTTCGAGGACCGCAGTGTGTCGACCCTGTCTGGCGGTCAGCAGCAGCGTATCGCCATCGCACGTGCGCTCGTAAACGAGCCGGAGATCCTCCTCCTCGATGAGCCGCTCGGCGCACTCGACCTCAAGATGCGTCAGGAGATGCAGATCGAGCTGAAGGCCATGCATGACAAGCTCGGCATCACCTTCATCTACGTCACCCACGACCAGGAAGAGGCACTCACCATGTCCGATAAGATCGTCGTCATGAGTGAGGGCGAGATCCAGCAGATCGGCACCCCGGAGGACATCTATAACGAGCCGAAGAACGCCTTCGTCGCCGACTTCATCGGTGAGAGTAACATCTTCGGCGGCATCATGACCGGTCGGCTGACCACCCGTTTCTGCGGTGGTGAGTTCGTGTGCGTCGATGATGTCCCGGAGGGCACCCACATCACCGCCGTCGTTCGTCCGGAGGATGTCGAGATCACGAAGCCGGAGAACGGTACCATCCGTGGTGTCGTGACCGCCGTGATCTTCAAGGGCATGCACTACGAAATCACGATCCAGTCCGGAAAGAACGAGATCGTGGCCCGCTCCACGAAGTCGGCCAATGTAGGCGACCGCGTAGGTATATGCCTGGAGCCGGACGGCATTCACATCATGATCGCAGAGGATCATACGAATACCTTCCAGGTCGATATCAACAAGGACTATCGTCTCGAGTACAACGGCCAGCTGCTCCATGCGAGCCTCACGAAGCTTATCAAGGGCGGCAAGCGTCAGGAGGACGGTACCATCATCGATGCGAACGGTGAGGTCATCGATCTCAGCCGTATCCGCGTCATGGCGTCCATCCAGCCGGAAGACATCGATATGACCGATAACCAGGAGGAGGGTCTCATCCAGGGCAACATCAGTAACCTGATCTACCTCGGATCCCACTACCTCTACATCATCCACACCGAGCTCGAGCAGGACTTCGCCGTCTACGATGAGGACCTCTGGAACATGGGTGACCGTGTCGGACTCATCATGCCGACCGAGAAGATGAGCTTTACGATCAAGAAGTAGAAAGGAGCCGATCTATGCGTTTCTCCAGAAAAAATCTGGGCATCCCGTATATGCTCTTTTTGATTCTGTTTGTGATTGCACCGCTGGCAGTGCTGTTCTACTATGCCTTCACGAACGGCTCCGGACAGTTCACGCTGATGAACTTCATCGGCTTTTTCACGAATCCGAACACCGTCGGCACCCTGTTCTACAGCCTCGCGATCGCCGCAGTGACGACCATCGTCTGCGTCCTGCTGGCGTATCCGCTCGCGTACATCCTCGCGACCAGCCACTTCCGCGCGAAGTCGGTCATCGTGATGATCTTCGTGATGCCGATGTGGATTAATTTCTCACTGCGCATCACGGCGCTGAAGGAGGTGCTGACCTTCCTCGAGGGCAACCTCGCGATGCATCCGTTTCTGAATGCCGTCATCGGTATGAGCTACGATTTCCTGCCGTTTATGATCCTTCCGATCTATACGACGATTTCACGACTCGACCACTCCCTGCTGGAGGCCGCCGCCGATCTCGGCGCGGATGAGAAGACGGCGTTCTGGAAGGTGACCCTGCCGCTCTCGATGCCAGGCGTCGTCAGCGGTATCTCGATGGTCTTCCTGCCGGCGATGACGAACTATGTCGTGCTCGACATGCTGTATAACAGCACCTACATCATGGGATCCCTCATCGGAAGCTACTTCTCCGCGTACAACTGGCACGGAGGCTCCATGATCGCACTGATCCTGCTGGCGTTTATCTGCCTCTTCACCCTGCTGACCGGCACGGGTGAGGATGACCACCGGAGAGGAGGTTCGGTACTGTGATGAAAAAGCTCTGGAAATCCATATTTTTCGTGGCGATGCTGCTCCTTCTGTATCTGCCAATCCTGATCCTCGCCGTCTACAGCTTCACGGATGCCACGACGATCGGTACGATCCGCGGCTTCTCCCTGCAGAACTATGTGACCCTCTTCACGACCGAGGAGCTTCGGACGATGATCTTCGGTACCCTGACCCTGGCCTTCACCTCGGCGCTGATCGCGACCATCCTCGGCAGCCTCGGTGCCATCGGCGCCTTCTACTCGAAGGAGCGCGTGAAGACCGCGATGAGCACGATGAACCAGATTCCGGTCATCAACGCGGACGTCGTGACCGGCTTCTCCATCTGTGTACTGATGGTCGTCGCCATGCGCATCAGCAAGGATACCTACATCCCGCTGCTCATCGGCCATGTGACCTTAAGTGCACCGTTTGTGTTCCTGAACGTCATGCCGAAGATCCAGCAGATGGATTCGAGCCTCTATGAGGCCGCGCTCGACCTCGGTGCCACGCCGTTCCGCGCGCTGAAGCAGGTCGTGATCCCGCAGATCATGCCGGGCATCGTCTCCGGCTTCGGCCTCGCCATCACCCTGTCCCTCGACGATTACTTCATCGCGACCTACACGAAGCCGGCGATGTTCGATACCATCAGCACCTACGTCGTGAACGCGACGAAGGGCTCCCAGACGACGATCAAGACCGCGCTCTGGGCCCTGTCGACGGTGATCTTCCTCATCGTGATCCTGGTGGTGGCCATCGGAAACTACCGTGCCATCCAGGAAGAGAAGAGAAAGGAGCCGGTACATGGATAAGATCGTTACATCCTATAGCAGGCCAATGCTTCCATCGGGCACGCGCCGGACAGCATACGACGTGCGGAAGGAATTCGGGTGCGGCCGGAAGCTGTGTGCCCTTCTCGCAGTGGGTCGTGACCGGAAGCTGCGCACCCTTCTCGCAGCGGGGCGTGGCCGGAAGCTGCGCGCCCTTTTCGCAGCAGGCAGTGGCCGGAAGGCACTCGCGCTTCTCGCTGCGGGCACCCTCGCATTGAGTGCCTTCCTTCCATCGCTCGGCACCCTCGAGGCCTTCGCGGCTCCGAAGTCTGACGATACCATCACGCTGCGCGTCTGCAACTGGGAGGAGTACATCGACCAGGGCGGGTGGAACGCTGATGAAGTCATTGACCTCCCAAGCGGGGATATCATCGGTGAAAACTCACTGGTGAAGGACTTCGAGAACTGGTACCAGGAGACCTACGGGCAGAAGGTGAAGGTCGAGTACTCCACCTTCGGTACCAACGAGGACCTCTACAACATGCTGACCCTCGGCGATACCTACGACCTCATCTGTCCGTCCGAGTACATGTTTATGAAGCTGATCAGTGAGGGGAAGGTTCAGCCGCTTTCTGAGCACTTCTTCGATACGACGGACGAGCATAACTACTATATCAAGGGCGTGTCCCCGTATCTCCGGAAGATCTTCGAGGACCACGAGATCCACGGCGAGCCATGGAGTCGCTACGCCGCCGGCTATATGTGGGGCGTCACCGGCATCGTGTATAACCCGGATCTGATGACCCGTGAGGAGGCCTCCACCTGGGGTGTGCTGACGAATCCGAAGTTCCGGAAGCGCGTCACCATCAAGGACAGTGTGCGTGAATGCTACTTCGCCGCGGTCGGTGCGCTGAACCACGACGAGCTGACGAGCGAGGCCTTCCTCGAGGACCCGGACTATAAGGAGAAGCTCGAGAGCAGATTAAACGACACCTCGCCGGAGATGATCGACCGAGTGCAGGACTGGCTGCAGGGCATGAAGGATAACGTCTACAGCTTCGAGGTCGATTCTGGTAAGGCCGATATGGTGACCGGAAAGGTGGCGGGCAACTACCAGTGGTCCGGCGATGCGGTCTATACCATGGATCAGGCTGAGGAGGATGGTTACGAGCTTGAGTTTGCGATGCCGGATGAGGCGTCGAACATCTACTTCGATGGCTGGATCATGCTGAAGAACGGCATCCATGACGATCCGGCGAAGCAGCAGGCGGCTGAGGCCTGGATCAACTTCCTGTCTCGTCCGGATAACGCGATTCGGAACATGTACTACATCGGCTACACCTCCTTCATATCGGGTGGTGATGATCCGCGTATCCTCGAGTACCTCGACTGGAACTATGGTGCAGAAGAAGGCGAGGAGGACACCGTACCGTACGATGTGACCTACTTTTTCACCGGCGACGATGAGGCGGTAAATCCGGATTATGTGTTGACCGTTCCGGAGGCGCAGACCCGCCGGCAGCTCGGTGCACAGTATCCGAGCACCGAAAACATCCACCGCACCTGCATCATGCAGTTCTTCGATGATGCGAAGAACCAGGCCATCAACAGCATGTGGGTCAATGTGCGCTGCTATAATGTCGAGCACATGCCATGGTGGGGCTGGGGCCTCGCGGTCGCGGCCTTCGGCGGCATCATCTGGCTCAGTGTGCAGAAGATCCGGCATGTGAAGACGGAAGAGTAGTTACTGCTTACGCGTGTACTGATCAGGCAGGGGCCGTGTCGGGCAGCCGGTAGCGGGCCGGAAGACCGACACGGCCTCCCTGCCTGAATCTATATGTGGTGACCATTCATGAAGAATATGGAAACAGAAGGATGTTATGGAAAAGAATCAGCAGTTTCAAGTGACAATTACAGACTACTCCAGCGAGGGGCTCGGCATCGGAAAGACCGAGGGTCAGTTCGTCTGGTTCATCAAGGATACGGTCATCGGGGATGAGGTGATCGCCGCGGCGACGAAGGTGAAGAAGCACTACGGTTTCGCCCGCCTCGTGAAGCTCGTGAATCCGAGTCCGGCGCGGGAGACGCCGGCCTGTCCGATCGCACGTCAGTGCGGTGGCTGCCAGCTTCAGCAGATGCGCTATCCGGCGCAGCTTCACTTCAAGCAGGAGAAGGTCTATAACAACCTGCTTCGTATCGGCGAGGTGCCGAAGGCGCTTCTCGACGAGGTCTTCCAGCCGATCGTCGGCATGGAGAGTCCGTTTCGCTACCGGAATAAGGCACAGTTCCCGATCCGCCGCGACAAGTCCGGAAAGATCATCGCCGGTTTCTACGCCGGTCGGACCCACGACGTCATCGCCTGCGAGGACTGCCTCCTCGGCGTCGAAGAAAATAAGGCGATACTGAACGCCATCGTCACCTGGATGGAGGACTACAGCATTGACCCATACGACGAGAAGAGCGGCGAAGGCCTCGTGCGTCATGTGCTCTGTCGCAAGGGCTTCCGCTCCGGCCAGCACATGGTCTGCCTCGTCATCAACGGCACGAGCCTTCCATACCAGGACGCGCTGGTGGAGAAGCTCTGTGGGCATGGTGGACAGGCGAGTGCGGGAGCAGCGCCGTGCAGTGCGGATTCCGTGGATGTGGAGAACATGGGAAAAGAAGGCAGCGTGATCGAACATACGCAGACCTGTCCGCATGTGGATAGCCTGAGCTTTTCCGTGAATATGGAAAATACGAATGTGATCATGGGTACGAAGATCGTGCATCTCTATGGTCCGGGCTACATCGAGGATTCCATCGGCGAGGTCCGCTTCCGCATCTCACCGCTCAGCTTCTATCAGGTGAACCCGGTGCAGACCGAAGAGATGTACGGCGCGGCGCTCGAATTCGCCGACCTCCAGGGTACGGAAAATGTCTGGGACCTCTACTGCGGCATCGGCACGATCTCACTTTTCCTGAGCCAGAAGGCGAAGCAGGTCTATGGCGTCGAGATCATCCCGGAGGCCATCGAGGATGCGCGCCAGAACGCGGCGCTGAACGGCATCACGAACGCGGAGTTCTATGTCGGTGCGGCCGAAGAAGTGCTCCCGGCCTGGTATGAAGCACATCCGGACGAGTGCATCGACGTCGTATGTGTCGACCCGCCACGAAAGGGCTGCGATGAGAAGGCGCTGAACACCATCGTCCAGATGGCCCCGGAAAAGCTCGTGTACGTGAGCTGCGACT
>CABTMH010000191.1 GCA_902485915.1 uncultured Oribacterium sp. | reverse complement strand
CTCTTTATATTTTAGGCGAACCTCTTAATTGCTCAATGTAAACTTAATGACATTGCGCGCAGGCGGTCTTTTTTGCTACTGTTCACATGTGTACTGATCAGACAGGGGTCGGAGGGCAGCTTGACATCACTCTGCCAAAAGGTTCTTCGGCTCCACCGTCACCGACCAGTTCGTATGGTAGATGACGAAGCCCGGTGCCTGATTCGGCACCTTCCGAAGATTCTTCCGGATCGTATAATCGACCTCGACCTTCGGATCCTCACGATGCGAAGAGAAGTAGGCTGCAAGCTCCGCCGCCTCGATGAACACCCGGTCCGGCACCTCCTCCATCGGCTGCCCGCCGGTCTTCACGATGACATGCGAACCCGTGACCCCCTTTGCGTGGAACCAGAGATCCCCGCCATCCCCGAGCCGGAAGCTCACATCCTCGTTCTGATAATTATTCTTTCCGATGAACAGCTCATAGCCATCGCTCGTCACCCAGTGGTACGGCTTCGACTTCCGCTGCAGCCGGTTCTTTCCCTTCCCCGGAGCCTTATGCAGGAAACCGAAATCGATCATCTCCCGACGGATGTCCTGCAGATCCTCCTCGGACTCCGCGATATCGAGCGCCGTCCGGATCGACTCGAGATGCTCGACCTCCTTCCGCGTCTCCTCAAGCTGCACCGTCACGTTTTCCTTCGTGCGCTTCTGCTTCTGGTACTTCTCGAGGTGGCGCTTCGCATTCTCTGCCGCAGAGAGATCCTTCTGCAGCGGAATCGTGATCTCAGTGTTCGTATAGTAGTTCTCGCAGACCAGATGATCCTCCCCACCCTGCAGCGAGTAGCCGTAGGTGTGCAGCAGCTCGCCATATATGCGGTACTTATCCATGCCCTCGGTATCCCGGAGCTGCTTCTCCTGAATCATCAGCTTCTTCCCGGCACGCTCCATCAGCGTCGTCAGCACCTTCCGGAGATCCGTCGAACGCTGACGGATACGGGAGCTCTTATCCTTCTCACTGTAGAAGCGACGGATGACCTCACTCATCGAGTCGAAGTGCTCGACCTCGAAGGCGGCGTCCTCCTCGTACAGCGTGAGATCGAAGGCGGAGAAGTCCGTCGGCACCTCATCCTGGTAGACGATGACCGGATCCGGCTGCCGCTTGATCGCGACTTCTTCTATAATATGATGGAAGCTTCCATACAGTGCGGCCAATGCTTCTGCCGGCTGGCAGTTCGCGGAGAGGTCGGGATCGACCCCGGCACGGTGACAGAGCTCAGAGGCCGTCAAGGGACTTAGCCCCGTGATGTGATGGAAGAGGGACTTGAAGACCGGTTCCGGCTGCTGCGCGAGCAGCGCACAGAAACCGGCTTCATCGAGGGCCAGCGGATTCTTCTTTCCGCCTGCATCCGGGATGAAGTACGGACGATTCGGCAGCACCTCCCGCACCGAGGACTGAGAAGCGGAGATGCGCTTTACGGAATCGATGATGCTGTGGTCATCGCGGAGCAGGATGATGTTCGAGTACTTACCCATCAGCTCGACCGCGAGGTAGCGCTTTCCGAGGTCGCCCATCTCATCGAGATGCTCGATGGTGAAGAGGATGACACGCTCGAGGCCGTCCTCGTGCAGCGCCTGGTCCGGCTGTCGTACGTCGAGGATCGCACCGTTTCCGATATGCTTCCGGAGGGCCATGCAGAAGGTCGGCGCGTTGATCGGTGCCGGCTTCGCATCCTCCGTGAGGGTACAGAGCGGAAGGGACGGATTGACCGAGATCTGTACCTTCACATTATCCTTCTGATTGCGCACCGTCAGCTGGATCTCATCCTTCTCCGGCTGCGTGATCTTCGCGATCCTGCCGCCGATCAGACGCTCACGAAACTCCTTTACGGTCGCTGAGACGACCAGTCCATCATATGCCATAGCGCATCGCCTTTCTACTTCGAAAACTTTACTTCTAAATTATAGTAGACTATAATTTATTACATATGACTAAAAAACGCAAGCCGCCTTCGGGCAGGCTGTGCACATCGAGGTAATCTATGAAATTAAAAAGCATGACCGGATTCGGACGCGCCGAGGTTTCGAACGACCAGTACCGCCTGTCCGTGGAAGTGAAGTCGGTCAATTCCCGTTTCCTGGATCTCAGCATCAAGATGCCGAAGAAGTTTAACGCACTCGAGGCTCCTATCCGAAACACCGTGAAGGAGTACATCTCCCGTGGTAAGGTCGATCTTTTCATCACCTATGAGAGCTTTTCTGAGAAGGGAAAGGCCCTCCGGCTCGATCTTCCGCTCGCGAAGGAGTACCTGGAGTCCATGCGTACGCTGGTGAATACGCTGGGGATCGAGGATGATGTGAAAGTTACTCATCTGGCGTCGCTGCCGGATGTGCTCGTGCTCTCAGAGGAGTCCGAGGATGATGACGCTCTCTGGGAGAGCCTGAAGCCGTCACTCATCGGCGCACTCGAGCGTTTCTCTGAGACCCGTGTGATGGAGGGCGAGAACCTGCAGAAGGATCTCCTCGGGAAGCTCTCTGAGATGGAGGCCATCGTGAACCGCATCGATGAACGTTCACCGGAGATCATGGCCGCCTATGAGACGCGTCTTCGTGCGAAGGTGTCGGAGCTCCTCGAGGGTACCGGCATCGACGAAGCCCGTATCGTACAGGAGGTGACGATCTACTCGGATAAGATCTGCACCGATGAGGAGCGGGTACGTCTGCACAGCCATATCAAGAATATGCGGACGAAGCTCCAGAACGGCGGCCTCGTCGGTCGTGAGCTCGATTTCGTCGCCCAAGAGATGAACCGTGAGGCGAACACGACGCTCAGTAAGGCGAACGACCTCATCGTATCGGAGGATGCGATCGGGCTGAAGACCCTGATCGAGAAGATCCGTGAGCAGATTCAGAATTTGGAGTGAAGGAGTTTGCATAAGGCAAACTCCGGAACGATATCCCACAGAACTTTGTTCTGTGCCCGAAGGGCTAAGCAAGGGCTTCCATGGCCCGCAGCTTAGGGGGCGGAGCGCAGCGGGGATGGCTCAGTGAATCAATTGATAATGCTACGTTGTAAGCATTGGACGAATAGAAAGGAAGATATGGAAAAAGGAGTTTTAGTTGTGATTTCCGGCTTTTCGGGAGCCGGTAAGGGGACGCTGATGAAGCAGCTGGTTTCCCGCTATGATCAGTATGCACTGTCGATTTCGGCGACGACGCGGCAGCCGCGTGAGGGCGAGCTCGATGGCCGCGAATACTTCTTCCGGACGAAGGAAGAGTTCGAGGAGATGATCGCGCAGGATGCGCTCGTGGAGTATGCGCAGTATGTCGAGCACTACTACGGCACACCGAAGAAGTATGTCGAGGAGAACCTCGAGGCTGGAAAGGATGTGCTTCTCGAAATCGAGATCCAGGGCGCACTGAAGATCCGCGAGAAGTATCCGGAGGCGATCCTGATCTTCGTCACACCGCCGTCGGGGGAGGAACTTCGCCGCCGTCTCGTGGGACGTGGCACGGAGACCATGGAGGTCATCGAAAAGCGCCTTCGGAGAGCCATGCAGGAGTCGGAGGGCGTCGAGGCCTATGACTATATATTGGTAAACGATAATATTGACACTTGCACCGAAAAATTGCATAATCTCATACGTGCCGCGCACGAAAAGTGCAGCCGGCACATGGATATCATCGAGAATGTAAGACAGGATCTGAGGAGGATAGAACATGTCACAGCAAACATATAACGACCTGATTGATGCAGCGAAGAACACGAACGCCATTCAGGACGACACGGATAAGCTCGTAGAGAGCCGTTACGCAGCCGTTATCGCCAGCGCGAAGCGTGCACGTCAGCTGATCGATGGTGCAGATCCTGTACTTCCGAACGCAGAGGGCAGAAAGCCGCTCGCGATCGCTGTCGAGGAGCTCGCACGTAATCTCGTGACCATCAAGCGTGGTACGGAGGTCGATGACGATCCGAAGATCGCTGCGAGAGAGAACCCGGGCTTCGCCTTCGCCCTCGACGAGGACAGCGAGGACGAGGACAGTGAGGATATCAAGCTGATGCACGATGCGCATGCAGCTTCCTCTGAGGATGACTACAACTCCGACAGCGAAGCATAATATATGAAGATTCACATGATATCCCTCGGCTGTGATAAGAACCGGGTGGACAGTGAGAAGATGCTTTCCAACCTGCTCGAGAAGTATCCGGGCAGTGAGCTCACCGATGATCCGGCTCTGGCAGATATTACAGTCATCAATACCTGCGCCTTCATCGGGGATGCGAAGGAGGAAAGCATCAACACCATCATCGAGAATGGTGAATATAAAGAAACAGGCAATCTCAAGAAGCTCATCGTGGCGGGCTGCCTCGCAGAGCGCTACCGTGAGGAGATCCGAAAGGAGCTTCCGGAGGTCGATGAGGTCATCGGCGTGAAGGAGTATGTCGAGCGTCTGGATGTGCAGATGAAGCGTGTCGAGAACGCTGAGAACTACACTGCGTATCTCAAGATCGCCGAGGGCTGCGACAAGTGCTGCACCTACTGCATCATTCCGAAGCTGCGCGGACACTACCGTTCGGTGCCGATGGAGCACCTTCTGGAAGAAGCGAAGCGACTTGCCGAAGAGGGCACGAAGGAGCTCATCCTCGTGGCCCAGGAGACGACCCTCTACGGTGTCGATCTCTATGGTAAGAAGAGCCTTTCGGAGCTCCTGAACCGGCTTTCGGAGATCGAAGGCCTCGAGTGGATCCGTATCCTGTACTGCTACCCGGAGGAGATCACGGAGGAGCTCATCCAGACGATCCGTGATAACCCGAAGGTCGTACACTACCTCGACATCCCGATCCAGCATGCTTCGGATAAGATCCTTAGGAACATGCACCGTCGGACTCGTGAGGCGGAGCTTCGTGAACGCATCGCGACGCTTCGTCGTGAGATCCCGGACATCGCTCTTCGGACGACTCTGATCACCGGCTTCCCGGGCGAGACAGAGGAGGATTTCGACATCCTGAAGAACTTCGTCACGGAGATGCGCTTCGACCGCCTCGGTGTCTTCCCGTATTCACAGGAAGAGGATACACCGGCTGCGGAGATGGAGGGCCAGGTGCCGGAGAAGATCAAGCTTCAGCGGCAGGATGAGATCATGCGGCTGCAGCAGGGGATCGCCTTCGAGAAGGCGAGAGAGCAGATCGGACGAGAGCTCAGGGTCATCATCATCGGATATGATCCGGAGCATAACGAGTATCTGTGTCGTTCCTACATGGATAACCCGGATATCGACAGTCTCGTCTATGTCGATGCAGGTGAGTATCATAACGAGCTCAGCGGCGATATGCTATCCTGTCGTATCATCGATGCGGATGGTTATGATCTGATAGGAGAGAGAATCTGATGAATCTGCCGAATAAACTGACTTTATTACGTGTTGTACTGATTCCGGTGTTTGTGGTACTGCTTCTCCTGGAGGGCGGACAGAACGATACGCTCCGCATCGCGGCGCTGATCGTCTTCTGCATCGCTTCCTTCACGGATTTCCTGGATGGTCAGATCGCACGCCGTCATCATCTGGTGACGAACTTCGGAAAGTTCATGGACCCGCTTGCTGACAAGATTCT
>CABTMH010000190.1 GCA_902485915.1 uncultured Oribacterium sp. | reverse complement strand
GGCAACGGAGGCACAGGACTCCGTTGCCGCCCCTCAGGGCCCCCGCTTAAATGCTTCTTATCTTCTTATCTTCTTATCTTCTTATCTTCTGCTCTTCCGTATCGCGACGATGAGCAGCGCAGTCGTGATGGCTTCGGCGGCGGTGAATGCGAGCCAGATGCCGGTCATGCCGAAGAGCCATGCCATGAGGAGGGCACAGAGGATGATCGCCACGATGCCACGGACGATGGAGACGAGGAAGGACCACATCGCGGATTCGGTCGCGGAAAGGTAGCCCGCGCCGACGATGTTCGCGCCGGCGAAGAGGTAGCCGAGGAAGTAGAGCCGCATGCCCTGCACGCCGAGTCGCGCCATGTCCGGATTCTGCTCGCTGTTGAAGATCTCCACGATCTGCACCGGGAAGAGGTTGAACACGAGCAGGAACAGAAGCGCGAACACGAGCGACGAGATCATCGCGAGCCGCAGCGTTTCGCTGACCTGCTTCGTCATCCGCCGGCCGTAGAAGTCACTGAAGAGTGGCTGTGCCCCCTGCGCGATACCGCCGAAGACCGCCGTTTCCACGAGGGCAATGTTGCAGACCACACCGAAGGCGGCGACGCCGACCGTGCCTGTCAGCGAGAGGATCAGGAAATTAAAGACCAGCATCGTCACGCCTGATGCGATGTCACCGACGAACGCAGAGGTCCCGAGCTGCGAGGCCTGCAGAATCATGCGCCACGACGGCTTCCAGTTCTTCATCCGGATCGAACACTTCTTTGTAAACATATGCGTTCCGCAGACCGCACAGCTCACGATCGGTGAGATACCGGTGGCGAGGGCGGCACCGGCGATGCCGAGCTTCATCGGGAACATGAAGATATAGTCGAAGATGATGTTGAAGACACCACTCAGGAACACTGCGACCATCGCGGTACGCGGCGCACCGTCGTTCCGGGTGAAGGCAGTGACACAGCGGTTCAGCATAAAGAGCGGTGAAAACATCATGAAGATCCGGGTATACGGGATGCCCATCGCAGCGACCTCCGCATCTGCACCGAGAAGCTGCAGGATCTCAGGTACGCAGAAGAGTCCGAGCAGCATGAACGGGATACTGCAGATCAGCGACCATACGATAGCGTTCGTGAAGTAGCGGTCCGCCTCGTCCTCACTGCGTGCCCGGCAGATCGTGAAGCGCGTCGCCGAGCCCACCGAAAACATATCGCCGAAGGCGAAGATCAGATTATAGAGCGGAAGCACCAGGTTCAGCGCCGCCATGCCGGTCGCACCACCCGCGATGGAGATGAAGAAGGTATCCACCAGGATGTAGGCGGACATACCGATCTGCCCGATGATGTTCGTCGCTACGTATTCTGTGAAAAGCGCCGCGACACTCTGCGTCCGCGCGTTATTCTGATTCATAAAAACCTCACTTATTCTTTACAATGCTGGAATCCAACCAGTCGACACTCAAAGCCGGAGACCCTGTCGAAGGCATGTTACTGTTCACACTTGTACTGATCAGGCAGGGGCCGGATCCAGTTGACGAGTAAACAATAACGAACACATCATCCTTCGGCGATGTACTCTGCGGTCGTCATCAGCTCGACGTGCAGTGGGCTCAGCCCCTGCAGGATCGTCTGTACTGCGCGCTCACTGTCGGCATCCACCCCGGCGCAGGCATCGGTGAGATAGATGAAGCGGTAGCCGGCATCCGTGCCCTCGAAGAAGGTCGAGAGGACGCAGCACTCCGCCACGACACCCGTGAGCACGATGCGTCCGCCATGTACCATGCTGCGGTCCGCAGCGACGCGCACGTACTCGTTTGAGAAGCAGCTGTAGGTGCACTTGTCGATGTATGGGAACTCCTCCACGTAGCGGGCGATCGCCGGGATGAACTCATTCATGACCGGATTCTCATTGATGGCACGGTTTTCGCGATTATAGTCGGCCCAGACGCCCTGCGCATCCTCGTCCGCCGGCGCGATGTAACGGGTCAGCAGGATGCTCGGCGCGTCCATGTCTACACCCGTGCCCGAAGCTGCGTCTCGCGAAGCGATGACGGTGGTGGCGGAAGCATTGGCCGGAGAGGCGTCGCGAAGCTCCAGCACATGGTCGAGGAGCGTCTCGATCCGCTGCGCGGCTTCGTTCACGTGCGCACAGGCCCAGGGATTCCCCGGCAGGTAAACCTTCTGCATATCGATCACCAGAATCGTATCTTCTTTTCTCATATCTTTCTCCTCTATCTTATCATCGACTTCAGTGCTATAATATTTTGTAACTATAGCATATTTTTGCGTTGAGCTATAGACCTGTATGT
The DNA here is from genome assembly GCA_902485915.1 of uncultured Oribacterium sp. Classification (GTDB taxonomy): domain Bacteria; phylum Bacillota; class Clostridia; order Lachnospirales; family Lachnospiraceae; genus Oribacterium. The sequence continues at coordinate 5,958 of CABTMH010000190.1, read as the reverse complement.
AAAGGGGAGAATCATGGGAAAGCTTTTTAAAACAAACTTCACCACACCTGTCATCGTTCTGATTCCGGCCTGTATCGGTATCAACTACCTCGGTAAGCTGTTCGCAGCGGTACTGAAGCTGCCACTCTGGCTCGACTGCATCGGTACCTGCATCGGTGCGATCCTGGGCGGTCCGGTCATCGGCGGTATCTGTGGCGCAGCCAACAACCTGATCTATGGCTTCACCACCGGCGACAACATCACACTCGTGTATGCGCTGACGTCCTTCTTCATCGGTATCGCGGTCGGCGTGATGGCACGTCTCGGCTACATGAAGACGCTTCCGAAGGCGATGCTCACCGCATGTGCCGGCGGTTTCGCAGCGGTTCTGGTTTCCACACCGCTGAACATCATCTTCTGGGGCGGTACCACGGGTAATGTCTGGGGCGATGCTGTCTTCGCAGCGACACAGGCAGCGAAGATGCCGGTGTTCCTCGGTTCTCTCCTCGACGAGATCGTGGTCGATGTACCGGATAAGATCATCACCCTCGCCATCGTCTATTTCATCATCAAGGGTCTGCCGAAGAAGCTCACGGCGCTTTATGATGCCGGCAGCGATATCCAGTCGCTCGACTGATAACCGGCAGTAGCCGGAGGGCAGCCGGTTTCTGAAAACAGCATGCCCGTCGCGTCTTGTATCTCGACGGATGCGCGAACATCTGCTACAATTACAATCGAACATCGAAACACGGGCGGTCATCGAATCTGGGTGACCGCCTTTCTTTTAAAGATCCTGTCTGCTTCGGCCAATGCATCCATCGGGATGCCCGCCCGTCCGGGGCCGAAAGGCCACCGCAGCAGCATCGATAAGGTGAACATCATGAAATCCATCTCTCTTTATACGAACAACGGCTCCTGGCTGACGAAGCTTCATCCGTTCTCGAAGATCTTCTATCTCGTCGCGGCGATCGCGGTGCCGCTGATTTCCGGGCATCTCACGGTCTTTCTCGGCGTGATCCTGCTCAGCATCCTGCTTCTGAAGAGTGCGGGGCTCGTGCATAAGGCCTTCCCGCTGCTGGCCTTCTCCTTCACGATCATCCTAACCGTCGTGATCATCCAGGGCATCTTCAACCAGAAGAACCTGACCGTCCTCTTCTCCCTGGGACCGGTCCACTTCTATAAGGAAGGACTTCTCTACGCTGCGCACATCGGCCTCAATATCCTGAACATGCTGCTCAGCTTCGCGATCCTCGTGCTGACCACGAGTCCGTCGGAGCTGGTCGAGGAGCTCGAGAAGAAGGGCTTCAGTCCGAAGTTCGGCTACATCATCAATTCCGTGTTCCAGATCATCCCGCAGATGACCGGCACGATGAATACGATCTCCGACGCGCAGCGAAGCCGTGGCATGGAGACCGAGGGCCGTCTTCTCACCCGTGCGAAGGCGTTTCTGCCGCTCATCTCCCCGGTCGTCATGTCCGCACTGACCTCGACCCGTGAGCGTGCCATCGCCCTCGAGGTGCGTGGCTTCGGCGGCTCTGCGAAGAAGACCTATCTCTACAGCCACCCGTACTCGAAGGCGGACCACGCACTGAAGGCGCTCAGCATCCTCGCCGTGGTGGTGACCATCGTGCTGCGCGTCACCCACGTACTGTAATGGAGGAAATCATGTCTCTCATCGAAGTGAAGGATCTTAAATATCGTTATCCGGGAACGACGGAGCTTGCGCTCGACGGCGTCAGCTTCACGGTCGAAAAGGGTGAGTTCATCGGCATCGCCGGTGAGAACGGCGCGGGCAAGAGCTCGCTCAGCCAGGCGCTGCTCGGTCTCATCCCTCAGTTTTACAAGGGCGCGTACGGCGGCTCCGTCACGGTCTGTGGCATGGATGCGCGCAACACACCGGTATCCGAGCTCTGCCGCCACGTCGGCCTCGTCTTCCAGAATCCGTTCAATCAGCTGAGCGGCGCGAAGGACACGGTCTACGACGAGGTCGGCTACGGTCTCCAGAATCTCGGCTTCCCGCCGGAGGAGATCCGCAGCCGCGTCGAGTCCGTGCTCCGCTGCTTCGGCATCTGGGAGTATCGCGACCGGAACCCGTTCGACCTGTCCGGCGGTCAGCTCCAGCGTGTGGCCATCTGCTCCGTGCTTGCGATGAAGCCGGACGTCCTCATCCTCGATGAGCCGACCTCCCAGCTCGATCCGGAGGGCTCCGAGGAGGTCTTTCATACCGTGGACGAGCTCACGAAGATGGGGATCACGATCATCATGATCGAGCAGAAGATCGAGAAGCTCGCCGGCTACTGTGACCGCGTGCTCCTCATGCACCAGGGCCATGTCGTCGACTACGACACGCCTCGGAAGATCTTCTCCCGCGAGGATCTCTATGATCTCGGCGTGAATCCACCGGCCTATACCCGCTTCGCCCGGGCCAATGCACTCGTCTTCGAGGATGGCACCCTCCCGGTGACGCATGCGGAAACGCTGGAACGCGTGAACGCGTCCGGCGTGGACCGTGCGACGCTCATCGCGTCACTCCGGACGATGACCGCCGGGCTGACGACAGACGCTGGTGTGGCGGCAGGTGCTGCCGAAGCTTCTGCTTCGACGAGCAGCGATCACGCTTTAGAAGATGCCGGCGCGGCGAGCGCGACCTTCCAGGTGAAGGATCTGCGTTTCTCCTATGTGAAGGGCCGGGAGGTGCTGCATGGGCTGAACCTCGCACTCGACCACCGGCCGACGGCGATCATCGGGCAGAACGGTGCCGGTAAGACGACCCTCGTGCGTGTGCTGAAGGGTCTGCTGAAGCCGGACAGCGGCGAGATCCGCTACCAGGGCGAGAACCTCGAGACGAAGACCGTCGCGGAGCTCGCGTCCCGCGTGGGCTATGTCTTCCAGAATCCGGACGACCAGATCTTCAAGTATAAGGTGCTCGAGGAGGTCATGTTCGGGCCGCTGAACATCGGCATGTCCCCGCAGGAGGCGGAGGCCAGTGCCCACGAAGCACTGCGCATGGTCGGCCTCGATGAGAAGGCCGGCGAGAACCCGTATGATCTCGAGCTTTCGGACCGGAAGATGGTCGCCATCGCTTCGGTGCTCGCGATGAACACGGACGTCATCATCCTCGATGAGCCGACCATCGCCCAGAGCTGGAACGGCCGCGAGAAGATCCGCGAGATCATCCAGGCGAAGGCCGCCGAGGGCAAGCTCGTCATCGCGATCCTCCACGACATGGACTTCGTCGCGCACTCCTTCGACCGCGTCATCGCGATGGCGCACGGCGAGATCCTCGCCGACGACACACCAGCCGAGGTCTTCCGGAATCACACTGTCCTCGAAAAGGCCGCCCTCGCTGCCCCGCCGCTCTACGAGCTGCTCGAAGAACTGGAAGCGATGTAGGCATATAGGCATGGTAAGCGCTTTAAATTAAAAATATGGTGACAGAAGCCCAGGTGCACATGCGCCTGGGCTTCTGTCGTCCTGTCTTTATCTGTGAAGCATCTTCTGCAGTGTATGCACGAGATCTTCGATGATGATCGGTTTCGAGAGGAAGCCGTTCATGCCGGCGGCGAGAGCGGCGCGACGGTCCTCGTCGAAGGCGTTTGCGGTCATCGCGAGGATCAGGATGTTCGCGCGGTTCGAATCACCGAGGGCGCGGATCTGGCGGGTCGCCTCGTAGCCGTTCATCACCGGCATCTGCACATCCATGAGGACGAGGTCATAGGTCGACGGCGTGGCGGTCGCGATCTTCTCGACGCCGATCGCACCGTTTTCCGCGGTATCCACCACGAAGCCGTACGCATGGAGGATCTCCACCGCGATCTCACGGTTCAGCTCGTTATCCTCGACGAGGAGGATGTGCTTCCCACGGAGGTCCTCGTTCGCCACCGGGAGGAGTTCATCCTTCTCCGGCTGCTGCGGCTGCGCTGCCCCGATGCGCATCGGAAGAACGAGGATAAACTCCGTCCCCTTTTCCTTCTCCGTCTTCACCTCGATGCTACCGCCCATCATCTCGACGATGTTCTTCGTGATGGCCATGCCGAGTCCGGTACCCTGGATCTTCGACACCGTCGATGTACGCTCACGCTCGAACGGTTCGAAGATCTTCGCCGCGAACTCCGGACTCATGCCGATGCCGGTATCCTTCACGCGGATCTCGTAGTTCGCCGTCTCCACATGTGTACCTGGCAGCTGACGGAGACGAACCGACACCGTACCCCCTGCCGGTGTAAACTTGATGGCGTTCGACAGCAAATTCAGCAGCACCTGGTTGAGACGCGTCCGGTCGCAGTAGACATCCTCGTCCGTCACATCCATCGCATCTATATAGAGCTCGAGCTGCTTCGCGTGGATCTGCCCGCTGATGATCGTCTTCAGATCATGCAGCACCTCCGAGAGATTCGTCTCGCTCTCCTCGAGGTGGATACGTCCACTCTCGATGCGGCTCATGTCGAGCACGTCGTTGATGAGCGACAGCAGATGGTTACTGGAGGCGAGAATCTTCGCAAGATAATCCCGCACCTTCTCCTTCTGGTCAATGTTGCTGACCGCGAGGGTCGTGAATCCGATGATGGCATTCATCGGCGTCCGGATGTCATGCGACATGTTCGACAGGAAGGTACTCTTCGCCCGATTCGCGGTCTCGGCCGCATGGACCGCCGCTGACAGTGCCTCGTTCGCCTGCTTATCCTCGGTACGGTCGGACATCACGAAGATGTACTTCTCTCTGCCCTCGATTTCGCTTCCCATAGCGATGACATGGAACCAACGCCGCTCCTTCGTCTTCTGGTGTATGTACTCGAAGTCCCACTCGCGCTGCTCATCCCGCTGAAGTCCCGAGAGACGCTCGACCTTCTGGTTCAGCATATCCTCTGGATGGAGTCGATCCAGCACATGCACATCCTTCTGAACCTCTTCGACGGAAAGTCCCAGCAGACGTCCGATGTTCGGGCTGACATAATCCGCCTTTGCTTCCGCAACATCCATCATCAGGAAGACATCATCGATGTTCCGGGAAATCTTCGAGAACAGCTCATCCTTATACTGGATTTCGGTATCCTTCCGCTGCAGCTTCGTCCGGTTCGCCCGAAGAATCAGCGTGATCAGCATGATCATCACCAGCAGGAGCAGTCCGCCCACCAGCCAGATCGTACTGTACTGTATCCGCTCCATGCTGGCGTTCACCACCTCGACCGGTACGATACCGATCAGCATCCAGTCCTGGATCCCGGTCGACTGATAAACCATGTAATACGGTTTTCCGTTCATCGTGACGCGCAGCGCACCGTTACGACCATTCTCTATATCCTGTGTCAGTGCATCGAGCTCGCGCGTCGACAGATCTGAATACGTCCTGAGAATCGCGAACATGTTATACACGGTTTCCGGCGCATGCACGGAATGCCGAATCACGACCGTGCCGTTCGAGTGCACGACATATCTCGAAGCCTGCCCGCCGAAGGCATCTGTATCGAGCGCCTTCTCGATGTCCGAGTCATCATAGACGATGGCGATGGCATCGTAATCGAAACCCTGATACGTACCGTGGGCCTGTGGACTCGCAAATACGAGCATCTCCTCTCTGCCCGGCAGGGCAGCGTTCATGATGAAGTCGTTTCCGGCCTCAATCTCCGGCCCCGGATCGCCCTGCAGTCCGAGATAGCCCTGCGTACCACCGAGGGTCATGTAGCTTCCGTCCGAAGTGAGGAAGTAGAAGCTGCTGAAGCCAGCCTCCTCCTTCGCCCTTGCGAGATAGGTTCGGACCTTTTCCTCATCCGACGCCATCCGAAGATAGACCGACCACATATGAAGATAGGTCATGTTCTGATCGACGAGTGTGTTCAGTGCCTGGTTCGTCTGATGATAGAGCTCGTCGAGGTGTGACACACTCTCCTCATACACCGTCTCCGACACGAAGCGATAGTAGCGGACGCTTCCACCCGCCATACACCCAAGGAGGAGGAGGAGGAGGAGGAGGAGGAGGAG
>CABTMH010000189.1 GCA_902485915.1 uncultured Oribacterium sp. | reverse complement strand
TCAGACGTGTGCTCTTCCGTTCTGCCCCTTTCGGCTTCTGAGTTCTCTATGACGGTTCGAAGCCCTCAGGCTTCCTCGAAGGCGCAGAGGATATCGTTATTTACCGGTGTGTAGAACCCCTTCCGGATCTGTGCGTAATCTTTCGGATAGCACGCCATCAGGTACATGAGCTTCGTGATCGTCGCCTCGAGGGTCATATCGTAGGCCTCGATGAGATTAAAATCCTTCTTCACCTTCTGGCCGACCTGGTAGATCTCCATGTTGGAGCCCTCATTCACGACCTGGGTCGCCATCACGATGAACTTCCCCTTCGCCGCCCACTTCTCCATCTCGGCATAGAACTTGTCGAGCAGCTGGTCCGGGATACCGCCGACGCCGAAGGACTCGATGACGATGCAGTCATAATTATCGAAGAGGTATGCCAGCAGCTCCGGACGTGAGCCCGGAATCAGCTTCATGATGCAGATCGCATCCGATACCGTCTCCTGAAACTCGACCGGCTTCCGGATCGGCTCATACGGGATATAGCGGATGATATGCCCATCCTGAATCCGCGCCAGCACCGGAAAATTCACACTGTGAAACGCGTTAAATGAGCGTGCCATCATCTTCTTCGCCCGCGTACCGGCGATGACATTACCATCGAACACGAGCGACACGTTCTGAGAGTAGCTATCGCAGGCATAGACGATGCTGTCCCGCAGATTATCCTTCGCGTCGGTGCCGTCGATGTTGATCGGCTTCTGCGAGCCCGTAATCACGATCGGCTTCCGTGCGTTCTGGATCATGTAGCTGAGGGCCGCCGAGCTGTAGGCCATGGTGTCCGTGCCGTGCGTGATGACGAAGCCATCGTAGCGGTCATAGTTTTCGTTGACCGCATGCACGATCTGTCCCCAGACCTCCGGTGCCATGTTGGTCGAGTCAATGTTGCAGACCTGGAGCACATCCACGTCGCAGAAGTGCTTCACCTCCGGCACGTAGTTCAGCAGCTCCTCTGCCGTCAGCGCCGGCTTCAGACCGTCCTCCGTCTTCACCGAGGCGATCGTGCCGCCGGTACATAAAAGCAGTATCTTCTTCATGCTCTCGGTTCCTTTCCATCCTTAAAGAGGCACATCATCTCATTCGTCAGACTGAAATCATCCGGCTGCAGGACGATATCCTCCCGCTTAAACCAGGAGGCCAGCTTCAGCTCGCTCTGATCCATCGTGATCGTCGGATCGCCATCCACATCACAGAAAAAGCCCATCAGGATATCATCGACGATGCCCCACGGCTGTGACTTATAGTAGCGGATGTTCTTCACCTTCAGACCGACTTCTTCCATCACCTCCCGCTGCACCGTTTCCTCGAGGGTCTCCCCGATCTCCGTAAAGCCGGCGACGAGCGCATAGTGCGCGAAGCCGCGCGCATACTTCGTGAGGATGATCTCATCACCATGGGTGATGCCGACGATGACGGCCGGTACGATACGCGGATAGATGATGCGGCCGCACTGCGGGCAGCGGATCGCACGCTCGATCTTTCCGAGCTTCGTCCTGGAACCGCAGCTGCCACAGAAACGATTCTGATGATACCAGTTGCTGAGCTGCAGTGCCGTGCTGTTGATGAACTGACGCCACTTCGGACCGGCCAGGGACTCGCGCAGATCATGCAGGGTCGCCCGCGTATAGTCCGGAAGGCTCAGCTCGACCTCCGGCAGGAGGAAGTAATCATCCTCGTCCACAGTGAACAGATAGATCAGATGACTCGTCTCGACCGGGATGTTCCCCTGCGCCTGTACCTCCTGAAAGGTCGGGAAGGTGAAGGTCGTCGCATCGAGCGTACGCAGTAAGACGGCATCCCGGCGTGCACCGGCGAAGTTCAGTACGAAGCTCTCCGGCTTCGCCGTCTTCGATGGATCGTAGTGGTTGATCAGCTTATGTGGGTAAATATCCTGAATCATGGAAGTACCTCCAAAAATATGCATAGTATATCAGGTGACGAGATACGAATCGCATCCCAGCGTTCAACCGAATGATGCTTCTGCCGGCACGCGATGGCATCACGCCGGACTGTGTTCTCCTGCCGGTTCCTCGATCACCGAGTGTGACAGCCACTTCCCACTTATGAAGCGATGCAGGAAGAAGGCCCCACGTACACACCAGTCGCTCGCCATGCCGATCCAGACGGCGATCGGACCCATCCCACATACACGGATGAGATAGGTTACCATCGCGACTCTCGTGATCCACATGGACAGCGAAGATACGATCATCGTAAATCGTACATCACCTGCAGCGCGTAGTCCATAGGAAGGAATAAAACTCGGTACCCAGACGAGGATTTTCGAGATCGTGATGAAGATGACCATGTCGTAGCAGATCTTCGCGGCCTCCGGCTCCAGTCCGGCGAGCCACATCACCGGTTTGCAGGCGACGAAGGTGATGACACAGGAGATGATGATGACCCAGTTCGAGATATCCATGAGGTGGACGATATAGTACTTCGCCTCCTCCTTCCGTCCGGCACCGAGTGTCTGCCCCACCATCGTCATGAGGCCGATGCCGACCGCGAGTCCGCCGATCCCGTTGATGTTCTCGAAGATGATGGCCATGGCCTGTGCCGCGATGGCGGTCGTGCCGAGGGTCGATACCGAGGACTGGATGGCGAGCTTACCGAACTGGAACATGCTGTTTTCGATGCCGGACGGGATACCGATGGCGAGGATTCGTGCGATCATATCGAAATCCGGTCTGATTCGGTAATCCCGCACCACGATGATCTGCTTCGGCTTCCGCAGGAACACGAAGAGGATAATCGCCGCCAGGATACGGCTCAGCAGGGTCGATAACGCTGCACCGGCGACACCCCAGCCGAAACCGAAGATGAAGATGGCGTTTCCGATGATGTTCATCGCGTTCGAAAACACCGAAACCCTCATCGGGAAGCGGCTGTTTCCGCCGGCACGATAAAAGGCGGCACCGATCTGATAGAGCCCGAGGAACGGGAAGGAGGCTGCGGTAAAGCGGAAGTAGGTTTTCGCCGCGGACAGCACCGCCGGCTCCACGCTGCCGAACACGAGTCGGAGGATCTGACCGTTCAGGGCCTCCGCAAAGAGCGTGATGACGATGGCGATCGACGTCACCGATAACACGACCTGGCGGGCAGCTGCATTGGCCTTCTTCGAGTCACCGCTGCCGATGTACTGCGAGCAGAGAATCGTGCCACCGGTCGCCATCGCGGAAAACATCTGGATGACGAGGTTGTTGATGGAATCTGTGAGGGAAACGGCCGAGATCGCCGCACTGCCGATCCGGGTGACCATCATGGAATCCGCCATACCCATGAAGCTCGCGAGCAGATTCTCGATCATCAGCGGGATCAGCAGCTTCCAGATCGCCGAACGATCGAACATCATGTGGTCCCAGTCGATCTGTGCTGCATCATAAACACGGTTTTTCAGTTTCAGTAATTTATAGTACATGGTCGGCCTCATTCCCTGTAAGCGTTTTCACAGCGTTCATTATAGCGGATTCGAACGCGCATTTCCATAGTCTGGGCAGGGATTTACAGAGCCGCGTCGAGGGCGGGTCCCATAGCTGAACGGCCAGCTCCTGACATCCCAGGCTCCCATGGCAATAGAAAACCGCCCGGCACACCACAAAAGTGCCGGGCGGTTTTTATATGCGGCAGTGTCCTGGCTGCTTATACCTGACAGCTGCCATCACGAGCGGAAACGTAGCTAGTGCTTCCACCCGCATAGCTAAAGGTTCTGTAGGTTGGAGAGAAAGGGAATCCCACTGTAAGGGGGTTACAGTGTTGATTCACTCCAATGTACAGAGCACTTAAGCGTCTGATGAGACTTCTCCTCGTATTTCTCCTCGATCTGATCGATGAGGATTTCAGCGGCCTTCTGTCCCTCCTCGTAGGCAGGCTGGACGATGGTCGTGATTCTCGGGCTGGAGAAGGAAGCCCATTCGGTATTATCGAAACCGATGATGCCGAGCTTCTGCGGAATCAGATCACGGAGCGGCTGTAATGCATCACAGACCTCCGGAAGTGCCCAGCAGTTCGGAACATACACCAGGGTTGCATCTGTATCCTTCAGATTTCTCTGCACGAAGGAGAGAATATCTGCATGGTTGATCTCGCCATCGCGGATCTCCAGACTCTGGAAGCTGAGACCGCTCTCTGTGATACAGTCGATGAAGCCGGAGGAACGCTCGATACGTGTACTCAGCTTCGACGGATCGGCACCGATCATCAGGAAGTTCCGATAACCGCGCGCGATCAGCTCCTGCATCGCCTTATGGGTCGCCGTATAGTTATCGGTCTTTACCCAGAAGGAATCATCCTCATACACCTTACTGTCGAAGTAGACGAACGGTTTCTTAAGATCCGTGATCAGCTTCGAGGTCACATGGAAGCCCGGGGTAGGCTGGATGATGAAGCCATCCGCGCCAAGGGTCAGCATACGATTCACGTAGCTGGACTCCCGCCTCGGATCATAGCCTGAATTTCCGATCAGCGTCTGGTAGCCATGCTTTCGAGCGGTATCCTCGATCCCCTTCACGATTTTATTTGAGAAGGTGTTCGTGATATCACCGATGATGACACCGATGAGGTTCGTTTTCTTCTGGTTCAGTGTACGGGCAGCAACATTCGGACGGTAGTTGGTTCGGAGGATGATCTCCTGAATCTTCATACGGGTTTCCTCAGACATCTTCTCGGTTTTCCCGTTCAGATAGAACGAAACTGTCGTCTTCGAAACCCCAGCCATCTCGGCGATGTCCTTAATGGTTATTTTTCCATCACGTCCCATCGTCTTCCCCCATTCGACATGTTGCAACAGTTAACTGGTTTAATCAACTGAATATATTTTACTAGTATTTTAACGAAAGTCAACAAAGCAATCAAGCCCCTGCCGTGCTTTTCTGTCATGTCTGTCCTTTTTTCACCAGATAACGCCCCTCTTCGTTTAGAGCTTCGATACGGACATATTCACTATCGCTTATCCCGGTCGATGAACTCGAGGCTGATGATACCGACCACGATGGCAACGAGGCCGATCAGCAGGATGACGCCCCAGCTCTTCAGGATGTTCTGCACGGTGCCGGCATAGAGCGGATTCTGCATCTGCTTCGCGCAGAGGATATCCATCTTCATGCGGAGATCCGAGGACTGGATGTAATCGACGATCTTCTGCACCTCCGGAATGCTCCGAAACTGATAGATCGAGGCGAAGAGCGCATGGCTCGGCAGCGCGTTGTAATCGGCGATAGAGCAGATCGCGACGGTGCCCCAGTGGCTGATGGTCAGTTTCTCGACGAGCTCTGCGGCGCCTCCGTCAAACGGGAAGATGATGCCGGCAAATACGAGCTGCACGATGAGCAGGAACGGCATGACGGTCATCGCCGAGGTCGTCGTGCGCACGATGCAGGACACCATCAGCGCGACGAGGTCAGCGGCATAGGTGATGATCCAGAGCGTCATCGCGAAGTCAACCAGGAAGTTTCCTGTGACAATGCTGCCGACCGGGAAGCGGATGCCGTACCAGACATAGATGCCGACGGAAATCAGGACCTGCAGGAGGCAGATCAGCGCCTGGTACAGCATGTGTGCCATGATATACGCACTGATATGGAGTCCCGCGCGGTGCTCCCGCTTGATGATCGCACGCTCCCGGCAGACGACCTGGATGGAATTGAAGAAGCCGTTCCAGATGCAGACGCAGACGAGGGCGAAGGCACCCGCCTGCAGGCGCTCCATATTGGCAAACAGGCTCTTCCCGACGACGAAGGCCACCATGAGCGAGATGATGGCCGACAGCGGGAGGAGTACCCAGTCGTGCTCATGGATGAAGAGACGGAACAGCTTCCCGAGGTAGATCTTCACCTGGGCCGGACGGCGGGTATGCGTCGGTCGATAGGTATCCGCGCTCCCCTCCTGTCGTGCCGTCGTGGTCGTGCTTTTCGTCTCCTTCGCGGCTTCCGCCTCACGGTACGCCCGGAAGGCCTCGATATAGTGATCCGCAAGCCCCTCGCCGCCTTCGTTTTCCGGGTTGATCGCGAGGATGATGTCCTCCATGGTGTCGCGCC
>CABTMH010000188.1 GCA_902485915.1 uncultured Oribacterium sp. | reverse complement strand
GTACCTCCTGCTGACGGAAGGCCGTGATGGCCATCGCCATACCGAGGTAGGTCTTACCGGTACCCGCCGGACCGATGCCGAAGGTGATCATGTTCTCGCGGATCGCATCCACGTAGTCCTTCTGGCCGAGGGTCTTCGGCTTGACCGGCTTGCCCAGTGCGGTGCGCGCGAGGATGTCCTTATCGATCTCCACCATGTCGCCGCCCGAGCTCTTCTCGGAGAAGCTGAGGGAGATCGCATAATCTACGTTCTGCTCTGTCAGGGTGTTGCCGCGCTGGCTGAGCTCGAGGAGATTCTTCAGCACGGCTCTCGCTTTTTCGGTATCCCTCTCCTCACCGATGATTTTCAGAACGCCGTTCCGATCGATGATGGTGACATGAAAGCTACGCTCGATTTTCTTCAGGTTGCTGTCGAGAAGCCCGAGAACGTTCTGCTCGTGCTCCATCGGGATATCAAAAATTGTTTCTACACTTGCCAATGACTTCCTCCTCGCCGCCCTTCGACGGTCTTTCATGGGATATAAACACAATAGAATAAAAATACTAAAAAAGATAGCCCCAATTCATCACTGAATCAGGGCTACATGAATCATCTATTAAGAATCATCTATAATTAGTTGAACTTACGCTTTCTGGCCGCCTCAGACTTCTTCTTGCGTCTTACAGATGGCTTCTCGTAATGCTCTCTCTTGCGAATCTCCTGCTGGATGCCTGCCTTCGCGCAGTTTCTCTTGAATCTACGCAGTGCGCTGTCCAGAGACTCGTTCTCTTTTACGATAACATTTGACATGCTGAAACCCAAACCTCCCTTCGGGTGCAAACTTAATATGTAGTATAGCACATAAAATCACTTCGTCAAGGAATTTCTTCAGATTTTCATGACAAATTCGCTTGATTTATCACTTGATCTGTGCCTCGACAGCTGCAGAAGCTGCAGCGATCGCTTCGTCGATCTTTGCGGCATCCTTACCACCGGCCTGTGCCATGTTCGGACGTCCGCCACCGCCGCCTCCGACGATCGGTGCGATCTGCTTGATGAGGTTACCGGCATGTGCACCGCTCTTCACAGCGCCATCGGTCGCCATGGCAACCATAGATACCTTGCCGTCCTTATCGGAGATGAGAAGGATCACGCCCTCACCGAGCTTTGTCTTCAGATCATCGCCGAGATTACGAAGCTCGTTCATATCCACACCGGATACGTGTGCTCCGAGGAACTTCACGCCCTTGATCTCGACCACGGAATCCATGACGTTACCGAGTGCGTTCTGCGCTTCCTTGCTCTTCAGCGCCTCATTCTCGCTGCGAAGCTCCTTCACTTCCTTCTGAAGGGACTGGATGTGCTCCTTCAGGGTCGCCGGCGTCGCCTTCACGAGCTCAGCGGCTGCGAGCATCTCATGCTCGAGATTCTCGTAGTACTTACGAACATTGTCTCCGGTCAGTGCCTCGATACGACGCACGCCGGCAGCGACACCGGTCTCGGACAGAATCTTAAACTGACCGATCTGCAGGGTGTTCTTCACATGAGTACCACCGCAGAGCTCGGTCGAGAAATCGCCCATGCGAACGACACGCACCTCTGCACCGTACTTCTCACCAAAGAGTGCCATCGCACCGGACTTCTTCGCCTCCTCGAGGGTCATGACATCGGTACGAACCTCGAGACCCTCCTGGATCTTCTCGTTCACCATGTCCTCGACCTTCTGAAGCTCTTCTCTCGTCATCGCCTGGAAGTGCGAGAAGTCGAAACGGGTTCTGCCTGCATCCTGGAAGGAGCCGGCCTGCTCGACATGGGTACCGAGTACCTCACGCAGTGCCTTCTGAAGGAGGTGGGTTGCGCTGTGGTTACGGCAGGTCGCCATGTGATTCTTCTCATCAACCTTCAGGGTTACGGTATCGCCGAGCTTCAGCATACCCTTGCGTACTACACCGATGTGGGCGATCTTGTTGCCGCCGACATGCTCCGTGGATGTCACCTCGAAGGCGGCCTCGCTGCCGAGCTCGATCACACCGGTATCGCCGACCTGGCCACCCATGGTGCCGTAGAACGGCGTCTCCGCTGTGATGATCGCGCCATGCTCTCCATCGGAAAGCGCCTCTACGACGGCATCCTCTGCATCGGCATCACCCGCTGCGAGGGAAACCATCGCCACGATCTTCGAATCGGCTTCGAGCTGGTCGTAGCCGACGAAGCTGCTCGCGATGGCCGGATCGAGCTCATCGTATACGGTCGCTGCGTGACCGCTGTAATCTGCCATCTTACCGGAAGCGAGACGATCGTTACGTGCCTGCTTCTTCTGGCTGTCCATCGCCTCCTGGAAGGCAGCCTCATCGACGGTGAAGCCCTTCTCCTCGAGGATCTCCTTCGTGTTATCGAGCGGGAAGCCATAGGTATCATAGAGCTTAAATGCATCCTCACCGGAAAGCTCATGCGCACCGCTTGCGGCGAGCTTCGCCTCCATCTCCTCGAGGATCTCCATGCCCTGCTCGTAGGTCTTCTCAAACTTCTCTTCCTCAGCCTTGATGACGCTCAGGATGAAGTCCTTCTTCTCTGCAAGCTCAGGATAACCATCCTTCGAGGTCTCGATGACACGGCTTGCAAGTGTCGGCAGGAAGGAGCCGCCGATGCCGAGCTTACGTCCATGACGTACGGCACGACGGATGATACGACGGAGTACATAGCCACGACCGTTGTTGGACGGCATGATACCATCGGAGATCATGAAGGTCATCGCACGGGCGTGGTCGGTCACGATACGTACCGATACATCGCTCTCCTCGCTACCCGGTGCCTCATACTTGACGCCACCGGCGAGCTCGCAGATGAGATCACGAAGATCCTTCAGTGTATCGACATCGAAGATGGATCCTACATCCTGAACAGCGACTGCAAGACGCTCGAGACCCATACCGGTATCGATATTCTTCTGCGCAAGGTCACTGTAATTGCCCTTACCATCGTTGTTAAACTGAGAGAATACGACGTTCCAGACTTCCATGTAACGGTCGCCCTCGCCACCCATGACATCCTCCGGGCCGTTTCCGTACTTCTCGCCACGATCGTAGTAGATCTCGGTACATGGTC
>CABTMH010000187.1 GCA_902485915.1 uncultured Oribacterium sp. | reverse complement strand
GCACATAGTTGATGCCGAGCTTCTGCAGCACATCATCGAGGTCCTGCGCGTTCGCCACACTGGAGTACTCAAGTGCAGACGCATCGAGGGAGTACTTCGTGTTATACAGTGCAGAGAAGCTGCTGTTTTGGAAGGACTGTGAAAACTGGGACAGACGATAGCGTATATCTGAGATCTGCTCACTCGTCATCTCCGTCGTGAGCTCCGGATGCTCCTTCAGATAGGACTGGAGTGCACCGGTCTCATCGATGGTATAGACATCACTACCGACGGCCACTCTCCGGCCATCCTGGATATAGTAGTGCACATAGCCGGAGCTGCTAGCATCCACGGCATGCTCCTCACGAATGGCGATACCGGTATACTGCTGGTCACGGACGATACTACCCTTCTGAACCTCATAATAGCGAATCTGGTCCCTGGAAACATAGGAATATACACTAAAAACAATGTAGAGAAAGATAATCGCGAAGATTATCATCCCTACATTGAATTGAAATGGTCTTCTGTATTTAGCTGTAGATTTTACTTGCTGTTTAACGGCCATGTGAACTGTGGATTAAAGCGCGATCGCTACATCCTTCTTAACGCTGTCAGGAAGCTCCTCGGCATCCATCG
Organism: uncultured Oribacterium sp.; assembly: GCA_902485915.1. GTDB lineage: Bacteria > Bacillota > Clostridia > Lachnospirales > Lachnospiraceae > Oribacterium. Next base: position 6,208 of record CABTMH010000187.1, on the reverse strand, counting down.
ATACACTCAGTACGAAGGTTACCTTGTACTTATCGCCGAGATCCTCTAAACGCTTGATGCAGTTTGTGATATCTGCGCCCTCAAGAGAAGAAAGCTTAAGGAAGCTGTCCAGGAACATGTACTCGAGGTCGTGATCCTGAGAAATAATACCGCTTACGAAGCCGATGAACGCATCTTCGGAATCGATTGGGAACTCATTTACGTTAATAAGACGGATCTTATTACTGAGCTCATACATATGCTGTGCCGACTTATCGAGGAAATCAACGCTGCCGTTGGCTTCCTTCACTACTGAGTTTGCCTTATCAAGAAGCTGCTTGGTCTTACCTTTGCCTCTCTTGCCTACAATCAACTGTACCATAGTCAAGTACCTCCTAACTTTTGTAGGTTTAGTATATCTCATTCGGGGGTCTAATTCAAGGAGCAATCACAGAACATGTCTTCTTAAAAGTCGATGGGTTTACTGTTCGCTCCCTGCCCGAATCCGATTGACGAGTGAACCGTAACCGGGGTGTAACTCAGTGGATTTTCTCCAGAAGCATCGTCATATTACTGTAGAGCTCCTCGCGTGTTTTCGCCTTCATGACGGTGCTGATATACTCTTCGCCGGTGGACTCTTTTTCCGTCGCCTGGGTGAGGCAGTAGCCGGCCGCCTTCGTCGTGCCGGTCTTTCCGCCGAGCACACGGAGACCGTCCGGCGTCTCGACTTCTCCGAGCATGTACTTGTTCGAGACGGTCCACTCCTGCTTCTTCGGCATGCCGTTTGAATCCTTATACTCCGGGGTGTAGTGCACGCTTCCGACGATCTCACGGAAGGCATCATACTCGAGGGCCGCATGCATCGTCAGGTAGATATCATACGGCGTCATGTAGTGATTCTCGTCCGGAAGTCCGTTGACATTTACGAAGTGACTACCCGTGGCACCGATCTCCATCGCCGTTTCGTTCATCAGCTCCACGAAGGCGTCGACGGAGCCGGCCGTGGCCTCCGCGACCGCCACTGCGGCATCGTTTCCGGACGGTAGCAGCATACCATAGAGAAGCTCCTCGATGGTGAGGGTCTCCCCCGGATGGATGTAGGCCATGGAGGATCCGGAGACGCGGATGTTCGAGTTTTCCGTGACCGTGAACTCCTGCTGCAGGTCATCGACATGCCGGAGACACACGAGGGCCGTCATCACCTTCGTGATGGACGCCGGATAGGTGCGGACATACGGATTCTTCGAGACGAGCACCTGTGGATCATCGCCCTCGTTCGAGACGAGGAGGGCCGCCTCTGCCGTGAGGCCGTCTGCCCCGACCGTCTGCTTCGCATCCGGAAGCGCGAGGCCCTTCGAGAAGCCATCTGCGTGCTTCCCGGAGACATCGCTGACACTGACGGCGTTCATGCGGGTGAGTCCCATGCGGATGTCGTAGCTGTGCTCCAGCTTTTTCTGCCCGCAGCCGGCGAGCGACATCATAAAAAGAAAGCATAAAAGAAACGGAAGGAGTCTTCGCTGGAAGCTCCCTCCGGATGGTTTCATGCTGTGATCCTGATTCTTTCGATTCTGTCTAAGCATGTATCTGTTCATCTCCTGTCATAATCATCGATCTCGTGATGATCGCATCGTGCGGACCGTGAAGCCGAAGCGAAACGCTGTGCAATGCAGCCTCTGCGGGGCCACGGCCAATGTCTACATCAGATGTTTCGCCACTCGAGATCGCCACGCTCCAGTGCCTTGATCAGGAGCTCGGCCGTCGCGAGATTCGTCGCGATCGGGATGTTGTAGCTGTCGCACAGACGAACGATGGAGTTGACCTCCGGCTCCTGTGCCTTCACATGTAACGGATCACGCAGGAAAATCACCATATCGAGGTTTCCCTGCTCGATCTGTGATGCCAGCTGACGCGCACCGCCCGTCTCTCCCGGCAGGAATTTATGTATGCGAAGATTTGTGACCTCCTCGATGAGGAGGCCCGTGGTACCGGTCGCATAAAGCTCATGCTTGCTCAGGATACCACGATATGCGATGCAGAAGTTCTGCATCAGCTTCTTCTTTGAATCATGTGCGATTAATCCGACATTCATTATTCGACCTCTCTGATCTTACGTTTTCTTTTTACAGAAGCGAAGCAGGACGCCCTTCGAAAAGGGATCGCCGACTTACGCACGATTACTTCTCTGTAATGCCACATTTAGTACGATGCCCATACCGGCATAGACGGAAACCAGTGAACTTACGCCTCTCGAGAAAAAAGGAAGTGTGATGCCGGTATTCGGGAAGATTCCCGTCGTTACCGCAATGTGCGTATAGGTCTGAAAGCCGATCCATGCCATCATGCCGACACATATCAGACGTCCACTTACATTCCGCGCTTTCTTCGCTATTATAAGACATTCTACGATAATCAACAAGAATAATATGATAATTATCATCGATCCACGGAAGCCGAGCTCCTCTCCCACGACTGCAAAGATGAAGTCATTATCCTCCTCTGCGAGGAAATTACCGTTTTTTACAGAAAAAATGGAGCTGTTGTAGAGGCCCTTGCCCATCAGCTTTCCGGAGCCGATCGCCATCATGGAGTACAGCTGCTGGTAGAAGGTCTGGGTGTTTTCTGACGGGTTCAGGAAGGTCAGGATACGCTGTGCCTGATAGCCGCGCAGCAGCGGGATCTTATCATAGAGGCCCGACCGGAACAGATAGATGAAGATCAGGGCGAGCGGAACGATGGCGAGGAGCACACCGAGGATCCACCGGAAGCTGATATCCGACGCAAAGACCATGGCTGCCACGATGATCGTGATGATGATACTCGTACTCAGATTCGGCTGCAGCAGGATCAGCAGGATCGGGATCATAAACCACACGAAGGCCATCAGCACGACGTGCGGCAGATTGATCTGGTCCTTCGCCCGCTGAAAGTAGGCGGCGAAGAACACGATGAGTCCGATCTTTACGAACTCGGCCGGCTGGACCTGTCCGATGACCGGCAGCTGTATCCAGCGGACCGCATCGTGTCCGGCGGCGGTTCCGTAGATCAGAACACCCGCGAGGAGCAGGACGCAGAACAGGTAGATCAGATTCGCCTGCTGCACGAGCCAGCGATAGTCCACGAGTGACAGTGCGATGCAGATCGCCAGTCCTGCGAAGGAGCCCAGGATCTGACGCACGACCTGTACGTCCCGGAAGCTCTCGGCACCGACCGCGGAGCGCATGACGAGCACACCGAGGATGTTCAGTACGATCATATAGAGGACGAGCCGGAAATCATAATGTTTAAAATTGTAATCAAACCTCATAATTATACTCTTTTAGTCGGAAACATTGACCGAGGAAATGTAGGATGCATCCCGTGAAAGGATGGCCTCGAGACTGTCCTTGCCATAGCAGTAATTGTATACGTTGTTTGCGAGACTCGCAGCGTTACCGGAGGAATATCCGTACGGGATGTTCACGGTGACGGCGATCTCAGGGTCGTCATACGGTGCGTAGGAAACGAAGACCGCATGGTTACCACGGTCCTCCCGCTCCTGTGCGGTACCGGTCTTACCGGCGATCGGGATGTCCTGGCCGCTGAAGACGTTCTTCGCGACACCTTCCGTGATCATCTCACGGAGTCCTGTCTGCACCGCGTTCCAGGTGACCGTGCTGAAGTTAAGCTGGTCCTTCACCTTCGGCTCGATCGTACGAAGCACGTTGCCATCGGAATCCGTCACCTTATCGAGGATCGAGAGGTCGAAGACCGTGCCACGGTTCGCGACTGCGGTGATATAGCGGGCGAGCTGCACGTTATTGTATGCATGATTACCCTGACCCATCGCAGAACGCTCCGGATCGTAATCCGAAATGTGCGGCTTCGTCTCATCGATCTCGACACCCGAGAGGGAATCGAGTCCGAAGGCAGCGGCGTACTTCGCGATCCGCTCGAGGCCGAGGGTCTGGCTGTAGATGCCGTTCGGATCCGTCGCCAGTCGATGGCCGACCTCGGCGAAGAAGAAGTTGCAAGAGTTCTTGATACCATCGATGATGTTCTCCTCGCCATGCTTCTCCGGGTAGATCCAGCACTTGATGTTCGGTACGACTTCCTTATAGATACCGGTACAGTCGATGACGGTCGAGAGGTCGATGACGCCCTCTTCCATCGCGGCGATCGAGGTGATCGGCTTAAAGGTCGAACCAGGTGCGAGCTGGGTCTGGGTTGCGTTGTTGAGGAGCGGCAGGGACAGGTCCTGGTTCACCTTCGCGAGGTAATCGCTGTCCGTGATCCGGTTGTTATCGAAGCCCGGATAGGTCACGAGGGCCCGGATCTTTCCGGTCTTCACATCCGTCACGACGACCGAGCCGTTGCACGGATCCAGCGCGAGCTGTGCCGGGGTCAATGCAATCTCCCGGACCTTCTTCACGAGGAAGGTGTAGGCATAGTGCGCGTCACCGGTCGAGAGCTGCAGGTAGGCCTGTGCATCCTCCGGGAGAACGCCCTGCTCGAAGAGTGCCATCAGTAAGAGATAGCCCTGGAGGGTGTTGTCCACGATCGCGTACTTATAGAGGACCTTATCAAAATCCGTATCGTCCCGGAGCCGCTCCATCAGCTGCTCGACGAGAAGCTGGTAGATATTCTCGGTATCATAGTAATCCTCGGAAAGCGACAGCTTCGAGGTATCGAGCCATGCCTCCTCGATGCCGGCGATGATGAAGTCATGGAGACTGATGGTATCGTTACGCCATGCCTGGTAGGCCTCTGAATCCTTAAACTTCTGATTCGAGCTCTGAATCATACCCGAGTCATCACTCAGAAGGTAGTCATAGATGTAGACGATGAAGGCCTGCATATCCTTCGGAAGCGCATTCAGATCGCTCGTACTCGGGTTCAGGAGCTCGTGCTCGATGCGCTGAAGATTCTTCTCCTTATTATCAGAGAAGATGTCTGCGATCTGGCGCTCGGCGCTGCCCGGCGCAGCCTCAGAGAAATGGGTGGAATCCAGCACGTTGTTGTTAATGAGCTGGAAGTAGGCGTCCTTCACCGGGATGGTGATCTGGGACTGCTTTACGTGTTCGTTCTGCGGAGCATCCGATTCGACGATCTTCGAAGCGAGGATGCCGGCCAGCTCCTGCTCAAGCAGGTGGTAGATCGCGATCTGGTCGTTCGCGGAGATGGTGGTGTAGATATCATTGCCCGCCTTCGCCTCCGATTCCGAGACGACCTCGAGGACCGAGCCGACGGAGTTCAGGTACATCTCGCGGTAGCCCTTCTGTCCCTTCAGCTCAGACTCCATGCTCTTCTCGAGCCCCCAGACACCGACGGTATCGTTCAGCTCGTAGCTCTCATCGGTCTTTCGGAGCTCCGCGAGCTGATCCTCCCGGACCTGACCGGTGTAGCCGACGATGTGGCTCAGGTATGGCGCATAATTATACTTTCGTACGGAAACATTTTCGATATCGACCCCCTGCAGCTCACCCTTCGCCTCGAGGATCTCTGCCATGCACTCCTCCGACACGTTCTTTACGATGGTCGTGGTCTGGTAGCGCTGGTAGGCGGTGAGACGCATGGTATAGAAGATGTTGATCATATCGAGGGCGGTCTCATCATCGAGGACGATGGCCATGCCGTTTTCATCCTTGATGTTATCGAAGCGGTAACGACGCTTCGAGGTGTTGAAGGCCTCCCGTGCACTGATGTTAAAGTCCTTCTCGCCGAGGTCAGAGACGTTTCGCCCGCGGATGTTTGCGATGAAACGCTTCCGGTCATTTTCGGAGCTCGTCGTGAACTGAAACTCATGATTCTCATCGAGCCGGATCTTATACTGTCCGTCGACGGAATAGCCGTACTTCTCGATGATCTCGGTCAGATGATACAGCATCAGATTCCGGCGGTTGATGCCCTTATCCGTCGTGTCGTACGCACCGTTATCGGCGATCGTGATGTTGTACTGAAGCTCGTTATACGCGAGGAGACGACCGTCGCGGTCATAGATATTGCCCCTCGTACCGACCGTGGTCACCTTCGTCAGGGTACGGTTCTGATAATCGGAGAGGTACTGATCTCCGTTCACGATCTGGAGCTCGAACAGACGTCCTGCGAGCACCGCAAATAAAAGCGTGAAAATCAGCCCCAGTGCAAAGAGACGGGAGCTTAGGAAACGGATGATAAATTCTTTAACTGCGCTCAGTAATTCCTTGAACAATGAAGACTCCTCTAGCGTTCGATCCGCTCATGAGCGGAGAAG
>CABTMH010000186.1 GCA_902485915.1 uncultured Oribacterium sp. | reverse complement strand
GGAGTGCTGAAATTGGCAGACAGGCAAGACTAAGGATCTTGTGTCCGATAGGACGTGTGGGTTCAAGTCCCATCTCCCGCATCACGCGGAAAGCTGATAAAACGGCTTTCCGCTTTTTTGTACTTTGAACGGCTGAGACACGCTGCCATATATCTGATCACACAGTACGACGATGTCCACGCGAAGGCGCATTTATGGACATCGTCGTTTTCTTTCTTGTTTCTCGAGGAATATCTGCTATACTTTAAAGTAATTAATAGTTTAAAGGATGAAAGTGTCATGGCAGTAATTCAGTTTATCTACAATCTCCTCTGGGGAGATCTCATCACGATTCCATTACCAGGAGGCTCGACACTCGGGCTGTCGCTCCTGGTTCTTCTTTTGATTCCGGCGGGTATCTTCTGTACCATCCGCACCCGCTTCCTCCCGCTCCGTCTCTTCCCGGAGATGTGCCGTGTGGCGAGAGAGAAAAGTGTCGATCCGGAAAAGAACAGTAAGGTTTCAGGACTCGAGGCCCTCATCGTTTCGACCGCAACGCGTGTCGGCATGGGGAACCTCGTCGGCGTCGTCGCAGCGGTCTCTGCTGGTGGTGCCGGTGCCGTGTTCTGGATGTGGCTGACGGCGCTGATCGGCTCCAACACAGCGTTCGTCGAGGCGACACTTGCCCAGTTATATAAGGAAGAAGATCCTCTGTACGGTGGGTACCGAGGCGGTCCGGCCTACTATATCCATAAGATGTTTGCCGGGAAGAAGCGGAAGAGCGTCATCGCGATCCTGTTCGCGCTGTCCGGCCTCCTGTGCTGGTGTGGCATCAGCCAGGTCATCGGTAACTCCGTCGCGTCTGCCTTTGACAATGCTTTTCACGTGCCACCGATCGCTTCCGCGGTGGTGCTCTGTCTCCTGTCCGCGCTGATCGTGTTCCGGAAGAACATCACGGTCAAGGCACTCGACATCATCGTTCCGGTCATGGCAGGCTTCTACATCTTCCTGACCGTGTTCGTGATCATCAACAACTTCGCTCAGCTGCCAGCTGTCTTTTCACGTATCTTCCGTGAGGCCTTCGGCCTGCGTCAGGCGGTGGCGGGCGGCTTCGGTGCCGTCCTCATGAACGGCGTGAAGCGTGGCCTCTTCTCGAACGAAGCAGGCTCCGGCTCTGCGCCATGTGCAGCGGCTGCGGCGGATGTCGATCATCCGGTGAAGTCCGGACTTCTGCAGGCGCTCGGCGTCTTCATCGACACCATCGTGATCTGCAGCTGTACCGCCTTCGTGATGCTTCTCGTTCCGGAGGATGCGGTGGCCGGCCTCGGTGGTATGGACCTTCTCCAGGCAGCGATGCGCTACCATTTCGGCCAGGCCGGTGTGATCTTCATCGCCGTCACGCTCTGGCTCTTTAGCTTCTCGACCTTTATCGGCGTTCTGTTTTATGCGCGTTCGAACGTCGCATATGTATTCGGCGACAGCTGGAAATCACAGAGTGTATATAAGATCATCGCGTTGATCAACCTCTTCATCGGCTGCATGGCGGCCTACACCTTCGTGTGGGATCTCGGCGATGTAGGCATTGGCCTCATGACGATCTTCAACATGCTCGCGCTGATCCCGATGTCGAAGGAAGCGATCGCATCGCTCAGGGATTATGAACAGCGTTTTATGCAACACTGAAGTTCCATACGCCGTTTAAAAACATAAAGAAAGACCGGTGAGCTGTTCGAAAAAACAGACCGTCGGTCTTTTTGTATGCGGATTTTCCTTCATAGACCACGCATGCGATTCTGCAACTATTTGAAGTTACGCATTCACCTGAAACACTGTTTTGAAGGCTTCGTCGTTTACCACGCGCTCCAGCGTATGATTGATGTTCCGGAAGTGATGGACGAGCTCCTGCTCGAGCGCGGTACGATCGCCCTGCTCGATGGCATGCACCATACGCACGTGCTGGGAGACAATGTTTACACTATCGTCCATCCGCTCATCATCACTGCGCTCGATCCCGAGGGCGAAGCGGCGTGCACGGATATAGTGGATGTCGTGGCGGCCGGTGTGCTGCTGGACGAACTCCTTATGCTGCAGCTGATAGAAGAGATCATGGAAGCGGGAGTCGGCATCAGTCAGCTTGATGAGCTCGTTGAACCGGATCATATCCTGCTGCTCCTGCAGCATGTTGCGGAGGAGAGGGAGAAGCGGCTGCAGCAGACCGCCATCAT
>CABTMH010000185.1 GCA_902485915.1 uncultured Oribacterium sp. | reverse complement strand
TGACTGGAGTTCAGACGTGTGCTCTTCCGATCTGACGTGAAGGCGAAGGTCAGCGCCGACCTCATGCATGCGCTGAAGAGTGGAAAGAAGGTAAAGGACCAGATCGAGGACTGCCGCGATAAGAATGGAAAGCTCGATACCGAAAAGGCCTACGTGAAGCTCATCGATACCTTCAGCCTCTCCATCATGAGTGCGAAGGAGCTCTTCAACCTGAAGATTCATGAGGCGGCGGATCCGCAGCAGGCGGCCGATGCGGCACGTGCCGGCTATGAGAAGACCCTTGCGGAGATCAATGCAGGCTACGAGGCGAAAGGACAGGCCCTCGATGAGAGCTTCCACGTCACACAGAACGGCACCGCCGTCATGGAGGTTCGGAAATTAACCGACGAAGAGATCGACAGCCGTGTACGTCAGGTTTCCCGTGTCGTGAAGATCGGTATGTTCATGGATCGTTATCCGGCAGAGCTTTCCGGTGGACAGCAGCAGCGTGTCGCCATCGCCCGTACCCTCGCACCGGAGCCACAGGTCCTCTTCATGGATGAGCCGCTCAGTAACCTCGATGCGAAGCTTCGCCTCGAGATGCGTTACGAGCTGCAGCGGCTTCACCTGGAAACCGGCTCGACCTTCGTCTATGTCACCCATGATCAGATGGAAGCGATGACCCTCGCGACGAAGATCTGCCTCATCAACAACGGTGTCCTCCAGCAGTACGACGCACCGCTCGAGGTTTACAATCGCCCGACGAATCTTTTCGCGGCCGATTTCGTCGGCAACCCATCCATCAACTTCGTAGAAGCCACCGGTGACCAGACAGCGGACGGCAGCATCGCCGTCGACATCTTCCACGGTATCCGGGCTCGCTTCGTTCCGAATGAAGCACTCGATCTTCCGGCATGGTTCGCAAAGCGTGATGAAGACGCAGAAGCGAAGAAGCAGGCCGAAATCGACCGTCTCCGGCAGAAGCACGCCGTCGAGAAGAGCAACAAGGATGAGGTCTTCAAGTACCATATCGAGAAGGTCATCGAAGAGGACAGCTCCATCCTCGAGGAACCGATCCTGACGAACCGGGACCTCGTGCTGGGCATCCGCCCGGAGGCGATCGACATCGAGCCGGATGGCGTACTGCAGACCACGATCTTCGGTGCCATGCCGACCGGTATGGAATCGACCCTCAAGCTCTGCGTGCAGGATGACTATCTCCTGACCGGTGTGATCTTCGGAAACACAGCATACAGAATCGGCGAGCAGGCCGGCATCGACATCCACGGAAATCATATCCTTCTGTTCGACCGACAGTCCGGAAAGTGCATCGCGGATGGTCATCTGGAAATCGAGAAGTGACGACGAACGATCGTTACTGTCCACACGTGTACTGATCAGGCAAGGGCCGTCTCAGGAAGCCGCCCACCGATTCTTACGGAATTCTGCGAAGCCCTTGACAAAGCGATGCGCCGAACCTACAATGGCTGTGTCAATTGAATAGACAGAAATCGTTGAAGAGGACAGTAGTATTTGATTTCGGATACAGAGAAACGCCGGTTGCTGCGAGGCGTCGATGAGATAAATATGAACACCACCTCGGAGAGGTCCTTAATCGGATCCGTTGACTACGTTACCGTCGAAAGAGTGGTCATCTGTACAGATGCAGAAGCATTCGCCCACAGGCTATGTGGAAGATGACAATTTGGGTGGAACCGCGAATCTATCGTCCCAATCAGTTCGAAAGAGCTGGTTGGGATGTTTTGTTTTGGGTAGCACTTTCCGAGTCTGAACGAAGAACGGAGTGTTTATATTCCGTTCTTCGTTCAGACTCGGAAAGTGGGCAAGGCGCGTAGCGCCTCTGCCTGTCTACATCGAGGATTCCCGAAGGGAATTCGAGATGAGATGCTACCGCGAGCAAGGCGCAGAGATTCGCCGTGTGGCACTGGACCGGTTGTCCAGACACGAAATCAGCCGACCCAAAGGGCTGGTTTTGAAACATTCAAAGGAGAAACAAATGGAAAAGGAAGAGTTATTACAGGTGTATCGTCATTCCCTCGCACACATCCTCGCAAAGGCAGTGATCGAGATCTACGGTAAGGAAGTACAGTACGGCATCGGACCTCAGATCGAGGACGGCTGCTACTATGACTTCGTACTGCCGGAGGGCAAGAGCATCGGTGAGGAGGACTTCAAGGCCATCGAGAACAAGATGCGTGAGATCATCAAGCGTCGTGAGCCGTGGACACGGAAGGAAGTATCAAAGGCCGAGGCGAAGGAGATCTTCAAGGATCAGAAGTTCAAGCTCGAGCTGATCGAGGAGCTTCCGGAGGACGAGACCATCTCTGTTTACTATACCGGTGAGGATTATGTAGATCTCTGCCGTGGACCGCACGTAGAGAATTCACAGGAGCTGATGAGCGCGGCTTACCAGATCCACAGCTGTTCGGCAGCATACTGGAGAGGCGACGAGAAGCGTGACCACATGCAGCGTGTCTATGTGTATGCATTCCCGACGAAGGATGAGCTGAAGCAGCACGTAAAGATGATCGAGGAGGCACGTGAGCGTGACCATAAGAAGATCGGTGCACAGCTCGAGCTCTTCATGTTTAACGAGACCGCTCCAGGTATGCCATACTGGCTGCCACGTGGATGGCAGATGTATCAGGCACTGCTTCAGTACAGCCGTGAGGTACAGCGCCGTCATGGCTATACCGAGATCGCGGCTCCGCTCGTAAATAATAAGCGTCTCTGGCTCGTTTCCGGTCACTGGGCACACTATCTTAACAACATGTTCATCGTTCCGGGTATCGATGGTTACACCACGGCAGATGCCGATATCGAGAACGTAGTCGAGGACTATAAGGATGAGGCAGCCGAGAAGAAGGTAGCGAAGATCCAGGCCGGTTCTGTCGTTTATAACCGTGAGAACATCGACACCATGGCAGCGAAGCCGATGAACTGCCCGAACGCGATGCTCACCTTCAAGCGTAAGCTTCGTTCCTATAAGGAGCTCCCGATCCGTTACTCCGAGTACGATGTGCTGCACCGTAAGGAGAAGTCCGGTCAGATGAACGGTCTCTTCCGTGTACAGGAGTTCCGTCAGGATGATGACCATACCTTCGTTATGGAGTCTCAGATTAAGGATGAGATCGCTGATGTAATCTCCATCGCAGACGAGATCTACAAGACCTTCGGTGTCACCTACCGTGCAGAGTTCTCCACCAGACCGGATGATTTCATGGGTGATCTCGACGTCTGGAATCGTGCAGAGGCATCCCTCAAGTCCATCCTCGACGAGAAGTATGGCGAGGGCGGCTATGAGATCAATGAAGGCGACGGTGCATTCTATGGCCCGAAGATCGACCTTCAGATCAAGGATGCACTCGGTCGTGAGTGGCAGTGTGGTACGGTTCAGCTCGACTTCCAGCTTCCGCACAACTTCGGTCTGAACTACACCGCGGAGGACGGTACACAGCAGATGCCGGTCGTTATCCACCGTGCGATCTACGGTTCTCTCGAGCGTTTCATCGGTATCATCATCGAAAACTTCAAGGGTAACTTCCCGTTCTGGCTGAATCCGTATCAGGTAGCCCTCGTTCCGATCCGTGAGGAGCACAACGCCTATGCGAAGAAGGTAGAGGAGGCGCTCCTCAGTGCCGGCATCCGTGTCGAAGCAGACTACAGTGATAAGAACATGAAGACGAAGATCAAGGGCTTCAAGAACTACAAGGATCCGTACATCCTCGTACTCGGTGATCACGAGGCAGAGGAGAACACCGTATCCATCAACGTTCGTGGCTCCAACAAGCAGATTCAGAACGTTCCGCTCGATAAGTTCGTCGCTTTCTGTCAGAAGCTGAACAGAGAGCACACCCTCGAGCTTCCGGACGAGATCGACTGAAGCTGAGATCGTTATGAGCTTTGATGATGTGATTTTTATGCTCGAAATGATCGGCACGGTGGCCTTCGCGATTTCCGGTGTGATGGTCGCGAAGGAGCGGAAGATGGACATCTTCGGTGCCATCGTGCTCGGCTGTGCGACGGCGGTCGGCGGCGGTATGATCCGTGACCTCATCCTCGGCGAGATCCCGCCGGCGATGTTCACGAAGCCGGTCTATGTGACGGTCGCCTTCATCACCTGCGTCGTCGACTTCATCTTCGAGCGTAGCCAGACCACCGAGACCTATATGGATAAGATCGACCGGAATCGTATCCGCTCGAACTTCATCCTGAACGTCGCAGATTCCGTCGGTCTCGCCGCGTTCGTCGTCGTCGGCTGTCGTACGGCGGTCAATGCAGGCTACGGAGCAAATATGTTTCTCGCCTGCTTCGTCGGCGTCCTCACCGGCATAGGCGGTGGCATCCTCCGCGATATCTTCGCCGGTCAGATGCCCCTCATCATGCGGAAGCGTGTCTATGGCATCGCGGCCATCGTGGGTGCCATCGTCTACTGTGGCCTGTCGGTCATCGCCCGCCCGGCTGGTTCCTTCGGAAGCACGATGATCGCCGCGGTGGTCAGCATGATCGTGACGGTTCTGATCCGCTTCCTCGCGATTTACTTCCGCTGGAATCTGCCATCCTTCAAGTGATTGCGGCATCCGGTATGAAAACACAGCGCAGTCGCAGGATGGGCGTCCTGCGGTATGACAGCAAGCGGCGGCACCCTGTGCTGCCGCTTGCTTCGTATAAAAATGAGTGTGCTTCAGCAGATACAGGGCTGCCTATGTGCAGCCGTATGCTTCGGAAAGGAAATTATGAAAACAGCGATTATTACAGGTGCCTCCCGCGGCGTGGGAAGAGCCGTGGCAGAGACATTGGCCGGCGACGGCTGGCGGCTCATCCTGAACTGCCGCTCCCGCTTCGACCTCCTGGAGCAGGAGGCGGAGAAGCTCCGCAGCGTGACGGAGGTACATACCGTGCATGGGCCGATCACAGACGACATCCTCGCCGCGCTGCTCGGTACACCGGGCACGAAGCCCCTTCCGATCCTTACAGAAGAAGATCTCGAAAGGACGCAGCCTGAAGCCTGTCCTGCCTGCGAAGAGAAGAGCGATCCGCGCTCATCACACGATCCGCAGGATGCATTCCGGCGACGCACGCGGATCGAGACCCCGGAGGATGCCCTCCTCCTCGTGAACAACGCCGGCATCTCGACCTTCCGTCTCGCCCAGGACGTCTCGGATGACGAGCTCGAGGAGATGCTCGATGCCAACGTGAAGGACATGTTCCGCCTCACCCGCGCAGTGATTCCGTATCTGCTGCGCGCCTCCGAGGGCCGCATCCTCAACATGAGCTCTGTCTGGGGCGTGGTCGGTGCCTCCATGGAGTCGGTCTACAGCCTCACGAAGGGCGCGGTCAATGCCTTCACCGAGGCACTGGGGAAAGAACTCGCACCAAACCATATCCCGGTCAATGCCATCGCCATCGGCTGCGTCGATACAGACATGAACGGCTGGATGAGCGCCGAGGACCGGGCACAGCTCGAGGACGAGATCCCGTACGGCCGTATGTGTACACCGGCAGAGGTCGCGGACCTCGTGCGTCTCCTCGCCGCCGCACCGGCCTACCTCACCGGACAGATCATCCGCTTCGACGGTGGCTGGATCTGAAAGAAGCCCCGGCTTGATTTCATGCGTTCTCTACATCCGCTTCGATGGTCGCTGGATCTGAAACTTTAACCAGTCGAATACCGGCCGGAAAGCATCGGCTGGTTTCAGTGGCAGCGGGCCGTTGGCGAGTGAACAGTAACGGCCTTCTACATCGTAAGTAAATTGTAATATAATTCATAAGGAAAGATCGCGGCGTTTGTGCTAAAGTTAAAGTGTTCGAAATCTTCGAAACAGACTTTGCAACGCCGCTTTTTTGCGGCTTTTTTCAGAGACATCTTCGTTTCATGCCGCGGACCGCTCCGGCGATCCCACGGATCAGATAAAGGTATGGGAGAAAACGTGAAGAGACCCAGTATGAATCATCTTATGCATCCTATGGCAGAGGAAACCGGTGCGCATCTGCATGCCGGTTTTTCGTATACCCCGAAGCGTCGTACGCGGAAGCTCGCGCTGAAGCTGGCCCTGCTTCTTATGTTCAGTCTGACGACCACCACGACCGCGCTGGCGGACGAGGTCCTGATCGGCATCGGCGACGGCCCGGTATCGGATGAGGAGCTCGGTATCTCCGACCAGGATCTGGCTGCGGCGACGGATGGTTCCATGATTCCGGAGTATAAAATTTCTGAGATTCACGAGACCAGTGCCAATGTTGTCAGCGAACAGTATACCGTGGCGCAGGACTCGACGGCAGGCGAAACGATCCAGGAAGGTGCGGCTTCGACGGAAGGAAAGGAAACCCTGCTGGAAATCGTGGATTCGGTCGATGATTTCGCCGTTTTTAAGAAGAACACGCAGAGTGCTACAGGTACCACGTCCACTTCACAGAAGAGCACGGTCAGTGTAGCCGCGAATATCCTCACAAATGCCAGCACCAGCGGCGTGAGCACAGCCGCCGGAAACATCATTCAGGCTGCCAGTGATGCCATCAGTGGTACACGAAGCAACAGTGGAACGACCGGCACGAGCAGCGCTTCGGAAACAAAGAGCGGTGCATCCGTAACCAACGCAGGCACGAGCATTTTAAGTCGCAGTAATGTCATCGAGGCCGGCACCTCCATCGTAAAGTCGATCAGCAGCAGTCTTCCGGTCATCGCGACGACGGCTTCCCGTCAGGCGCTGATCCAGTATGCGAAGCAGTTCCTCGGAAACCCGTATGTCTATGGCGGCACTTCCCTCACGGATGGTGCCGACTGCTCCGGCTTCGTACAGCAGGTCTTCAAGCACTTCGGTATCACGACAGGACGCAGCTCCCGTGATCAGTACGCAAATGCACAGTCCATCAGCTTCGAGCAGCTCCAGCCGGGCGACCTCGTATTCTACGCATCGGGCGATTACATCAACCACGTCGCGATCTATGCCGGCGATGGTGTCATCATCCATGCGGCGAATGCACGTACCGGTATCTGCACCGGACGCTACGATTACCGTACACCGGTCGGCTATGGACGTTTCATCCAGAACTGATGAGAAGAGGGCGAGGCTTTACAGCAAACGAAGAACCCCTTAAGCGAAACAGCTTAAGGGGTTCTTCGTTTTATGGAGTCCATATGACGAATGGATGATCAGCATCCCTGTCTGACGTACGATGGATACCACTCGATGTAATGTACTATTTTATAAAGAGGCCTGCCGGCCTCTCCAGGGATCAGTACTCCGGCTCGATCAGACCATAGTTGCCGCGCTTTCTCTTATAAACGACAGCGATGTTTCCAGTATCGCCGTTCTGGAATACGAAGAAGGTATGCCCGACCAGCTCCATCTGGAGGCAAGCCTCTTCCGGGGTCATCGGCTTCAGATTGAAGTGCTTCGTACGCTCGATCTGGATCTCATCCTCACCGAGCTCATCATCCAGCTCCTCTGCGAAGGCGTCGGAGAAATCAGCGGCCTGCTGACGATTGATCAGCTTCGTGCGATACTTACGAATCTGACGCTCGATGACGTCTACAACCATATCGAGGGACTGGAACTTATCCGGTGTGATCTCCTCAGCACGGATGACACCGTCCCTTACAGGGATGGTCACCTCGACCTTATACTTGTTTTTCTCAGTGGAGAGAGTGACGTTGCAGATGGTGTCTTCCTTGAAGAACTTCGATAACTTGCCCAGCTTCCGATCGATCTGGTCCTTCATGCCGTCAGATACAGTAACATTTCTTCCTGTGATGTTAAACTTCATAGAATCACGCTCCCTTAAAAAGATTTCCGAATGTGGATCATTCAGGATATTTATATTATACCATATATAGAAGAAATTTCTACAACGTAATGGATATGTAAAATATAATCCGGCTGGTTAAAGATTACTGCTCATTCGGCAACTGCCCTCCGGCTTCCCGACACGTCTCTCTGCCTGAATCCAGTTGACAAGTGAAATGTAAGCACGAATTATGAATTAAATGTTAACAATCAAAAGCTTTCTTGAATAAAAAAGTGTTTAGTGATAAGATTTCAGAGTTATAGCCATAAGTAGAACGAAAAGTGTAGGCAGATGTATCACTGTAGGCACTTGCGATAAGGAGTACTAGAGCAAATGAGTTTTTTTGAGAAGGTTTTCGGTACCCATTCCGATCATGAACTGAAGCGGATCGATCCGATCATTAAGAAGATCCTTTCTTATGATGAGACCATGTCCGCCATGTCAGATGAAGAGTTAAAGGCGCAGACCCCGAAGTTTAAGGAGCGTCTGGCGCAGGGAGAGAGTCTGGATCAGATTCTTCCGGAGGCCTATGCGACAGTACGTGAGGCCGCATGGCGTGTCAACAAGATGAAGCACTTCCCGGTACAGCTGATCGGTGGTGTCGTTCTTCACCAGGGCCGTATCGCCGAGATGAGAACTGGTGAAGGTAAGACCCTCGTATCTACCTGTCCGGCCTATCTGAACGCACTCGAGGGAAAGGGCGTTCATATCGTCACCGTCAACGACTACCTCGCAAAGCGAGATGCCGAGTGGATGGGACGTATCCACGAGTTCCTCGGATTAAGCGTAGGTGTGGTTCTGAACTCCATGACCACCGAGGAGCGTCAGGCTGCCTATAACTGTGATATCACCTATGTCACGAATAACGAGCTCGGTTTCGACTACCTCCGTGATAACATGGCGGTTTATAAGAACCAGCAGGTACTTCGTGGCCTTCACTACTGCATCATCGATGAGGTCGATTCCGTCCTGATCGATGAAGCACGTACACCGCTCATCATTTCCGGACAGTCCGGAAAGTCCACGAAGCTCTATGAGGTCTGCGATGTGCTGGCCCGTCAGCTTCAGCGTGGTGAGGAGTCCGCAGAGTTCAGTAAGCTCGATGCGATCCTCGGTGAGGAGATCGAGGAGACCGGCGACTTCATCGTGAACGAGAAGGAGAAGACCGTCAACCTCACACAGCAGGGCGTCCATAAGGTTGAGCAGTTCTTCCATATCAAGAACCTCGCGGATCCGGAGAACCTGGAGATCCAGCACTGCGTGATCCTGGCACTTCGTGCAAACAACCTCATGCACCGTGATAAGGACTATGTGGTCAAGGATGACGAGGTACTCATCGTCGACGAGTTCACCGGACGTATCATGCCGGGCCGTCGTTACAGCGATGGT
Organism: uncultured Oribacterium sp.; assembly: GCA_902485915.1. Taxonomy (GTDB): domain Bacteria; phylum Bacillota; class Clostridia; order Lachnospirales; family Lachnospiraceae; genus Oribacterium. The sequence goes on along the minus strand of CABTMH010000185.1, from coordinate 6,913 downwards.
CTCCATCAGGCGATCGAGGCGAAGGAGCATGTGAACGTCAAGCGTGAGTCGAAGACCCTCGCGACGATCACCTTCCAGAACTTCTTTAACAAGTTTGATAAGAAGGCCGGTATGACCGGTACCGCACAGACCGAGGAGAAGGAGTTCCGTAACATCTATTATATGGATGTCATCTGTATCCCGACCAACAAGCCGGTACAGCGTGTCGACCTCGATGATGCGGTTTATAAATCGAAGAAGGAAAAGTTCCAGGCCGTCGTGGATGAAGCGGTTCGTATCCATGAGACAGGTGCACCGGTTCTGATCGGTACCATCAACATCGATACCTCCGAGCTCATCAGCGGCATGCTGAAGCGTCGTGGCATCAAGCACAACGTCCTGAATGCGAAGTTCCATGAGCTCGAGGCTGCCATCGTTGCAGACGCTGGTCAGCACGGTGCCGTCACCATCGCGACCAACATGGCCGGCCGTGGTACGGATATCAAGCTGGATCCGGAGGCACTGGCTGCCGGTGGTCTTCATATCATCGGTACCGAGCGCCACGAGTCGAGACGTATCGATAACCAGCTCCGTGGACGTGCCGGACGTCAGGGTGACCCGGGTCAGTCTCAGTTCTTCATCTCTCTCGAGGATGACCTGATGCGTCTCTTCGGTTCCGAGCGTCTCATGAATATGTTTGAGGCACTGGGTGTACCGGAGGGTGAGCAGATCCACCATAAGATGCTTTCCAACGCCATCGAGAAAGCACAGGAGAAGATCGAGCTGAACAACTACGGCATCCGTGAGAATCTCCTGAAGTACGACGAGGTTAACAACGAGCAGCGTGATGTCATCTATGCAGAGCGTGAGAAGGTGCTGAACGGTGACGATCTCCGTCCGACCATCATCAACTTCATCCAGGACATCATCGAGAACTATGTCGATGCGAACGTTCCAGAGGACGCAACCGCGAAGGACTGGGATCTCAGTGGTCTGAATGATACACTGATGAGCATCATCCCGCTTCCGAAGCTGCAGCTCACCGAGGAACAGTTCAACTCGATGACGAAGAACGAGTTCAAGCAGCTCCTGAAGGAAGAGGCCATCAAGCTCTATGAGCAGAAGGAAGCCTCCTTCCCGAATCCGGAACAACTCCGTGAGGTAGAGCGTGTCATCCTTCTTCGTGTGATCGACCAGAAGTGGATGAACCACATCGATGATATGGATATCATCCGTGATGGTATCGGTCTTCAGGCATACGGCCAGAAGGATCCGCTCGTAGAGTATAAGATTCAGGGCTATCAGATGTTTGGCGATATGACACGTGCCATCAAGGAAGATACCGTACGCATCCTGTATCATATCCAGGTAGAGCAGAAGGTGGAGCGTGAGCAGCAGGCACAGGTCACCGGTACCAACCGTGACAACACCCTCGCGCAGGCACCGAAAAAGCGTTCCATCCGCAAGATCTATCCGAACGATCCGTGTCCATGTGGATCCGGCAAGAAGTATAAGCAGTGCCACGGCCGTGACGAGTACCAGAAGATGATGAATCAGAAGGTATCGGAAGCACAGGCAGAAAAGGCACAGGACGAAATGCTTGATAACGCCGGCAAAAACTAAGTAAGCTTTCCTGTTTCGGCAGGGAAAGGCCGCGGATCATCATCGAATGCTTCGCGGCCTTTTATATACTTCGCTTCTCTTTCGGAGCGGACGGCACCGCACGGGTGTCCGTGTGATCAGGAGAAGAAGCAGCAGTGACGATGTAAAACCATAGCATGTAAAGGAAAACAAATGATCATTGAGTTAGACCAGTACAAGTATGAGCTTGGACAGAAGGAACAGTCACTCCGGGACCTCGGCGCTTCCCTGGATCTCGACAATAAGAAAAAGCGCATCGCCGAGCTCGACCGTATGATGGAAGAGCCGGATTTCTGGACCGATCCGGAAAAGGCGAACCAGTACTCCACCGAGGACCGTCGTCTGAAGGATGAGGTGAAAAGCTACGAAGAGCTCGTGCAGTCCTATGATGATATCGGCGCACTGATCGAGATGGCGGAAGAGGAGGAAGATCAGGATTCCGTGGCAGAGGTTAAGGAAATGCTGGATGATTTCATCGAGCGCCTCGATCAGATGTCGACGAAGCTTCTCCTTTCCGGAGAGTATGACAGCATGAACGCCATCCTGCGTCTCAACGCCGGTGCCGGTGGTACCGAGTCCAACGACTGGGCCGGTATGCTGTATCGTATGTATACACGCTGGGCGGAGCGTCATGGCTTCACCCTGAAGGTGCTGGATTATCTGGAGGGGGATGAAGCCGGGATCAAGTCCGTCACCATCGAGATCGATGGTGAGTATGCCTACGGCTACCTCCGCTCCGAGGCCGGTGTACACCGCCTGGTACGTATCTCTCCGTTCAACGCACAGGCGAAGCGTCAGACCTCCTTCGTGTCCTGTGACGTCATGCCGGACATCGAGACTGAGATCGACATCGAGGTGCGTCCGGAGGACATCAAGATGGAAGTATTCCGTGCATCCGGTGCCGGTGGACAGCACATCAATAAGACCTCCTCGGCTGTTCGACTGATCCATATTCCGACTGGTATCGTCGTGGCCTGTCAGGAGGAGCGTTCACAGCTCCAGAACCGTAACAAGGCGATGCAGATGCTGAAGGCGAGACTGTACCTGAAGGAGAAGGAAGAGCAGGAGGCGATGCTGGCCGGCATCCGTGGCGAGGTCAAGGACAACGGCTGGGGCTCCCAGATCCGCTCCTATGTTCTGCAGCCATATCGTATGGTGAAGGATCTTCGTTCCGGTGAACAGAGCTCCAACACCGATGCGGTGCTCGACGGTGATATCGATCGCTTCATCACCGCATACCTTAAGTGGATGCAGCTCGGCTGCCCTGACCGCCGTATTCAGGGAGAGGACTGATTTCTGGAGCGGGTAAGCGACGAAACAGCATCACGAGCGAGAGAGAAGGACAGGTAGACACGATGAGCAGTCAATCCGATTATTTTGTGGTCCGGACCGGGGCACTGCCCGAGGTCCTGAAAAAGGTGGTCGAGGTAAAGCGTCTCCTCGAGACAGAAAAGGGCTTATCGGTGGCAGAAGCGACCGAACGCGTGAATATTTCCCGCAGTTCTTTCTATAAGTATAAAGAAGACATCTTCCCGTTTTACGATAGTTCGAAGGGGAAGACCATCACGATCATCGTCGAGATGCGGGATGTGCTCGGAAATCTGGCGAAGATCTGCTCGACGGTATCTTCGTATAACGCGAACATCCTGACCATCCATCAATCGATTCCCATCAACGGAATCGCCACCCTGACACTCTCCATCGAGGTCCGGGAGGATACGTCGGACATCAATGCGATGATCCATGAGATCGAAGCATTGCCCAATATACAGTATGTCAAGATTCTTGCGCAGGAGAGCATGCCTGGCTAGGCAGTCCCTGTAAAACCACAGGCATCCATCATTTAACACGTAACCGAACGCTTCGGAGACGTTACCAGCATGAAGGGGGAAATTATGAAAATTGCGATTTTAGGCTATGGCACCATCGGCTCCGGCGTAGCAGAGGTACTGCGCATCAATCAGGCGCAGATCGAGAAAAAGCTCGGCGAGCCGGTCGAGCTCAAGTATGTACTGGATCTTCGTACCGATATCGGTGTCGATAACGATAAGCTGATTTCCGACTTCTCCATCATCGAGAACGATCCAGAGGTCAAGCTCGTCGTCGAGACCATGGGCGGTATTCACCCGGCCTATGAGTTTGTGAAGGCCTGCCTCGAGAAGGGCAAGCACTGTGTCACCTCTAACAAGGCACTCGTCGATGCGGTCGGCTCGAAGCTCATCAGCATCGCCCGCGAGCATCACTGTAATTTCTATTTCGAGGCTTCCGTCGGTGGCGGTATCCCGGTCATCCGTACGATCTACCATAACTATGCCGGCGAGAATCTGACCGAGATCACCGGTATCATGAACGGTACCACGAACTTCATCCTCACGAAGATGCGTGAGAAGGGTGCCGACTTCGAGGAAACACTCGTCGAGGCACAGCATCTCGGCTACGCGGAGCGTGATCCGTCCTCCGATATCGACGGCTTCGACACCTCTCGTAAAACGGCGATCCTTCTCAGTATGGCCTCCGGCAATCGCTGCCGTCATGAGGACATCTATACCGAGGGTATCCGTGCCGTTTCGAAGCTGGACTTCCTCTATGCGCGCGAACTGGGCATGACCATCAAGCTGCTCGGCTCCGTACAGCAGGTCGAGGATAAGTACTTCGCCTATGTCGTACCGATGATGATTCCGAAGTCCGACCCGCTTTTCAGCGTCGATGGCGTTTATAACGGTATCCGTATCGTCGGAAACTGTCTCGGTACGACCATGCTCTATGGTATGGGTGCCGGCAAGATGCCGACCGCAAGTGCCGTCGTATCCGATATCATCGCGGCCGTACGCCACCAGCATGATTTCCAGGGCATCGGCTGGACCGAGAAGATGATTCAGATCGAGCCGATGAGCTCCAACGCGTTCGCATATTTCGTTCGTGTCGAGGGCACACCGGATGCGGTGAAGAAGGAGCTCCGTGAGCTCTTCCTGGAAGACAGCTCGAAGCTGGTTCCGATTTCACTGAGCGGTCGTACCGATGAGTTCGGTTTTATCACCGATGTGATGTTTGAGGGCGACTTCCTGCAGAACGTCGCTGAGTTTGAGGAGAAGACCGGACGCCGGATCTTCCATTTCATCCGTACCGAGAAGGAAGAGGACTGATGATTTTTGAGAGTAATTCAGCGGAGGATACCTTCGCATTCGGACAGAAGCTGGGCCGCGAGGCGGTCCCGGGCGAGATCATCTGTCTCGATGGTGACCTGGGTGTAGGTAAGACCGTCTTCACCCAGGGCTTCGCCGCGGGACTCGGCATCGATGATTATGTGAATTCACCGACCTTTAACATCGTGAAGGAGTACGAGGGCGGGCGTCTCCCGCTCTATCATTTCGATGTCTATCGTATCGGAGATCCGTCCGAGATGGAGGAGATCGGCTACGAAGACTACTTCTATGGTCAGGGCGTCAGCATCATCGAGTGGCCGGGACAGATCGAGGAGCTTCTTCCGAAGGAGGCCCGCTGGGTGCGTATCCGGAAGGACCTCACGAAGGGCTTCGACTATCGGCGCATCGAATACTAAGCGTTTTATGTGCATCACATGATCGTCGATGGCGTTCTGCAGTGCATATGGAAGGATACACAGGTGCAAGCACAGGTATCCTTCTGTTGATTTTTATATGGATAAAACTATGTTGATTTTAGGAATTGATTCATCCGGACACACCGCGAGCGTCGCCTTATACGCGGACGGTGTCGTCCTTTCGGAGTATACCTGCAATATCGGGCTCACCCACTCTCAGACACTTTTACCTATGGTGGCTGAGATTTTTTCACGTACCGGGCATACGGCAGGCGAGCTGGATGCCATCGCGGTCAGTGCCGGTCCGGGCTCCTTCACCGGTCTCCGCATCGGTGCAGCGACGGCGAAGGGCCTGGCGCTCGGCTATGCTATCCCGCTCCTCGAGGTGAGCACCCTCGAGGGACTCGCGATGAACGTTCGGGACATGGATGAGGTGTATGTGCATCCGATCATGGATGCACGCCGCAGTCAGGTTTATACGGCGACCTTTCTCGACGGCCAGCTGATCGGCGAGGAAGAGGCCATCAGCATCGAGGATCTCATCACGAAAATCAATCAGATGCCGGGCAGGCACTTCTTCCTGGGCGATGCGGTTCCGGTATACCGCAGCTGCCTCGAGGCGCAGCTCTCCGTACCGTATCGCTTCGCCGGCCCGGGAAATCTTCTGCAGCGTGCATCCTCTGTCGCCATCCTCGGCGCAGAGCAGCTCGCGCTGGGGAAGTCTGTATCCGGAAAGGATTTTCACCTCAGCTATATCCGGAAGCCGCAGGCGGAACGCGAGCGTGAGGCCGCCGGACTCCGGGAATATGACATCACCCACGAGGATCCGAACCGCCTGAAAAAGGCAGCAGCGGAGGATCGTCTCACGGCACGGAACTACAGAATCGATGCAGGTCCGGGTTACGAGGATGACACGGTGCCGGAGAATCTATAAGCAGACATCCCCGGACTTAGCGCATGGCCATCGCAGACCCGCATCCCTGCGCCGTCCGCGTGCCGGAGCTGGTCAAGCTGTGGAAGGAATAGGTTAACCCCCGCATCCCTGCGCCGTCCGCATACTGCCGAGCGCCGGGGATAAACAGTTTATGAAGGACAGGAGGGAAGCTCGATGAAGGAAAACACATATTCCATCGAAGCGATGCGCCGGGAGGACATCCCGGAGGTGCTTCGCCTCGAGCGGGAAGCCTTCGGTCAGATGGCCTGGCATGCGGAAGATTTCGAAGCGGCCATCGTCTCAACATGCGATTTCCCACTGGTGATTCGTGCAGGGACCGGCAGCATTGGCATCGCAGGATATGCGGTGCTTCGCATCATCGCGCCCGAAGCCGAGATCGAAAATATATGTGTGGTGCCCGCCTGCCGACGAAGTGGCGTCGGCGAAGCGCTGATGGAGGAGATGCTGCGTCTCACTGCAGAACGGGATGCCGAACGTATCTTTCTCGAGGTCCGGGCACACAACGAGCCCGCGAAAGCGCTGTATCTTAAGAAGGGGTTCATAGAATCCTATCGACGAAAGAACTACTATCAGGGTCCGACAGAGGATGCCATCATCATGATGAAGGGATAAAATATGCTGGATATTTGTTTACTGGGAACCGGCGGGATGATGCCGCTTCCGAATCGATGGCTCACGAGCCTCATGCTTCGCTGTAACGGCAGCAGTATGCTGATCGACTGCGGCGAGGGCACGCAGATCGCCATGAAGGAAAAGTCATGGTCGCCGAAGCCGATCGA
>CABTMH010000184.1 GCA_902485915.1 uncultured Oribacterium sp. | reverse complement strand
GTAGAAACCACTGCAGCCGCGGAGACGGTAGAAACCACTGCAGCCAAGGAAACGGTGGAAACTACTGCAGCCGCGGAGACGGTAGAAACCACTGCAGCCAAGGAGACGGTGGTAAGCACTACAGCCGCGGACGATCCGTCGCTCGGCAACACGACGGAGCAGTATAGGCGTCGTCTCGAGGAGGGGCGCGCTGCGTCCGGTACCGAGGGGAACACCTCGGGTGCTGCGCATAGCATGCAGGGCGGTGCCTCCGCTGACACACAGTCGAGCGGCAGCACGGCGCAGGCGGACAGTAGCGCGTATCAGACCCGGTCGAACAGCGGAACTGCGCAGCAGACGCCCCCACCGGTGAACCATGGTCCGGCGATGAGTGGTATCCCGTCCGAGCCGAACGGCGATGGCACGATTCGCACGGTCGGTCTCATCCTGCTGATCCTGACGGTGCTGTTTGCCGTGCCGCAGATCTGGACCACCATCGCCTCCTTCTTCCGCGTCATCCAGAATCTGTTCAGCTTCAGCTATCACAGCTTCGTAAACCTCATGTACAGCTTCCTGAGCTTCATCCTGAACGTCGTGAAGCTCGCCGGCTACGGCTTCATCGGTGGTGGCATGTACCTCGTCTGGAAGAAGTGGTCCGATCGTGACGCCGAGCCGCTCCTTATGACCGTCATCGCCGGTGGCGTCATGCTCGTGCTGGAGGCCCTGCTCCGTGGGATCGTTTCCGCTCTTTTCCAGCACTACTATGCGATCGGCAGCGCCAGCTGGGGCATCGGCTTCGCCATCCTCGCCATCGTGCTGCTCGTCGTGCTGATCACGCAGAAGCAGCTGAATCCATTTGCCGGCCTCGCTGGAAACTTCGCTGACGGTCTCCGCCGCGACCTGGACCGTGTGACCGAGCTCGCGCAGGAAAAGAGCAGCAGTGGCGCACAGACCGGCACCGCAGACCACAGCGCTGCGGGTGGACCGACTGGCAGTGCCAGCCATGGAAACGGAGGGCCTGAGACCGTGAACACCGACGGAAACTTCAACAGCTACTACCAGTCACAGAACCAGTCGGGCGGCATGTACACCGGCCCGCTGAAGACGGATCGAAGCCTCGTGCTCTATATCCTGCTCGGCTTCCTGACCTGCGGCATCTACCAGCTGTATGTGTTCTACACCATCATGCGCGATGTCAATGTCGCCTGCGACGGTGACGGCAGACATACCCCGGGACTCCTCGAGTTCATCCTCTTCGGCATCCTGACCTGTGGTATCTACGACCTCTACTGGTTCTACAGTGTCGGCAACCGCCTCGCGGACAACGCGCCTCGCTACGGCCTCCACTTCCAGGAAAGCGGCACGACGCTCCTCCTCTGGATGCTCGTCGGCTCGCTGCTCTGCTTCATCGGAAGCTATGTCGGCATCTACTTCCTGCTGAATAACGTGAATGCCATCTGTGATGCATATAACCGGCAGCGATGAGACTGCCTTCTTCGCCCTCCGCTATCTGCGGAGGGCTTTTTTCGACCGATCGTCCTGATAGCCAGGGTCCCTATTACGATTTTCTTAATTGCGCCTGTTCACAGAGTTTTCATGGATGGCATGGTATAATATGAAAACATCAGCGCAGGACATGCGGCGGGATCGAATGTGTCCATGCCTGCAAAAAGAAGGGAGTTTTTCGTATGCTTAGAGTAAAGAAGACGGTGCTGCAGCTTGCACTTCTCGTCATCGGCGCAGGGATGCTGTGCTTCGGTGCACTGCGTGGGGAGGCCGATACGGTACTGGCGAAGGCCATCCGTTTATGTCTGGAGTGTGTCGGCATTGGATAAGAAGAACTTAAAATCACAGACGATCAGTCGTTTCCGTGGATGGGTGCAGGCACTTGCGACGCTGCTTACGAACCTCCACCTGCCGAATTTTCTGAAGGGCCGGATCTACCAGGGAAAAGGGAAGATAGCCTGTGTGCCAGGGCTCAACTGCTATTCCTGCCCGGCAGCGTCCGGTGCCTGCCCGATCGGTGCGTTTCAGGCCGTGGTCGGCTCCTCGAGCTTTCACTTTTCCTACTATATTACGGGTTTCTTGATTCTCCTCGGTGTTCTGCTGGGGCGCTTTATCTGTGGATTTCTCTGCCCGTTCGGCTGGTTCCAGGAGCTGCTCCATAAAATTCCGGGGAAGAAGCTGTCCACGAAAAAGTGGAAGCCGCTTACCTATGTGAAATACTTCGTGCTTCTTTTTATGGTGGTCCTGCTCCCAGCCTTCGTAGTGAATGGCCTCGGGATGGGAGACCCTTTCTTCTGTAAGTACCTCTGCCCGCAGGGGGTACTCGAGGGCGCGATTCCGCTCTCCATCGCGAGCACAGGGATTCGCTCTGCGCTCGGTGCACTGTTCCGGTGGAAGCTGCTTATTTTGATCGTCGTGGTCATCCTGAGCATCCTTATCTACCGCCCGTTCTGCAAGTGGATCTGTCCGCTCGGCGCTTTCTACGCGCTGATGAACCGCGTATCGCTACTGACGATCGAGGCCAATGCACACACTTGTATTTCCTGCGGGAAGTGTGCGAAGATCTGTGAGATGGATGTCGACATTCTGAACGCACCGAATCATGCAGAGTGTATCCGCTGTGGCAAGTGCATCAGTGCCTGCCCGACCGATGCGCTTCACTTCCGCTACGGCTTCGGTGAGCCGAAGGAGAAGCAGAAGGTGAATATATAATTACAAAAGGAATAAACATGAAGAAATTAAGAATGAAAAAAATGGAAATCCTCGCCCTCGCGTCTGCACTGACGCTGGGGCTTGCGGCGTGCAGTGGTGCTGCACATACGAACAGCGCAGCGAGTAGTGCGGCGGCGGAGACGAGCGCTGCAGTGGGAACAGAACAGGGTGCTGCCGGCACGGGCACGGAAAAGGCGGCGGACCTCGCGACGCTGATGGCGGAGGAGCCGGCGGATGCGACTGCAGCGGCGCAGCTCTATCAGGCGCTGATGGCACAGGAAAATGCGATTCTCTCCACGGATACGGCACTCTGGGAAAAGGTATTTGCGTCCGCAGATAAGGAGAGTTCGATGATAGAGGATGGCGCAGATTACGGCGATTATCTTCTGAAGGCGATCGACGATGCGAAGGCGCAGTTCTCCGCGGAGGAACTGGAGACGCTGAAGTCCGGCACAGAAAAAATCAAGGAAATCGAGGGGAAGCTGACCACGCTGGAGCAGATGTATCCGGATTGCGGAACGCAGCCAGCGGAGGGAGATAGCGTCGGTGCGGCAGAAGCCGGTATGACCAGCGATGCCGATGCGATGAAATTTCCGAGTTTCGAAGGCCAGGACCTCGATGGTCACGCTGTCGACAGCCGTACACTGTTCTCCGGTAACACCGTGACGGTGGTGAACTTCTGGTTCACCACCTGTAAGCCGTGCGTAGGCGAGCTGCCAGATCTGGAAGCGCTCCATCAGGAGCTCGCGAAGAAGGGCGGTGCCGTGATCGGCATCAACGCCTTCACGCTGGATGGCAGTGCCCAGGATACGAACGAGGCGAAGTCGGTACTGGAACAGCAGGGCGTCAGCTACCAGAACATCTGGTTCGCGTCAGACAGTGATGCCGGTAGCTTCACCGCCGGACTCTACGCCTTCCCGACCACCTATGTGGTCGACCGGAACGGCAACATCGTCGGTGATCCGATCGTCGGAGCGATCTCTTCGGATGAACAGATGGAGAAGCTGAATGCCCTCATCGACCAGGCGATGGCCTGAGAACGGAGACCATGCCACATGATTCACATTTTCACAGCACTCTATCCGGAAGCGAAGCCGCTGATTCAGGCGCTCGGCCTGAAGAAACGCGCCGCCCAGACACACTACCAGCAGTTCCTCTCCGAAGCGCAGGATCTGACGCTGACCATCACCGGAGTGGGGCCAATGCAGGCGGCCGCTGTCACTGCCTCGGTCCTCACGGATTTCGACGCCGGTGCGTCGGATCAGCTCCTCTCGCTCGGCACGGCGGCCCGACTGACACAGCACGAATATTCAGAACGAAACGAAGCTCCACGGGCGCAGGCAACAGGCAGTGGAACAGCAGAAGCAGCGCGTAAGAACATGTCTGATGAACGAGCGGAAGAAAATGCGTGGATGTATCACATCCATCGCATCACGGATGCGGCCACGAAGCGGGATTTCTATCCGGATATGCTCCTGAACACAGGCCTTCCGGAGGCTTCGCTGATCACCGGGGCGAGCTTGTTGTCAGAAGCGAAGCGTGCATCGAGTGCAAACGGAACAGAGAGAGAACGCACGGGAGCGGAAGTGCCGGATTCTGTGGATTTGACAGAATGGATGGGAGATAGGCAGAACCCGGTAAGGGGGATACTGGAGAATCGTATCACCACTTCGATCCTTTATGACATGGAGGCTGCCGCGGTTTACCAGGCGGCGTCGATGTTTCTCGGACCGCATCAGATGAACTTTCTTCGCATCGTGACCGATCAGGGAATCTCGGAGACCGAAGCCGCTGCACCACAGGTACTTGCTACGCATGTGACTGATTGTGTGACCCGACAGGTGGATACCATCGTCGCGGTGGTGGATAAACTCCGTGCGCTGACAGCGGCGGAGGCCGCCGGCCACCATGTGCTCACGGAAAACGAGCAGCAGCTGGTGGATAAACTCATCTCCGACGCGCATTTTTCGAAGGTGATGGCGGATGAATGTGTACAGCTCATCCGGTACGCGGCGCTCAGCCATCTCGACTGGCAGTGTGTTGTGAAGCAGCTCTATGATGAGGGGCTCGTGCCGACCCGCGATAAGCGCGCCGGAAAGATCATTTTAGAACGGTATCTGAAATCCGGCATTCTCACAGGAAGCAGGGAAATATGTTGAACCCATCATTTTCACATATCTATATAGAAAAAGAGATTTCGGAGAATCCTCTCTGGAAGAAGCGGGCGGAGCAGATCCTGCAGCACTTTCCGCGGGCGACCTGTGTCCCGATCGCACACTATAAGGATGTCTTCAATCGACGCCATCAGAGCTATCCGGCACAGCATCGTACGCAGGCATTGATCCTCGCTGTAAAGCATGGAAATCTGGTCTATCCGGGGGCAGCAGTGTGCCAGAGCATGGGAAATACGCATTTCTATTATGCGAGTTCTATGATGAACTGTCTCTTCGACTGCGAGTATTGCTACCTGAAGGGCATGTATCCGTCCGGAAATCTCGTGATTTTTCTGAACCTAGAGGATATCTTCGCAGAGGTCGAGGCCCTGCTTCGCCAGCATCCGGTCTACCTCTGCATCTCCTATGATACGGATCTTCTCGCCATCGAACATCTGAGTGGATACGTGAAGGCCTGGACCGAATTCACCGCTGCGCACCCCGATCTCAGCATTGAGATACGCACGAAGTCCGGCAGCGAGCGCCTATGGGAGGGCCTCAACCCGTGCCCGCGGAACATCTTCGCCTTCACGCTGTCACCGGATTACGTCGTCTCGCACTATGAGCACCGGACCGGCACCCTCACCCAGCGGCTCGCGAGCATCCGTCGCGGCATGGAGCTCGGCTTTACGATCCGGCTCTGTTTCGATCCGATGATCGCCTGTCCGGACTGGCGACAGGCGTATGGGGAGATGCTGGATGAGGTAGTGCAGACGATTTCGATGGACAGCGTACGGGATGTCAGCCTCGGCAGCTTCCGTCTGAGTGACAGCTATCTGAAGCCGATGCGTCGGAATATACCGGAGAGTGCGGTCGTTCAGTACCCGTATGTCGCGGATCATGGCGTCTATCATTATGATGCGGAGACGATGGACGCGATGGAAGGATTCATGCTCGCGCGCTTGACCACGATGATTCCGCCGGAGCGGATTTTTCGATGGGAGAGCTGACGTTACGGCGTCGATGCATCCTCGAAAACATGGCACGGACAGAAAGAGATATCATATGGAAGAAAATCAGAAAAAAGTGGCGCTGGTGACCGGCGCTTCCTCCGGCATCGGCCGCGCGATCAGTGCGCGCCTTCTCGCGCTCGGCTACGAGGTCTATGGCATCGGCCGGCAGTTCCCGGCGGAGATGACCGCTGGCTTCCACCCGATCGTCTGCGATCTCCTGGATACGAGGAAGCTGCCGAGCGTGGTGGCGTTACTTCAGAAGGAGTGGAAGCAGGAAAAGATGACCTTCACACTCCTCGTGAACAACGCCGGCACCGCGTACTATGGGCTTCACGAGGAGATACGCGCAGACGGTATCTCTGAGATGGTGCGCGTGAACCTCGAGGTGCCGATGATTCTTACACAGCAGCTTCTTCGGACACTGAAGCAGAATCATGGTGCCATCATCAACATTTCCTCGGTGACGGCGATCGGTTCAAACCCGCACGGCGTCGCCTACGGCGCGACGAAGGCCGGGCTCCTCAGCTTCAGCCGGAGTCTCTTCGATGAAGCGCGGAAGTATGGTGTGCGCGTGACGGCGATCCTCCCGGACATGACCGACACGCGGCTTTACCGCCATGCCGACTTCACGGCCGATCCCGCGATGGATGCGCACCTCGAACCCGCGGACGTCGCCGACGCGGTCGAGTATGCGCTGAGCACCCGCGCCGGCACTTGCGTCCCGGAGATCATCCTGCGGCCGCAGCTCCACCGGATCAAGAAAAATTACCGTTCACACGTGGACTGATCAGGCATGGGGCGTGTCGGAAAGCCGGTTGACGAGTGAATGGTAACCATGAATACTTAAAAAACCATGAACTCCCGGCGGATAATTGACAGTACATGTGGTGGGTGGTATTCTTTTATGAGATTGGCACTCGTATAAATAGACTGCTAACAGGCTGCGGCCTGCAGCAGGAGAGGGTCCTTCAAAAAGCCTTGTATTCACACAAACTCTTTTCAGGAGCATAAAACATGAAAGTATTACCACTTTTTAACGTGCTGGTGTTACCGCACTCCAATATATTTTTCCAGACCCAGGCCTTCCGTGCGATGGCCGGGAATAACATCTACCAGGGCGATGAGGTGACCATCCTCGTCCTCCGGGATCAGCAGACGCGCGAGGAGATGACGTCGGAGAGCTTCTATCCGATCGGCGTCGAGGGCATCGTCGAGGAGATCAGTACGGACGGCTATGTCGTCGTGCAGACCGCGGCGCGTGTCGACGTGCATCAGGTGCTGGTCAACGAGAATCATGAGATTTTCGTCGAGACGACGAAGCGCGCGGACATCATGGATATGGATCCGGCCGAGGCGCACATGAAGCTCGCGAAGATCAAGGAAGGCCTCCGCGAGATGGTGTCCCGCTTCCGTTTCGGCGATATGATGCGCACCTATATCGATCAGTACAGCTCGATCGAGGAGGCAGCGTCGGTGCTCAGCTCATGGCTCACCCTCTCGAACGAGGAGCGCTACAGCCTGCTGCAGGAGGACTCGACGAAAAAGCGTTTCGAGCGACTCGAGCGCATCATCTATGAGTATTCCGAGGTCGCGAAGGTGACCTCCGATGCGCAGTCGGCGCAGCAGGAGGACTACCAGAAGGCATATAAGGAGCAGGCACTCCGTAAGCAGATCGACTATCTCCAGAACGAGCTCGACGAGATGCATCCAGAGCAGGTGTCCGATGCCCGGAAGTACGAGCTGAAGATCGAGGAATCCGGCATGAACGAGGAGGCGAAGCGCGAAGCGACGAAGGTCCTCAACCGTGTGAAGAACGACGGCGCGAATTCCGCCGAGTCCGGCATGCTCTACGATTACCTCGATTTCGTGACCGGGCTTTCCTGGAAGAAGGAAGCCCCGGAGACCATCAACCTCGGCGAGGCCCAGCAGATCCTCGATGAGGATCATTTCGGCATGAAGAAGGTGAAAGAGCGTATCATCCAGCAGATCGCGGTGATGAATCTCCGGAAGTCCCAGGCCGGCTCCATCCTCGTCTTCGTCGGTGCCCCGGGTACCGGCAAGACCTCGATCGGCAAGTCCATCGCGAAGGCACTGCACCGGAAGTACGTG
>CABTMH010000183.1 GCA_902485915.1 uncultured Oribacterium sp. | reverse complement strand
CTTCTTGTCTTTCTGAGTCGTCACACGGCGGTATTTCATTTATGCCTGTACCGGTGTCTCGGACTCCGGTGCATCCAGAACCTCTACGGCCTGGTGTGTCTTCTCGGAGAGAATCTTCTCTACGGAGCAGAGCTTTACGCAGAGGCAGAACAGGTTCGCTGCGATCTTCAGATCATCGACCGGCGGGTAGGTCGGCGCGATACGAATATTCGTGTCCTCCGGATCGTGATGATACGGGAAGGTCGCACCGGCATCCGTCAGCTTTACACCGGCCTTCTTACAGTGATCTACGACCGCCTTCGCACAGCCCGGCATGGTATCGAAGCTGATGAAGTATCCACCGTTCGGCTTCGTCCACTCACCGATGCCTAAGCCCCCGAGCTCCTTCTCGAAAATCGACTCTACCGTCTCAAACTTCGGACGGATGATATCTGCGTGCTTCCGCATATGCTCGATCATGCCATGGATATCCTTGAAGAAACGTACATGACGAAGCTGATTTACCTTATCATAGCCGATGGTCTGGTGCTTCATCTGGTTACGGATATCATCGAGGTTGTTCGAGCTCGTCGCGAGCGCTGCGAGGCCGGAACCCGGGAAGGTGATCTTCGAGGTCGAGGCAAACTTATATACCATATCCGGATTACCCGCGCGCTTACACTCGGCGAGGATCTCGATGAGGTAATCCTGGTTCTTATCATAGAGGTGATGCACACCGTAGGCGTTATCCCAGTAGATACGGAAGTCACGTGCCGCCGGCTGGAGACGTGCGAAACGGCGCACGGTCTCATCGCTGTAGCTGTAGCCCTGCGGGTTGGAGTACTTCGGAACGCACCAGATACCCTTGATGGCGTCGTCTTCCTTCACGAGCTTCTCGACGATGTCCATATCCGGGCCGGTCGGTGTCATCGGAACGTTGATCATCTCGATGCCGAAGTACTCCGTGATACCGAAGTGACGGTCATAACCCGGTACTGGACAGAGCCACTTCACCTTATCGAGCTTACACCATGGCGTGGAGCCCATAACGCCGTGGGTCATCGATCTCGAGATGGAATCATACATGACATTCAGTGAAGAGTTACCATAGATGATGATGTTGTTCGGGTTGTTCTCCATCATATCCGAGAGCAGCTCTTTCGCCTCTTCGATACCACCGAGTACACCGTAGTTACGGCAGTCGGTACCATCGGCGCAGTACATATCACAACCGCTGGTCAGTGCATCCATCAGACCCATGCTGAGATCCAGCTGTTCCTTACATGGCTTACCTCGGCTCATATCGAGGCTCATCTCCATCGCCTGATACTTCTCGTACTGCTTCTTCAGCTCGTGCAGCTCCTTCTCGAGCTCATCCTTCGTCATCTTCGTGTATGATTTCATAGCGAGATCCTCCTAACGGTGTGAACACAAACGAAACAAAAAAAGTATAATCAAAAAGCCTGATGCATGCAAGCATCAGGCTGTCAAACATCGACGTATGTTCTGCGTCCGTATTCGGTAAAATCACGTAACCGTTCAGGCAAAGGGGGGGCGGCAACGGAGTACTGTGCCTCCGTTGCCGCCCCCCTCCGGGTCCCCCTTGCCTGAACTGCCGTTCGTATCGGACAGCAGGCTTCTCAGCCGGCCGCCGTGTTCGCCGAGAGTTCATCGATCCGGGTCCGCAGAAACGCGAGCTCGCGGGTCGCATCGGCATCCCCCGGATAGTTTTCGAGGAAGGTCTGGACCGCCTCATAGGCCTCCGTCCACTGTGCTGTCTTCTCGAGGTACACGAGCTCATCGAACTGATAGTCCTTATCATTCGTGAGTCCGGCGGCCTTCGCCTGATCGAGGCTTTCGCGGGCCGCGTCCATATCACCGTCGTTCAGTGCCTTCGTCGCATTTTCGATGTACTGCCGCGCGTCGAGCTGTGTCTCGAACTGGAGATACACTTCCTGATCTCCATTCACCTCACGCAGGGTTTCGATGATTTTCCGGGCTGCATCATAATCACCGAGCATATACTCGGCTTCCGCCTTATACAGCAGGATGTCATACTGTTCGGCACCGACCCGGCCCTTGCTTCGCTCCATCGCCTCGTCGAGGGTCGTGATGGCCTCTTCATATTTTCCTTTTTCCACGAGATCGATGCCCTGCAGGCGGAGCTCCTCCACCCTGTTTCCGCAGCCGGTCAGCAGCAGGGTCACGCATCCGATCCATGTGGCCGTCTTCATACGTTTAAAAGCATGCATCTCCTGTACCTCAGTTCTTACCGGTGGAGCCGAAGCCACCACGGTCCTGGTTACCGAGGGCGTCCACCTCTTCAAATACGATGTGCGGCTGATGCTCGAGGATGCGGAACTGACAGATCCGGTCGTTCACGTGCAGCTCGGTATCGCGGGTCGCATACACCGGCATCCGGATGATGTCGTGATCACCGCAGTAG
>CABTMH010000182.1 GCA_902485915.1 uncultured Oribacterium sp. | reverse complement strand
GCTCTTCCGATCTTCTAAACAGAATCGAAACAGAAGTTTATGGGGTCTGACCTCCCATGAAGTTTTTCTTAGGAAAAGAGCAGTTGCAGCTGTGTGCGACTGCTCTTTTCTGTTATCTTGATACATGACTGTACAATATATACTATAGTGCTTTACTGGGATATCACCCTTTTGTGCATTTCCTTGTATTTTATTTTGTAACGACCCCTTTTTGTTTTGCATTTCAAAGAGGAAATGTTATAATTCTTATCGAGTATGATATCCCACCATGGGTGGGTACATATAACAACCGCATTCATGTGGTAGTTCATTTTTTCAGGAGGAATTCTTATGGCAAGAAAAATGAAAACCATGGATGGTAACCAGGCTGCTGCACATGCATCGTATGCATTTACAGAAGTTGCGGCTATCTATCCTATTACTCCTTCATCCGTCATGCCTGAGCATGTAGATGAGTGGGCCACTGAAGGCAGAAAGAACCTTCTCGGCGAGACCGTACAGGTAACCGAGATGCAGTCTGAGGCTGGTGCTGCTGGTGCAGTTCACGGTTCCCTCGCTGCTGGTGCTCTTACGACAACCTTCACCGCATCACAGGGTCTTCTGCTCATGATCCCGGACATCTACAAGGTAGCCGGCGAGCAGCTTCCAGGCGTATTTGATGTATCTGCACGTGCACTTGCATCTCACGCACTTTCCATCTTCGGTGATCACTCCGACGTTATGGCATGCCGTCAGACAGGTGCTGCTATGCTCTGTGAGTCATCTGTACAGGAAGTTATGGCCGTTACTCCGGTCTCTCCCCTTGCAGCTCTGAAGGGCCACATTCCGTTCATCAACTTCTTCGATGGTTTCCGTACCTCTCACGAGATCCAGAAGATCGAGGAGTGGGATTACGAGGATCTCAGAGATATGGTTGACTGGGAGTATGTAGATGAGTTCAGAGCGAAGGCTCTTAACCCGAACCACCCGGTTGAGAGAGGATCTGCTCAGAACCCGGATATCTTCTTCCAGGCTCGTGAGGCTTCCAACCCTTACTACGATGCACTTCCTGCCATCGTTCAGGAGTACATGGATAAGGTGAATGCGAAGATCGGTACAGATTACAAGCTTTTCAACTACTACGGTGCAGCGGATGCTGATCACGTAATCGTTGCTATGGGTTCTGTAAATGATACCATCGAGGAGACCATCGATTACCTTGCGAAGCAGGGCGAGAAGGTCGGCGTTGTCAAGGTAAGACTTTACAGACCGTTCAGCAAGGACGCATTCGTAAAGGCACTTCCTGCAACCACCAAGGTAATCTCTGTTCTCGACAGAACGAAGGAGCCGGGCTCCATCGGTGAGCCGCTGTACCTCGATGTCGTAGCAGCTCTTCAGGGCACAGAGTTCGCAAACTGCACCATCCTTTCCGGCCGTTATGGTCTCGGTTCCAAGGATACCACACCTTCTCAGATCGTTGCTGTTTACAACAACGTTGATAAGAAGAGATTCACCATCGGTATCGATGATGATGTTACACACCTTTCTCTGCCGGCCGGTCCAGCACTTGTTACGACTCCTGAGGGAACCGTTAACTGTAAGTTCTGGGGTCTCGGTGCGGATGGTACCGTAGGTGCAAACAAGAACTCCATCAAGATCATCGGTGATAACACGGACATGTACGCACAGGCTTACTTCGATTATGATTCGAAGAAGTCCGGCGGTGTTACCATGTCTCACCTGAGATTCGGTAAGAAGCCGATCAAGTCTACTTACCTGATCCACAGAGCAAACTTCGTAGCCTGCCATAATCCGGCTTACATGACGAAGTTCAACATGGTTCAGGAGCTCGTTGATGGTGGTACCTTCCTCCTCAACTGCGTATGGAACAAGGATGAGATCGCAGAGCACATCCCTGGCCAGGTTAAGAAGTACATGTACGATCACAAGATCAACTTCTACATCATCAACGGTGTAAAGATCGGTATCGAGACCGGCATGGGCCCGACCAGAATCAACACCATCCTTCAGTCTGCTTTCTTCACGCTGACCGGTATCATCCCGAAGGAAGAAGCAAACAAGCTGATGAAGGACGCTGCACAGAAGACATACGGCCGTAAGGGTGAGGATGTCGTTAAGAAGAACTGGGCAGCGATCGACGCTGGTGCAAACGCATTCGAGAAGATCGAGATCCCTGAGGACTGGGCTAACGCACAGGATGAGGGCCTCGAGTTCAAGGATAAGACCGAGGGTGCTCAGGATGTTCTTGATTTCGTAAACAACATCCAGAATAAGGTTTCCGCTCAGGAGGGTAACTCGCTTCCGGTTTCTGCGTTCAATGCTTATGTCGATGGTACAACTCCTTCCGGAACATCTGCTTACGAGAAGAGAGGTATCGCTGTAAACGTTCCGCAGTGGAACCCGGATAACTGTATCCAGTGTAACTTCTGTTCTTATGTCTGCCCGCACGGCGCGATCCGTCCGTTCGCATTTACTGCCGACGAGGCTGCAAACGCTCCAGAGGGTATGCTGACGAAGGCGATGACCGGTATGCCGGATTACAAGTTCGGTATTCAGGTATCTGTACTTGACTGTACTGGTTGTGGATCCTGCGCGAACGTATGTCCTGGCATGAAGGGCGCGAAGGCACTCGAGATGAAGCCGATCGCAGAGGAGCTTGACAGACAGAAGTTCTTCGACTACGCAGTGAAGCTTCCTGAGAAGGATGACGTCGTTGCGAAGTTCAAGGAGACCACGGTTAAGGGTTCACAGTTCAAGAAGCCGTTACTCGAGAGATCGGAAGAG
>CABTMH010000181.1 GCA_902485915.1 uncultured Oribacterium sp. | reverse complement strand
CTTCAGTACACTGACGAGTCCGCTGCTCGGGGAACGCCGCGGGAAGCGCGGAGATGAGGTGATCACCGTGGCAGCCGGCCTCCCGACGACCGTGAACCCGATCATCCAGTATGGTGCGATTCCGGTCTTCGTGGATGTGACCCTGCCGACCTGTGATATCGATGTGACGAAGCTCGAGGAGGCATACTCCGAGAAGACGAAGGCGGTGATGATCGCGCATACCCTCGGGAACCCGTTTAATCTGAAGGCGGTGAAGGATTTCTGCGACCAGCATGAGCTCTGGCTCGTGGAGGACAACTGCGATGCGCTCGGCTCGACCTATACGATCGACGGCGAGACCCGTCAGACCGGCTCGATCGGCGACATCGGTACCTCCAGCTTCTACCCGCCACATCACATGACGATGGGCGAGGGCGGTGCCTGCTATACGAACAACCCGCAGCTTCACCGCATCATGCGCTCGATCCGTGACTGGGGCCGTGACTGCTGGTGTGCACCAGGGCATGATAATACCTGTCACCACCGCTTCGATGGGCAGTATGGCGAGCTTCCGAAGGGCTATGACCATAAGTATGTCTACAGCCACTTCGGCTATAATCTGAAGGCCACCGATATGCAGGCGGCGATCGGTGTCGCACAGCTCGAGAAGTTCCCGGGCTTCGTCGCACGCCGTAAGCATAACTTCGCGCTTCTGAAGTCCCTCCTCGTCGAGGGCGGGGCGGATGCGAAGCTGATCCTGCCGGAGCCGGAGCCGCATTCGGACCCGAGCTGGTTCGGCTTCCTCATGACCTGTCAGGAGGGGGTGGACCGTGAGACGGTCGTTCGCTATATCGAGGACCACGGTGTGCAGACCCGTATGCTCTTCGCCGGCAACCTCATCAAGCATCCGTGCTTCGATGAGATGCGTGCGACGGGCGAGGGCTACCGCGTCGTCGGCAGCCTCGACACGACGGACCGGATCATGCGCGATACCTTCTGGGTCGGCCTGTATCCGGGCATGACGGATGAGAAGCTCCGCTACATGGCGCGCATCATCCTGGAGGCGATCCAGCAGTAAATGCGGTGCCGTGCAGAAAAACAGGGCGTCGCAGGGACGCCCTTTCGTTATAAAGGTAGAACTATGAGTGAAGAATTTACATTTGATCTTGAGAGGGTACATCAGGCGAATCTGGAGATCCTGAAGGCTGTGAAGACGATCTGCGATCATCATGACATCACCTATCTCATCGATTCCGGTACGCTTCTCGGTGCGGTACGTCATAAGGGCTTCATCCCCTGGGACGACGATGTCGATCTCTGCTTCCGAAGAGAAGAGTTCGAGCGCTTCATCGATGTGGCGAGGGCGGAGCTTCCGGAGAACATGCAGCTCGTGCTGCCGGATGAGTATCGCGGTGGTGAGGCCTTCTATGATTTCGTACCACGTGTGATCTATCTCAACTCCCGCCGTCACGCAGAGGACGATGCGGACATGGCCTTTTATGAGGGAAAGCTCAACCACCTCTGGGTCGACCTCTTCATCCTCGACCGCCTGCCATCCTGCCCGATCCGCGCACGGCTCATGAAGCTGGAGCAGCAGATCGCGTTCGGCCTCGGCATGGGCCACCGGCGGAAGCTCGACTGGAGTAAGTATCATGGCCTCCAGAAGCTGGAGGTGCAGGTCCTCGCTGGTGTCGGCCGTTTCATCCCGCTTTCGAAGATCTTCCGCCTGCAGGAGCGCTGGGCCCGGAAGTATACTGACCGGAGCCGTGTGGAGACGAGCTGTGCAGCTCGGGCAGATACCGCTGCGGGCGAGGCGAAACCTGCGAAGGCGGCCGGAAAACAGGGCTGCCCGATCGGTGGGAAACGTTCCGTCAGCGGGAAGTCCTTCTTCTCGAACTACCAGCCGGACTTCCAGTACTGCACCGTGGAGGATGACTGGGAGGCGCCGATCGAGTTCCAGTTTGAGGGCGAGCACTTCACCGGACCGAAGGCCTGGGATAAGGTGCTTACGATGCTGTATGGCGACTACATGAAGCTGCCACGCCCGGAGGACCGTCACCCATCGCACAGTGGCATGGAGCTGGAAATTCTGGATTGATGATGTGGATCGTTCCGGGAGGAAATCCCGGAGGACCGGCAGTGGCTGCACGCCTGATCTTCACCGTGTCGCTCTGGTCGAGGAACCCCCGGAGAAGCGGCAGCGGCACGGTTACTTTATAGAAACGCTGGAAGGATGACATATGAAATTATTGAGCTTGGTGGTTTCGGCTTATAACGAGGAGGCCGGACTGGAGACCTTCTACCAGACGACCAGAGAATACGGCGAGGCGCTCGCGGTGAAGGGCTGGGATTACGAGTTCGTCTTCGTGAATGATGGCTCCCGCGACCGGACCGGTGAGATCCTGGATGAGCTGGCCGCCCGCGATGCGACCCATGTGCGCGTGCTGCACTTCTCCCGGAATTTCGGCCATGAGGCGGCGATGGCCGCCGGACTCGACTACGCTGTGGGCGATGGCCTCGTTTTCATGGATGCAGATCTGCAGCATCCGCCGAAGTACCTCGCGGACATCGTCGACCAGTTCGACGCCGGCTACCAGGTGATCTCCATGGTCCGCACCGAAAACAAAACGGCCGGGCTGCTGAAAAACATCACCTCCGGCGGCTTCTACTGGCTCATCAACCGCATGTCGGAGGTCCATCTCGAGGCCAATGCCTCAGACTTTTTCGCCATCACCCGCCCGGTACAGAAGGTGCTCATGAACAGTTATCGGGAGAAGGTCCGTTTCCTCCGCGGCTACGTGCAGAACGTCGGCTTCCGGAAGACCACGATTTCCTATGAGGCAGCCCCGCGCGTAGCGGGGAGCAGCCACTACTCTATCCGGAAGCTCTTCGTCTTCGCGATGAACACCATCATGTGCTTCTCGAACATGCCCCTGAAGCTCGGTATCTTCGCCGGCCTCTTCAGCGGATTTCTGGGGATGATCGTGCTAATCTATACCCTGGTGACCCGTGATGGCGCACCGTCCGGCTATGCGACGATCGTCGTCCTGCTCTGCTTCATGTTTGCCGTTCTTTTCATCGTCGTCGGTATCATCGGCGAGTACATCGCGGTGCTGTTCGAAGAGCTGAAGGACCGCCCGATCTACATCGTAGAGGACAGCCGTAATCTTTGATGACAGCCCTCCAGGGTTCTTCTGTGGTGGATTTTACGGAAAGATCTCGAAAAATCACTGCCTTTTAAGGGGATTAAGTACAGAATGCATGAATATGAAAAGGAAAAACTGGAAATCTGAGAAAAAATAAACAAAGAAATCAAAGAAATTTCAAGATGAAAAGAAGGATTCTCTATTCTATCAGCTATAACATCTCCATATAATATGATCAAAAGGACGGGGGAGTCCCGTCAGGATAAACAATCATAGGAGGATTGGATTATTATGAAGAAGGCACTTAGCTTACTTACCGTTTCAGCGATGGCAGTTTCGATGCTTGCAGGATGTGGCAGCTCGAAGCCGGCAGAGACCACTGCAGCAGCTACCACTGCAGCAGCAACAACCGAGGCAGCTGCTACGGAGGCAGCTTCCGAGGCAGCAACAGAGGCAGCCGCAGCTGCGACGGATGCAGATCTTTCCGATAAGAAGGTCGGCGTATGTATCTATCAGTTCTCTGATAACTTCATGACCCTTTTCAGAAATGAGCTTCAGGATTATCTCGTATCCCTCGGCTTCAAGGCAGAGAACATCGAGATCATGGATGGTGCAAACGACCAGGCTACACAGACCAACCAGATTCAGAACTTCATCACGAAGGGTGTTGACTGTCTCATCATCAACCCGGTTAACTCTTCTTCTGCAGCAACCATCACCGATATGGTAACCGCAGCAAACATTCCGCTCGTATACATCAACAGAGAGCCGGATGCTCAGGAAGAGCAGAGATGGGCAGATGAGAACATGAAGGTCTGCTACGTAGGATGTGACGCTCGTCAGTCCGGAACCATGCAGGGTGAGATCATCGCTGACCTCGAGAACCACGGCGATATCAACGGCGATGGTAAGGTTTCCTACATCATGATCGAGGGTGATCCGGAGAACGTAGATGCTCAGTACAGAACAGAGTTCTCTGTAAAGGCTCTGAAGGATGCCGGCATCGAGGTTGAGCAGCTTGACGATCAGGTTGGTAACTGGGATCAGGCTCAGGCACAGTCTCTCGTTGCAAACTCTCTTGCACAGCACGGTAAGGACATCGAGGTTGTTTTCTGTAACAACGATGCGATGGCTCTCGGCGCTCTGCAGGCGATCGAGGCAGCAGGCGAGACCGTTGGTACGGATGTTTACCTTGTAGGTGTTGATGCTCTTCAGGAGGCTTGTGATAACGTTAAGGCTGGCAAGCAGACCGGTACTGTATTCAACGATCACATTTCTCAGTCTCACTCCGCAGCAGATGCAGCTGTTAAGTACATCACTGGCGGCGATAACGAGCACTACATCGGCTGCGATTACGTTAAGGTAACCACCGATAACGTTGACGACGTTCTTGCATCTCTTGGTTAATCCGAAAGGTTCGTAAGAATATAACGAAGTACATAGGAATGGGTGCGGGTGCACGAGCTGCGCCCCACCCGTTTTTTAAACCCATTATTTAATGCTTGGAGGGCAAAATGGCGGAGTATAAACTGGAATTAAGGAATGTATGTAAGTCATTCCCCGGTGTAAAAGCGCTGGATCACGCTAACCTCGCTGTTCGCCCGGGTACAGTTCACGCACTCATGGGAGAGAACGGTGCCGGAAAGTCCACACTGATGAAGTGCCTTTTCGGTATCTATCACATGGATGAGGGTGAAATCTACCTGGATGGCGAGAAGACGACGATTACAGACCCGGATGATGCGATGGCGAAGGGTGTTGCCATGGTGCATCAGGAGCTGCAGCCGATACCGGCACGTAACATCGCGGAGAATATGTACATGGGACGTTTCCCGGTACATAAGTATGGTCCATTACAGGTGATCGATCATAAGAAGATGTTCGAAGAGACCGATCGCTGGCTGAAGGAGCTGGGCCTCGACTATAATCCGAAGGCACTGCTCGGCTCGCTCTCCATCGGACAGATGCAGATGGTCGAGATCGCGAAGGCGGTTTCCCATGAGGCGAGAGTCATCATCTTCGATGAGCCGACCTCCTCTCTTTCCGATAAGGAAGTAGATTTCCTCTTCAAGGTGATGAACCAGCTGCGTGATAAGGGCGTTGCGATGATTTACATCTCTCATAAGATGGATGAGATCAAGCGGATCGCCGATGACATCACCGTCATGCGAGATGGTACCTATGTCGGCACCTGGCCGGCAGCCGAGATGAGCACCGACGATATCATCGCGAAGATGGTAGGTCGTGAGCTCACGAAGGTATATCCGGATCACGTACATGAGATCGGCGATGTCATCCTCGAGGCAGAGCATCTTTCCTCGATTCATGCGAAGTCCTTCCAGGATTGCAGCTTCAATATCCGTAAGGGTGAGATTCTCGGTTTCGGTGGACTGGTCGGTGCACAGAGAACCGAGCTCATGGAGGGCCTCTTCGGCATCCGTCATCTGGCTTCCGGCACCGTCAGGATGCATGGTAAGGAAGTGAATATCAAGCGCTCGAGAGATGCGATGGATGCAGGTCTCGGTATGATCACCGAGGACCGTCGTGGTAATGGTATCTTCGGATGCCTGTCCATCAAGGATAACACGGGTATTTCCATTTACAACAAGCACCTGAAGGCGGGCTTCATCCTGGATCATCCGACGATTAACAAGATCGTAGATGACAGTATCAAGCAGCTTTCGATTAAGACACCGAGTATGCAGCAGCATATCGAGAACCTCTCCGGTGGTAACCAGCAGAAGGTTATCGTATCGAGATGGCTCGCCAATGATCCGGAGATCCTGATCATGGATGAGCCGACCAGAGGTATCGACGTCGGTGCCAAGCACGAGATTTATGAGATCATGGAGCAGCTCGCCGATCAGGGCAAGTCGATCATCATGATTTCCTCCGAAATGCCGGAGCTTCTCGGTATGGCCGATCGTGTATATGTAATGTGTAATGGTAAAATCACAGGTGAGATAGATCAGAAGGAAGATATGACGCAGGAGAAGGTGATGTCCTTCGCAACGCAGTTCTGATTCTGATTCGATAGAATAAAGGGGAAATAAAATGCAAAAGTCACAGAAAAAGAAAATCACGGATTTTCTCATTAACAACGGTGTTATCATCGTTATGTTCATCCTCGTTATCTACACAGGATTAACAACGAAGAACTTCTTAACGGCCAACAACTTCCTGAACCTCCTCGCAAACATGTCCTACAGACTGGTTATCGCGCTCGGTATTTCAGGCTGCGTTATCACCGGAGGATGTGATCTTTCCGGTGGACGTATGGTCGGCTTCGGTGCATGTATCGCCGGTACACTTCTTCAGAAGCAGGATTATGCAGGTCGTTTCTTTAAGGAGGGCTTCCTGGCAAACATCACACCGCTGAATCCGTTCCTGGTATTACTGATCGTCATGATCATCTGCGGATGCTTCGGTGCCATCACCGGATGGTTTATCGCTTATCTGAGTGTTCCTCCATTCATCTCCACACTGGCGATGATGGAGATCATCTATGGTCTCGGTCTGATCTACACCGGCGCTACACCGCTCGGTGGATATATCACCAGCTACACCAAGTTCTCAACCGGTCGTTTCCTGGGACTCAGCTTCCTGATCTGGATGGCCATCGCCATGTCCGCGATCACCTGGTTCATCTACAACATGACCCGTCATGGTAAGTACATGTATGCCATCGGTGGTAACGCACAGGCCGCAGAGGTTGCCGGTGTTCCTGTAAAGCTTACACTCGTTCTCATCTATGCGAAGGCATCTGCTTTCTTCGCTATGGCAGGTTTCATGCTCGGTGCAAAGGCCGGTGGTGCATCCATCAATACTGGTCTTTCCTACGAGATGGAAGGTATCGCAGCCTGCGCCCTCGGTGGTGTATCTGTAACCGGTGGTCGTGGTAAGGTTTCATCTGCCATCATCGGTGTTGCCGTCCTCGAGCTCCTGAAGGTCGCTCTTCAGTTCCTCGGCGTCGATGCGAACTCTCAGTACATCGCGATCGGTATCGTCATCTTCGTCGCAATTTCTCTCGATATCAGAAAGTACGTACAGAAGAAGTAATTGAGCGAACGATTTCTATCGTCTATAATATGGGCTGTGGCGCATGCCACAGCCCATTTTTGTAGTTCCATATACGTAAAGAGAGGTTTCTATGACATATAACATGACACTGCTTGCACAGACCGCTTCGGATCCGGTGACGAACGATCCTGTTACCTTTTTCCTCAGCCAGCACGGTGTGCAGCTCATACTCGGTGTGCTGGTGATTTACTGCGCCGTGAAGCTGCTTGTTTTCCATGATCCGGATTTCATCCGTCCGAAGGAATGGGGGAAGGTCAAGGAGGAGAATCTCCTGCCATATACCCGTGAGATGGGCATCCTCGTGCTGATGTTCGGTGCCTGCATCTTCGTGATGGAGGTGGTAAGTCAGTATGATGGGCTGATGGGCCTTCTGTTTATGATCCTGTCCATCGCGGTGACCTTCTATCGGTTTAAGAAAATCGAAGACAAGTACGGAAATCTCGACCATCATCAGAAGGTGGATGGAGGTCAACATTGAACAAGTACAGAGTGATGCTGGTGGATGATGAGGAGGATGTCATCCAGGTGATCATCCGGAAGATGGACTGGGAGAAGCTCGGCTTCACGGTGCAGGGCTATGCCCACAACGGACTGGAAGCGCTGGAGATGGCCGAGGAGGAGCAGCCGGACGTCGTTATGACGGACATCAAGATGCCGTTCATGGATGGACTCGAGCTCAGCCGGCGTCTGAAGGAGCAGTATCCGACCATCAAGATCATCATCTTCTCCGGCTTCGACCAGTTCGAGTATGCGAAGGAGGCCATCCGTCTGGAGGCTGAGGAGTACATCCTGAAGCCGATCGATGCAGATGAGCTGAGTGCTGTATTCGAGCGCATCCACACATCGCTGGATCAGGAGTTCGATGAGAAGCAGAACATCAACATGCTGAAAAACTATTACATGGAGAGTCTGCCGATCCTGCAGGAGAATTTCTGCACGGCGCTCATCGAGGGACGCGAGCCAGCGAATTCACTCAGTCGCGACATGATGGACTATCAGATCAGCCTCGACGGTCCGTACTTCGGTGTGGTGATCCTTCACAACAGTGTTTCACTCGCGCCGGAGGGCATCAATCCGCTGCTGATCACGATGTCGGTGCGTCGACTATGGGAGGAGCACCTCGATGTGAAGTGGCATGCGCGCTTCTTCACCTACCTCGGCGACACGGTGATGATCGTGCAGCTCGAGCAGCCGGGCGCACTGACGAAACTGACGGATGACTGTCAGGTGCTGTGCCGTCTCAGTAAGCATGTGTCGAACGCGACCATCACCGCCGGCATCGGTCGTGCGGTCAATCACCTTCTGAATCTGCCGGAGGCCTATGAGAGTGCCCGGGAGGCCGTGTCCTACCGCGTCATCTATGGGCGTGGACAGGCGATCAACATCATGGAGGTGGCGCCGGAGACCCAGAAGGAGATGCCAGCCGAGAGTCCGTCTGAGGGCAATGATGACCGCTTCTACCCGGTGTTCAAGGCCATCAGGCTGAATTCGCCGGAAGAAGTCGATCATCAGATCGATCAGTTTCTGGACGCCGAGGCCCCGGTCAACCCGTCACTGCAGGCGTATCGCTTCTTCGTGATGGAGCTCGTGACCGAGGGGCATCGCTTCGTGAATGCGAATCATCTGTCGATGGAGGCAGTGTTTGGAAAGGATGAGGACCTCTTTCAGAAGGTACAGCACCTCGATCTGGAGGCCCTGCGTGCATGGATGAAGGAAAGTGCCCATAAGATGCAGGCACTTCTCCGGGCATCGCACAGTGACAGCACGCGTACCTTCGTGGCGAAGGCAGAGGCGTATGTGCATGAGCGTTACAGCGATAAGGATCTGAGCGTCGAGAGCATCTGTGATTTCCTCGGCATCAGTGCGGCGTATTTCTCGACCGTCTTCAAGCGGGAAACGGGAAAGACCTTCATCAACTACCTCACGGATATCCGTATGGACCGAGCAGTTCACATGCTGCTCGATGAAAACGAAAAAACCTATGTGATCGCCGAAGCGGTCGGCTACAGTGATCCAAACTACTTCAGCTATGCATTTAAAAAGAAATTCGGCGTATCGCCGTCGAAGTATAAGGCACAGCAGCATGCCGGCACCGCGCCTGTCTGACAGCGATGAGATGGGAGACGCTTCGCAGAACACCTGCAGGCGTCTTTTTGCTTTTTACGAAACGCGCTCGCGAAGTGCAGAAACAGGAGGATGCAGTGGAGATACATCATCCGGAAAAGATGAAACAGAAGCGGAAAAAGGGCGAGCGAAGCTTCGTCCCGCATACCATCCAGGGAACGATTCTGATGGCCTTCACCATCATCTCCTTCGTGCTGCTCATGATCCTGGGACTGGTCCTGTATCAGCTGTTTGCGCGTCGTATGCGGACGAGCTCCGTGGAATCTACCGAGCAGATCGTGCAGCAGTCCGTCACGAATCTCGAGGATTACCTCGCCAACATGCGCCGCATCTCGGATGCGGTATACTATAACGTCATCAAAAACGCAGATCTCAGCACGGACAGCATCGATCGTGAGATGGACCTCATCTATGAAGCACACCTCGAGCATCTCGTCAGTATGGCGCTCTTTACAGCAGATGGCCGGCTGATTTCGGCCTCGCCGATCGCCACGACGAAGGAAAACCTCGATGTGACGACCCAGAGCTGGTTTACCGAGGCGCTTCGAAAGACCGATAATCTGCATTTCTCCACCCCGCATGTCGAAAATCTCTTTCTGGATCCGGCCTGTCGCTATCGCTGGGTCATCTCTCTGAGCCGCGCCGTCGAAATCTATGAAAACGGTACCCCGACCATGGGGGTCCTCCTCGTCGATATGAACTACTCTACCATCGAGCGTATGATGGAGCGGATCAATCAGGATTCGAGCGGTCAGTACATCTATCTGACCGATTCGAGCGGCAGTCTCATCTATCATCCGAAGCAGATGCAGATCAACTATGGGATTCTCACAGAGAACAACATCAACGAGGCGCACTACCAGGATGGCCATCATCAGGAGCTTTACCTCGGTGCACGGCGCCAGGTGCTGCTGAACTCGGTGTCCTACACCGGCTGGAAGATGATCGCCGTGATCCCGGCCAGCGCCTACGGTGTGGATGCGGCCAGCCTTCGTTTCGTCGTGATTCTGCTCGTATCGATCTCCCTCCTCGTCATGATCTTCGTGAATCAGATCGTATCGCGTCAGATTTCCCTGCCGCTGAACCGGCTGAACCGCTCCATCAAGCGGATGGAGGGCGGGGATGTCGTGCCGGAGGATATCTATGTGGGCGGCTCCGAAGAGGTAGAGCATCTCGGGCGGACGCTTCGAAGCTCCATGACGCGGATCAATCAGCTGATGGATGACATCGTCATCGAGCAGGAGGAGAAGCGAAAGTCGGAGATGGACGCCCTACAGTCGCAGATCAACCCGCACTTCCTCTACAACACCCTGGATTCCATCGTCTGGATGATCGAGGGTGAGCACAACAAGGATGCGGTCTTCATGGTGACGCAGCTTGCGAGCCTCTTCCGTATCAGCCTGAGCCGTGGAAAGAACATCATCCCGATCGCACAGGAGCTCCGGCACGCGGAAAACTATATGAACATCCAGAAGGTACGTTATAAGAATAATTTCTCCGTGGTGTTTGACATCGATGAGAAAATCAGGGACTACCTCAGCGTCAAGCTCATCATCCAGCCCATCCTCGAAAATGCCATCTATTACGGCGTCGGGGACATGGATCCGGATGACGATGCCGAGATCCGTATCCGTGGCTGGCTGATCCCGTATGGAGAAGTCGGAGAGGGCGAAGCATGCATGAACACGGACGAAGCAGCTCCAGGAGCCGTGTCGATGACGGCTGCCGGGGAGGCTCGGCAGCCGGATCCAGCGGAGGCCAATGCAGGCGGCCGCGCACACAGGCAGATGATTCAGGCGATGTCGGTCGGCGACATCTATATCGCCGTGAGCGACAACGGCTATGGTATGTCTCCGGAGGTGTGTGAAAATCTGCTGAAGGACGATGAGGAATCGAGAAAGCGGGTGCCGAAGCATGGCTCTGGTGTCGGACTCGTGAACGTACATAATCGTATCCGGATCCGATTCGGCGAACAGTACGGACTGATGGCCGTGTCGGAGCCGGATGAGGGAACGACGATCACGATCCATCTGCCGGCGATCCCGGATACACCGGAGAACCAGAAGCTGCTGGAGAGCGGACACTACAGGACCGCTGCTTCGGACAGGAAAACATCGGATATGAAAACAGCGCGTGCGGCGAGTGTCGATCCCCAGGATGCAGCCGCGACGCGTTCCGATGTGAAGCGTTCGGATGTGAAACGTTCGGATATGGCAGATGCACGGGTGGATGATGCAGACAGAACGGAAGGAGGAAATCAGCATGCATGAGGATCGAAGCTTCCTGTGGCCGATCATCGGTGGACTGGTGATCACCATCCTGTTCTGCTCCGTGATGTTGGTGCGGGGCACCGGCGAGAAGCGCTATCAGGTATCGGTGATTGTGAGTGATTCCTCCCAGGACCGCTGGGTGCCGTTGAAGGCAGGGCTCACACAAGCAGCGAAGGACAACAACATTGACCTGAGCTACGTATATACCGACTACATCGATGATGTCTTTACACAGACCACGCTGATCAATCAGGAAATCGCGGATGGTGCGGATGGCATCATCACGGATTTCTGTCTCAGCATGGGCACCGCGGAAATCGTGCGGAACATCATCGCCCGTGTGCCGGTGGAGTTTATCATCACGAATGTGGATGCGGATGCAGATATCTCTGGAAACTATGCGACGGTGATGACGGATAATCTGGAGGTCGGCCGGGCCATCGGAAACGAGCTCGTGATCGATTACGGCGACCGTCTGAAGGGGATGAAGATCGGCATCGTCGCCGGAAACCAGCAGCAGTATGCGATGCAGGACCGCCTGAAGGGCTTTCTGGATGCCGTGAGTGCGAAGGAACCGGAGATCGTCTGGACGGTGGAGGAGAGTCGTTTCCTCGAGCAGGAGCTGAAACGCTCGATGGAGCGGGTGACACCGGCGGTGATCGTCGGCCTCGATAATACGAGTCTCGAAGCGGCCGTGGACTATGTGACGACGTCGGAGACGGAGAAGCTGCCCCTCTATGGTGCCGGCTGCAGTGAGAAGCTCGCATACTATATCGATAACGGCACCATCGCATCGATGATCCTCCCGAACGAGTTCAGCATGGGCTATCAGAGTCTCACGGATCTTTCGGCGAAGCTTCGGAACCGGATGCTGGTGCTCGAGGATCGGGAGCAGGGCTTCAATGTCGTCCATCAGGATAATCTGTTCCGGGATGAGAATCAGCGGATCCTGTTTCCGATCGTGCAGTGAGTGATGCTGTCATGAAAAACGACGGGGAGAAAGGTATGAAGAAGAGAAAACAGAGCAGGTGTGCAGTTATGGTCATGCTGGTCGTGATGCTGTCTCTCTGCGGCTGTGGTTCGCAGCAGAAGTTGCCGGCCAGAAAAACCGATGGAAAGATCAAAATCGGCGTGTCGGTCTATGATCAGTACGATGCCTTCGTATCGGAGCTGGTGCAGGATCTGAATGATCAGGTGCTGAGCGCGAAGGCAGAGGAGAAGCAGGATATCGTGCTGGAGGTCTATAACGCCGCGCAGAGCCAGACGAAGCAGAACGAACAGGTGCGCGACATGATCGCCGCGGATTTCGATGTGATCTGTGTGAATTTGGTCGACCGTACGGCACCGACCGAGGTCATCAATGCGG
>CABTMH010000180.1 GCA_902485915.1 uncultured Oribacterium sp. | reverse complement strand
TTCTATGGCATCTGCAGTCCACTCTCATCTGCGATGACCAGATAGTAGCTTGCTCTGTTATCGTACTTCAGTGATTTCAGGTTGAAGCTGCAGCGGAATGTGCGCTCCTGTCCATTATCACTGGTCTTATCTGCGATGATCTTTGCTGTATCACTGATCTGCTTTCCATTAGAATCGACAAAATACAGCAGATAGTTTGCTGCGCTGCGGTTATCGCCGACCGCGTCCTTCTGATAGAAGTTCAGCGAGAAGATCATGTTACTGATCTTCCGGCTTGCAGAAAGAAGTCCTACTTCTACCGGCTTCGTATCATACTTCGCCTTGTTACGCTGATAAGCCATGGAATCGTTACGAAGGTAATGATATTCGATCACCGGCACCACCATCTCCTGAAGGCTGATACCGCCATGCACGAAATTCAGGCCGCCACCCTTTTTTCTGATACGCACGCTCGCGCGTGGCGCAAATGCATCATGGAAACACCTCCGTACGCACTAAATCTTCCATCGGAATCTGCTGGAAGCGTTTTCGCAGATGCAGCTCCTCTTCTACGCTTCGCAGGATTTCGGTCAGTTCCGGCTTCTCCTCTTCCGCGATCCACTCCGACACAAAGTCGTAGCACCATGCCTGATGTGGCGTGGAGATAAAGCTGTCCAGCCCTGCCAGGTATTCTATGCGAAGCGTTCGGGTGGTCGCAGTGAGCAGAATATGAGTGATCATCCGCTCGATCGAAGAATCCTCGCCCTCGAAATATCCACTGGCCTGCTTTACCAGCGCCCAGAACGGTTTCTCGGCTCCATAGCTTATGAGGCTCTGAAGCACTTCGTTTGATCCCATATCGGTGCCACCGCGGATAACCGACTGGACAATGCTGTCGGGCTGCACGTCGGTGGTTCCGCAGATGGCCGCCATGACCGCAAGATGCATCTGCGACGCCGTCGTGATACCTTGATTCAGCTTATCCTCGAACTCTCGGTCCTCGTCATACCAGAAGATGATACGACGCTTATAAAACTCCGGCAGCGGTGCAGCAAATCTCCGGTTTAAGTCCTGTATTATTTTATCTGTATCAATGGATATTCTCCTCGTACGCATGAATCTCCGTCGCCTGGTCGTTCAGGAAGGCGACGGAATCCACATGGTTGCTCTCCGCGATGGCATTACATGCGGCTGGATACCACGGCTGAAGAAGCAACGATCATACTGACGCGCTTTCATAATCACAGCAATACATCTGAAAACTCTGGGCGATGCTTATGAAGAATACGAAGTAAAACTTTTAATGCGTCTTTCCGAAGTTCATCTCCATTACACATCACCTCAAAACGGTCATCCCCAAGCATTGTATAATTTCCTGTTTCATGAAATCCATTTTTCAGGTAGAAATTCCGCCTGCGGATTCTCTGTTCATGGTTCTCTGCATTTTCATCGATTGCTTCAAAATCAAGAACCAGTTGTAATTGGCGATAGGCTTCCATCATCTTTTTCATAGTTGCGCCGCCGTAACCTTTGGAACGCATATGACTATCGATAGCTACATAATAAACATATCCACATTCTTCATTTTTCAGAACAACTGCAAAACCCACAGGATTTCCATTATCATATATTCCGAGTACATCCGTATTTGTATTGGATGCAAAATCAAAAATCTCATCAAAACTCATCCGTTCGGAAACAGGGAATGCCTCATCATTTACTTGTTCCAAGTATTTCCTGTCCTTACTGTTCCGGCTTAACTTGAGTAGTTCTAACTTCATTGTTCTCCTTACTAATTCCGATGTTTCGATAGATGTTGATACGCTAATCAACTTCACCGCCCTTATTACCGCCACATGGTTTCGTCACTTAATCTTCGCCAGCACATCCTGGAACTTCGCATAATTCACCTTTACACCGTCATCCAGATCGATAGAAATCATCTGGTCCGCCAAGTGATGGAGTTACTAAGTCCCTTTCCTTCGAGAAACTCCGGCTTCTGCATCAAGGCTCTGAGGTTATCTAATCGTTCTTTTAATTCACTCATGTAGGCCTGCCTCCTTACGAAAAGCAATTAAAGGCTGGAAGAATCACTTCATCGTGATTACTTCGTATCACATTTTCAAGCAACGGATTCAACCATACAGGATTAAGATGGTCTGTTCTAAAGTCATCGATATACTCTGTCTCTACGAGCAGTCGTCCGATCACCGATTTCAATTTCGAAATCGTAGAATCGCTCCAGGAAGCGATAACATCGTTTTGCTCCTGCAGCCTCAAAAAAAAGTTATTCAAAACACTTCTGCCATATGAGAAATCCTGAACCCGATACTTTTCGCCGATGACCGTTGCCATAAACTCCCACACAAGCAGGTTATCCTTCATAATCGCATATAAGACGATCTGTTTTGCTGTTTCAGATGATTGAGTCGCGATGGCCTCGATCGATGAACGATCCCCCAGAAGGGACAGACGTCGATAACATGCAGAGGCGGCGTTCTTAATGGATCTTTCTGTCGGATATTGGAAAAGATTGTCGCGGACGACTTCTTCGATGATTTCTATTTCGGATTTGCCCTGGAGCATCAGGCTGGCAACGGTTCTTGTCTCGTAAAACAAAAAGTGTTCCCGGGTAAGCGATGCCTTATATTTCAGTTCTCTCATGTCAAATCTCGCTTTCGTCCTTTATATATTTTCCACTCTTAATACGTGCATCTTTCGGCTTCTCCGCATCTTCCGGAATAGCCCAGGTGTTACCGATTCGAAAAACGCCCGGAATACGTCCTTCCGAGCATAAAATCTGAATTCTACGTGGAGATATCCCCCATTTTTTAGAAGCTTGTGTCGTCGATAAAAAGCCCATATCCTTACCTCTTCTAAAGGAAGTCCGTACCAGAAGTTCACCTGCTAATTATAATCCGTTAGGCGAATAAAATCAATTTTAACAGTTTTAGCAGATGCAGGATATATAAGCCCATTATAAAAAATGGAGCTTTTGTTTCTTCACAAAAGCTCCATTCGCACTAATCATTTGAATTTATGATTCCTTCGATGTCACGACCACCATAGATAACACGGGCTACCGTAACGGTCATCTCCTCGTTATCGACCAGATAATAGACATTAAAGTTATCTACTGTAAGTTGATGCATTTTCATAGAGTGCCACGGTTCCCACTCAACTAATGCATAGCGAGCTGGCATGAAATCCAAAGAACGAATCTCTTTTCGGATACGTCCCACCTGAGCGGCGGCTGTTTCCGGAACCAGAAGCTCATTTGCGATATAAGTATAGATTTCTCGTAGGTCATCAAGTGCATCTACAGAGTAGCCAACCTTATAGTCTTCCGTCATATTCCAAACTCCTTCGCAAGTGCCGCATCCACTTCATCAGCAGAATATACTCTTCCTGCCTTGACGGAATCGACACCCTTCTGGAGTTCTGTATCAAGCTGTTCTCTGGTCATTGCACCAAAAGCTAACGGTTTAGAAGAAGGAAGACGCAAATCAAATGGCATACCCTTCTTCAGCACAATCTGGCTATAGAGCATCTGAATTGCACTTGATGGAGAAATGCCAAGCTGAGAAAGAATTCCTTCAGCATTATCCTTAAGATTGGTATCTATTCTTGCATAAACAGCGGATGTATTTGCCATAGTATCGCCTCCTTTTTTTATATTATATCCGCTTTGCTTGCAATTGCAAGCATTTGCGGAATATGTTCTGCGAAGAAACTTATAAAAAACCCGGAAACGACGCATTACGTCATTTCCGGGTTATGAAGGGGTACTGATATCACACCCTATAAAGAAAGCTGGCAACCGGAATCGGACCGGTGACCTCCGCACTACCAATGCGACGCACTACCGACTGTGCTATGCCAGCATTCCGTTCCCTCTCGAGAACTTCTATACTTTATCATGGAGGCCCTGCTCTGTCAACCACGAATTTACTTTTTTGGCAAAAAGTTTATGTGGACATTTTTTTGTACATAACGCACAGCGCTTTTCTTCGAGCGCAGGGCGTTCCACGATCCTGAATGTAATTCACCCGCCAATTTCGGCGCAGATCGTGCAGGGCTTTCCCTGCCCGGCCTGCGCCGAAGTCGCTATGAGGACCAGCTGAAGCGTGGACTATTCCGAGAAGAACTTCGCCTGGATCTTCTCTGTCGGCATCTTCTCGCCGGTCCAGAGCTCGAAGGCGGCTGCGCCCTGATACAGCAGCATGTTGATGCCGTTGAAGGACTTGAGATGGCAGGCCTCCGCCATTTCGAGGAGCTTCGTCTTCCGCGGATTATAGATGACGTCGGCGACGACCAGCGGTGCCACGGTATGCGTCTTCTCCTGTGCGGCCGTTGCATCGGCTGCCGGGGCTTCTCCCTGTGCAGCAGGCGCATCACCGCAGGTCACCGTCGCCCGCTTCGTAAGCCAGGACGGGTCCGGGATGATGCAGGCATCGGTATGCGGGGCCATGCCGACATTCGTCGCGTTGATGAGAAGACAGGATTCTGCGATCTGCTGCTGCATCACGGCATCATCATAGTCATAGACCGTGACATGGCAGCGGGTACGTTCGTTCAGTTCGGAAACGACGCGGGCGGTCCGATCGTGGAAGCGACTGCCGGCGCGCTCGAAGACGGCGACCTCGCGGGCACCATCGAGGGCGAGCTGCACGAGGATGGCGATGCCGGCCCCGCCGGTGCCGAGCAGCGTCACCTTCTGTCCGCGGAAATCGACGCCTTCCTGACGCGCCGACTCCGTAAAGCCGATACCATCGGTGGTATGACCGGTCGCTGTGCCATCTGCCTCGAGGACGACGGTATTGACCGATCCGGCGATCTCTGCGGCCGGGCTCAGCCGGTCACAGAGCGCGACGGCCTCCGTCTTCAGCGGCATCGTGAGGTTGAAGCCGCGCACGCCCATCTTCCGGAAGCTGTCCATCACGCCGGCGAGTTCCCCCTCCTTCACATCGAAGGCGAGGTAACGGTAGTCGAGCCCGAGCTCCGCGAAGGCTTCGTTATGCATCGCCGGAGACATGCTGTGCGCCACCGGGCTGCCGAGCAGACAGATCATTTTCGTGCGTCCTGAAATTTTCATATTTCCTCCATCATCCAGAACAGGGAATCCGGCGTCCCGCCTGCGATTCCCTGCCATTTTTCCTATACGATTATCGTCGGTCGATGTGCCCCTCTGCTTCGTCTGCAGCGCTGCCACCTGTCCGGGCCAATGTCTCCATCCGCCTGCATTCCGTCAGTTCAGTCGCTGCCGTACGATTTCGTACGCGAGTACGCCACACGCGACGGATGCGTTCAGGGAGTCGATGTCGCCCTTCATCGGGATGGAAGCGACCATATCGCACTTCTCCTTCACGAGACGGGAAACGCCCTCGCCTTCGTTTCCGATGACGAGTCCGATCGAACCCTTCAGATTCAGCTTATACATGAGCTCGCCGTCCATGTCGGCACAGACGAACCACATGCCCTCCTTCTTCAGCTCCTCGATGGTCTGGCCGATGTTGGTCACCTTCGCCACGCGGGTATGCTCCAGCGCGCCTGCCGAGCTCTTCGCTACGGTCGAGGTCAGACCGACGGCACGCCGCTCGCGGATGATGACGCCATGGGCACCGGCGAGGTTCGCCGTACGGATCATCGCGCCGAGGTTATGCGGATCCTCGATGCCGTCGAGGATGAAGAGGAACGGATCCTCGTTCTTCTCGTGGGCAGCGTCCAGCATCTCCTGCACGGTGCTGTAGTGGAACGCCGCGAGGTATGCCGCCACACCCTGGTGGCTCGCACCCTGCCCGGCGATCTCATCGAGGCGCTCCTTCTTCACGAATTCCGGCTTCACACCGGCCTTCTTCGCCTCGCGTAAAATCGTGGAAATCGGGCCGTCGTGGAGCCCGTCCTGTACGAACAGACGATCGATCGCCCGGCCCGCACGAAATGCTTCGATGACCGGATTTCGTCCGATCAGTGTAAATTCTTCGTCTCTCATTCTAAGACCTTTCTATTATAATCGAGTCTATGATGTTCGGGAGTCGGCGCGCATCGTATGCTTCGTCAGAATGAACGAGTTGCACCTTTAGATAAAACGCGATCGGTCACTTCCCCGAATCATTTACTTTTCCTCTGTCTCGATGGCTTCTGCTGCCGCTTCGTGCCGGATCTCGCCGTAGCGGTCCTCCAGCTCCTGCAGATGGGCGATGCCGCTCGCCTCCAGATCGATCATGCGCTCGTACTGCTCCGTCAGATACAGGTATCCGATGAGCGCCTCGAAGCCTGTCGCGCGGCGGTACTCCTGGATCGAGCTGTTCTTACTGTGCGTTGCTGACTTCTGATTGCGGCCGCGACGGTAGACGGACATCTCTTCATTCGTCAACACACCCTGTCCGATGAGATAGCCCATGATCTCCGACTGCGCATGTGCACAGACGAAGGCCGTCTTCTTCTGGTTGACAGCATTGACCACACCCGGGAAGTTCGACACCACATACTCCCGCACGGCGAGGTCATAGAGACAGTCACCGATGTACGCGAGAATAAGCGGTGAAGTCGTCTGGACATCCACCGCTTTCAGATTCAGCTTTTCCTTATAGAGCTTGAAAATCTCGAAATCCATCAGGCACGACTCCACTTCACGCCTTCTCTGGTATCCTTCAGTACGATACCCATGGCGAGCAGCTGGTCACGGATCTCATCCGCCCGGGCGAAGTCCTTCGCCTTACGTGCTGCCTGACGCTCCTCGATCAGCTTCTCGACCTCACTGTCGAGATCATCCTTCGGAAGCTCGGTACGAAGACCCAGTACACCCATGAGAAGCTCGAGCTTCGCAAGCACATAGTCCGCGTATGCCTTCGTGCTCTCTTCGGTCGCCGTGATGTTCGCTACACGAACGAGCTCGAAGATCGCTGTGATCGCATCCGCAGTGTTCAGATCGTCGTCCATCTTACTGTCGAAGGTTTCCTGCAGCTGATCGACCGCCTTCTGATCCTCCAGCTCCTTCTCCGTCATCGCATCGCCCTGTGCCTTCGCACTCAGCTCACGCAGACGATCCAGCGCCGTGTAGATACGGTCGAGGGAGGTCTTCGCAGCATCCATGAGCTCCTTACTGAAGTTCAGCGGATTACGGTAGTGAGCGCTCAGCATGTAGAAACGGAGCACCATCGGGTCGTACTGCGCGGTGATGTCACGGACGGTGAAGAAGTTACCGAGGGACTTACTCATCTTCTGGTTGTTGATGTTGATGAATCCGTTATGCATCCAGTAGTTCGAGAAGATCTCGTGGTGTGCACTCTCATACTGTGCGATCTCGTTCTCGTGGTGCGGGAAGATGAGGTCCTCGCCGCCGGCATGGATGTCGAGACGGCCACCGCAGTACTTCGGCGCCATGACACAGCACTCGGTGTGCCAGCCCGGACGCCCCTCGCACCATGGAGACTCCCAGTACGGCTCGCCGTCCTTCTTCGGCTTCCAGAGTACGAAATCGGTCGAGGTACGCTTGCCCTCCTCACCGGACACCTTCAGATCACGGAAACCGGACTGCAGCTCATCGATGTTCTTATGGCTCAGCTTTCCATAGCCACGGAACGATGTGGTATCGAAATAAACCGTGCCGTCTGCAGCGACATAGGCGTTACCGCCCTCGATCAGATCCTCGATCAGATCGATCATGCCCTGGATCTCCTCGGTCGCCTTCGGGTGTGCGCTCGCCGGCTCGATGTTCATCGCCTCCATGTCCTTCTCGACCTCGGCGATGTACTTCTTCGTGATCTCGCCACAGCTTACGCCCTCTTCGATGGACTCCTTTATGATCTTATCGTCGACATCGGTATAGTTCGACACATAGGTTACCTTATAGCCCTTATACTCCATATAGCGACGGAAGGTATCGAACACGATCATCGGACGCGCGTTACCGATATGGATGAAGTTGTAGACCGTCGGTCCACAGACATACATACGGATCCTGCCCTCCTCGATCGGCTTAAACTCTTCCTTCATGCGGGACATCGTATTAAAAATCTTCATAGTTTCTCCTCTGCCCATGATTTCTGCCCGCCCCGGTAAAAATTCTATGACGGCACAGCCTGCGTTCGCCAATGCTTCTGGCACTACATCATCGCTTCTCATAGGGTCATATAAAACTATTCTAAGGCTTAAAGGCGCGCGCGTCAATGACAATGAGGCCTTGCCGGACGGCCCTCTCATGGATTAACAAAGAAGCCTTGCCATAGGCAAGGCTCTGAATACGTTCGCCACTAGGGCATCCATGCGCCGCTCCGTCCTTCGGACGGCCCTCTCATGGATTAACGCTGATACTGGTTGAAGAACTGCTGGAACTGCTGCCACAGCTGCTCCTGATCTGTGCTGCCGGAGCCGTTCGAGCCCTGGCTGCCGTTTGAACCGCTGCCGTTTGAACTGTTACCGCCGTCCTGAGAGAACGGATCATTTGAACCGCTGCCACCGTCCTGAGAGAACGGGTCGTTTGCGGAGCCCTGGTTCTGCTGTTTCTGTGTGCCGGACTTCTGGTTGGTGTTCGAGGTCTCGGAAGAGCCCAGGGTGACGTCGACGGTTACTTCATCGTACTGGCTGCCGTTCGGACGCTTGACGGTGACCTTGACGGTCTCGCCGGCCTTATACTTCGAAAGCAGGTTTGAGAGATCATCGAAGGTGTTGACGCCCTGACCATCCAGCGCGGTGATGATATCCTTCTCCTGGAGGCCGCTGTTCTCAGCATTGGAGCCCTCGGTGAACTTATAGATGAAGACGCCCTGCGGCATGTCGAAGGTCTGTGCGGTCTGCGCATCGATGTTCTTCACCTGGATGCCGAGGTAACCACGCTCATCCTCCGGCACGGCCTGACGTGTGGTCAGTGTAGACAGGGAATCGATGACCTTCTTCGCCTTCGCGGACGGGATGGAGTAGCCCATGCCCTCGACATCGGTGTCACTGTACTTCGCGACGTTGATGCCGATCAGCTCGCCCTGCATGTTGAGGAGTGCGCCGCCGGAGTTGCCCGGGTTGATGGCGGCATCGGTCTGGAGCAGGCCGGACTCGCTACCCTCACTGGTCTGTACATCTCTGTCCTTCGCGGAGATGATACCGGTGGTGACGGACTGACCGTAGCCCAATGCGTTACCGATGGCTACGACCTGATCGCCGACCTGGATGTTATCGCTGTTGCCGATGTTGATGACCTTGATGGCATCCATCGTCGCCTGTGGGATATCGGAAAGCTTTACAGCGACCACGGCGAGATCCGCGGAGGCATCGGTGCCCTTGATTTCCGCATCGACACTCTCGTTATCACAGAAGGTGACGGAGAGAGAGCTCGAATCGGCGACCACATGGTTGTTCGTGACGATCAGAAGCTCGGTATCGTTCTTTCCGACGATGACACCGGAACCACTCGCCGGGACCTCGGTCTCATAATTCTGGTAGTTACCGAACAGGGAGAAGCCGTTCGCCTGATACTTCATCATATTTGTGATGGCGACGACCGACGGCATCGCGTCCTTCGCGACCTCACTGACGGAGCCATAGCCCATATTGGACGCCTGTGCGATACCACTGCCGCTCTGCGTGCCTGCCGCCTGTGTTTCTGCTGCAGCCTGGGTCGCTGCGGCGGTGGTCTCCGGTGTGACTGTCTGGGAGCCACTGTCACTCTGGTAAACGATGCCGGCCTTCTGGGCGGCGACATTGACACCGACCATGGATGCACCGGCGACGGAACCGAATAATACAGCACCTAAAACAATTCCTGCTACTTTTTTCATCATGAACCTCCTGAGAAAGTGTAGTTCCTGATCGATCGTATATGTTCATGCATCGTGATCTGGTAAAGCTGGGCTGCCATCACAACAGATCTTCTGCGTTCTGCTGCGATCGTCGCCTCGACGATCACGGATGATGCTCATGCACATCAGCTATCTTTCTGTTTACATCGAGTATGATACGTGATTTCTGTGTTGAAAGTGTGTCTTAGATTTGGAAAATTTGTGAAATGCGTGGACATGCATCTGCGATCAGCATACGTATGGCCACTGTTCTGAAGCGAAGATTTTCATGGGTGAAGCATAGGATTTCGAAGGGGATCGGAGGGGCAGTTTATAGTCTTTTTAGAGATAGGGCGGCTGAAAAATGCTATAATTTTCCCATATAAAGCTTCGGAGGAAGTATGTACTATTTCATCATCAATCCAGAGGCCTCAGGTGGCCGCGGACGAAAAATCTGGGATAAGGTACTCAGATATTTAAAACGGGCACATGATACGGAGAACTACGAGGTTTATCTTACGGAGAAGGCCGGTGATGCGCGCCGCTACGCACGGCAGCTGTCCGAGCGCTGCCCGGAGAAGCGGACGATCACCGTCATCGGTGGCGAGGGTACGCTGAACGAGGTCGTGGATGGACTGCACATGGACAGTGATCGTGTGTCCGTCGCCTATATCCCGACGAAAACGGATAACGACATCGCGCGCTGCTATCGGAAGCGCTATACACTGCGCTCGCAGCTGAAGCGTCTCGGAAATCCAGCGGATGAGATGCTGCTCGATTATGGTGTGCTGAACTGTGCGACCCTGAATCGCCGCTTCGCAGTGAGCTCCGGGATCGGCTTCGATGCGACGCTCTTTCCGGCGCTATATGCCGATGGGCATGCCTGTGCAGCCGACGCGAAAAAGCCGTTCTTCCATCGGCGGCGGGTGAGCTACTTCCGTATCTTCGTACGGGAGCTGATCCATGCGCGTCCGAGTCATGGCTATGTGATCCTCGATGGCGATAAGCGCCACGAGTTCAACAACATCCTGTTCATCTCGGCGCATGTACATCCCTTCGATGGTGGCTATATGGTCTGCCCGAAGGCTGACGGCGAGGACGGTTACCTCGATATCTGTATCGTGAGCACGAAGTATAAGTGGCGACTGCTCCTGATCATGCTGGCGAGCATCTTCGGAAAGCATGTCACCCATACCGGTGTGCATCTCTACCGCTGCCGTGAGGCCGTGATCCATACGGATCGGGCACTTCCGGTGCATGTGGATGGCGAGTCGATCGGTGACCAGACGGATTATACGCTGACCTGCATTCCGAAGAAGCTCAGGCTGCGGATCTGAATGGTTTTCAGTTTTGTCAGAGGCCCGGAGGGCCGGCACCAGAAACACGAACTCTACGTATGGTTTCTGGTGCC
>CABTMH010000179.1 GCA_902485915.1 uncultured Oribacterium sp. | reverse complement strand
TTGAAGATATAAATATCTCCATCGCTCTTTATATTTTAGGCGAACCTCTTAATTGCTCAATGTAAACTTAATGACATTGCGCGATGCATCCTTCTTTCAAAATATAACATATCATGAAGCATGTTGTCGATGACGTACATGCCAACGGATCTGCTTCGCATTCCACCGGGTTTGCCCGCTGGATGCTGAAGCATCAGTTCGACTTCCGCCAGGTTCTCGGCAGGAACAAAAGCATCATCGGGAGGATCTCCAGTCTTCCAGCGAGCATATCGAAGGTCAGGATGATCTTACTGAAGTTCGAATAGGCGCTGAAGTTGCAGGTCGGTCCGACGGCGGCGAGGCCCGGTCCGATGTTGTTGAAGGTTGCAGCTACCGCGGAGAAATTCGTCGTGAAGTCGAAATCATCGGCCCATGCGATCAGGAACACGGAAACCATGAAGATCACCACGTACATGATGAGGTAACAGTTGACGGAACGCACGACGCTGTGCTCGAGGCTCTTATGCTCGAGGCGGATGTGCTTGACGGCCTCCGGGTGCACCAGTACGAGAAGCTCCTTTCCGATCTCCTTCACCATGATGATGAGTCGGGAAATCTTGAAGCCACCGCCGGTGGAGCCTGCGCAGGCACCGGTAAACATCAGGAACAGAATCAGCATCTGGCTCGCCTGCGGCCAGGTCGCGAAATCGAGGGTCGAGTAACCGGTGGTCGTGATGATCGCGCCGACCGTGAAGAAGCTGTGATGCAGTGCATACAGGAAGT
This sequence comes from uncultured Oribacterium sp., assembly GCA_902485915.1. Lineage (GTDB taxonomy): Bacteria > Bacillota > Clostridia > Lachnospirales > Lachnospiraceae > Oribacterium. The sequence continues at coordinate 9,800 of CABTMH010000179.1, read as the reverse complement.
CACCGCCGTACATCTTCACGATGTTGATCGCGAAGAAAAAGGTACTGAACACGACGATACCGAGGTAGACACGCGCTTCCTCACACTGAAACGCATCATGGAACTTCCGCTTCTGCATCAGGTAGTAGACGTTGAAGTTCACACCGAACATGATCATCGATACGGAGATCAGGAACTGGCTCAGCATACTGTAGTCGGCCATACCGGAATTACGGACGGCGAATCCACCCGTGCCGGCGCTGCCGAAGGCGATACAGATCGAGTCATAGATGCTCATGCCGCTCAGCAGGAACAGGATGATCCAAAGGAGGGTCAATGCTGCATAAATCTTATACAGTGCCTTCGCGGTATCTGCGACACGCGGCACGATCTTGCTGACATCCGGTCCCGGGGACTCGGCCTTCATGATCATCATATTGTAGCCGCCACCGAGCGGAAGGATCGTCAGAACCAGGACGAGAACGCCCATGCCGCCGACCCAGTGGCTGAAGGAACGCCAGAAAAGGAGGCCCTTGCCGAGGTGCTCGACCTCCGAAAGAATCGAGGCACCGGTCGTCGTAAAGCCGGAGACGATCTCGAAGACTGCATCGATGTAGGACGGAATCGTGCCGGTCAGATAAAACGGCAGTGCGCCGATCAGCGACATCACGATCCAGCTCAGTGCACAGATGACGAAGCCCTCACGCGCATAGTAGTCAGTACGCTTCGGTCCCTTCATCGTGGCCAGGGTGCCGATGCCGAGCGCCAGCACGGCAGAAACCGCCAGGGCCTGTACAGCCCAGAATTCCTGATAGATCAGTGCACAGATGATCGGCAGGAGCATGATGCCGGCTTCCAGCTTCAGCACCCATCCGAGCACGTAAATAATCATACTAAAGTTCATGACCGAACGCTCCTTATGCGAGAATATCCTTGAGATCGTTGAAACCAGTATTCGTGGTGATCACGATGACGCTGTCGCCCGGCAGCATGTAGTCGGAGCCGCGCGGCGTGATGATCTGGTTGTCACGGACGATGGCCGCGATCAGGACGTTCTTCTTAAATGTCAGATCCGCGAAGGTATGATTGCAGAGGGCGGAATCATTGCCCACCTTAAACTCGAGGGCCTCTGCTCTTCCATCGGCGATCTTATACAGGGTCTCGACGTTCGAACCCTCGGAGTTTTTCAGCGCACGCACATACTGTACGATGTGATCTGCGACGATCTGCTTCGGGTAGATGACGGAGCCGAGGTTCATCTCCGAGGTGACGTTCTCGAAGGCGATACGGTTGATCTTCGTGATGAGACGCGCACTGGACAGCTTACCTGCATAGAGGGACAGCATGATGTTCTCCTCATCGAAGCCGGTCAGGGAACAGAAGGCGTCGGTCTTCTCGACACCCTCGCGGATCAGAAGATCCTGGTCGGTACCGTCACCGTTGATGATGGTCGCATCCGGGAACTCGCCGGCGAGGAACTCGCAGCGGTCACGATCATGATCGATTACCTTCAGCTTGCACTTCATATGGGAGTCGTGCATGTACTTCGCGATGTAGTAGGTGACTCGGCCGCCACCGACGATCATACAGCTGCGGATCGGCTTATAATCGATGCCCAGCTGCTTCACGAATTCGTTGGACTGATCCGCACTCGCGATATAGCTGATGACATCGCCGTTCATGATGGCGTCGTTACCACTCGGGATGATGACCTGGTCGCCACGCTCGATGGAGCAGATCAGGACGCTGACCTTCAGGATACGCGGGATGTCATACATGCGGATGCCGACGATGTTGCTGTTCTCCGGCACCTTGACGCGGATCAGGTCGATCTTGCCACGGGAGAAGCTATCGATCTTCATGACCGACGGGAATCGAAGCAGACGCTCGACCTCCTTTGCGGCCGCCATCTCCGGGTTGATGACCATCGCGAGGTTCAGCTCATCACGGAGGTAGGTGATCTCATCCCTATACTCCGGGTTACGGATACGCGCGATGGTGTTACAGTTACCTTCCTTCTTTGCGATCAGGCAGCACAGCATGTTGACTTCATCGGAGTCGGTTGCGGCGATGAGGACATCTGCATTCTTGACACCGGCCTCCTGCTGGATCGCCAGCATGGCGCCGTTTCCGTTGATACCCATGACATCCAGTGAATCCACCGCATGTCGAAGAACCTTCTCGTTGTTATCGATGATCGTTACGTTATGGTTCTCCCTGTTCAGCTGACTGGCGAGAGAATATCCCACCTTACCACAGCCAACCACAATAATGTTCATTGCTCTACGCTCCTCCATCGTCTATCAAACATCATCCGTGTCGACCGGCATCCATCCTGAGGATATCCGTCCGATCCGCCCAGGCGGTTCGGGTCACGGGATGTCTGCACCATCCTCTTCTGCCGATCCAGCGCGGTCCCGCTCGTCGAGATCCCGCTGCAGCGGCTCCAGATAATGCACAAACATATCTTTATGAGATCGGATCCGGTAGTTCAGATCGATCTCCTGGATATTAAAGGATTTCTTACCGCCGTTCTGCATACGGTTCCAGAAATACTGAATATCCCGGAAGGGAATGTAGTACATCTCCTTCCGGGTCGTAAATGAAAGTATGATAAAACTGATGCCGCCCTGCGCCTCGAAGGCCTGCATGAAGCGGACCTGGTGCGGATGCAGATTCTGCAGCGGCCAGAAATTCGTGGCGCATTCCTTCGCGTCGAAGCAGACCGGGATGCCCTGTACGAGGCCAATGTAGTCGACCGTGGACTTCTGATCGAAGTAGGCCAGTGTGATCTGCGTATGGTCCTCGTTCATGTTGATCGGTGTGATCGGCGTCGGAATCTTCTGCACGACCGCCAGCTTCTTCTCGAGGTAGGCCTCGTTCGTCCGGTTGATGAGCTCCTCCAGCTGTGAGCCGCGGAGCCCGCGGGACTTCCAGGTGCCCATCAGTTCTTCGTATGGCTCTCGTTCAGCCAGGACTCCCAGCTCTTCACCATCGCGTCCTTATCATCGAAGTAGTTGATACGCATCGCATCACGGCACTCGTGGAGGGTCTGGTTCGTCACCTGCACCGCATGATCCGTACCGGCCTTCAGGATGTCATAGACGTCGTTTATGTTTGTCTCCCACTTCGTACGCTCCTCACGGATCGGCTGGAGGAGATCCTCCATAACCTTGAGCAGGAACTTCTTACACTTCATATCACCGAGACCACCACGCTCATAGTGCTCCTTCATCTCCTCGAGGTTCTTATAATCCGGGAGATAGTCTGCGAACTGGCTGTCATCACGCAGGAAGGCGTCGAGGTAGGTGAAGACCATGTTGCCCTCGACATGACCAGGATCCGCGACGTTGATATGCGTCGGATCCGTGTACATGCTCATGACCTTCTTCTTTACGGTCGCGGCATCATCGGACAGGAAGATACCGTTACCGAGAGACTTCGACATCTTCGCCTTACCATCGATACCCGGGAGACGACGCTGTGCCGCATTCTCCGGAATCAGGATATCCGGCTCGACGAGGACATCGCACTTGTAGATCGTGTTGAAACGATGCGCGATCTCACGTGCCTGCTCGATCATCGGCATCTGGTCCTCACCGGCTGGTACGGTGGTCGCCTTGAAGGCCGTGATATCGGCGGTCTGCGATACCGGATAGGTGAAGAATCCGGCTGGAAGGCCGGCAACATTGTCATCCTCCGACTCGCTGCCGTTAAAGCCACGCATGAGCATCTCGGACTTGACGGTCGGGTTTCTGGACAGACGCTGGGTGGTTACGAGGTTCATATAGTAGAACGTCAGTGCGTGCAGTGCCGGGATGCCGGACTGAATGCAGATAAAGGACTTATCCGGGTCGATACCTGCAGAGAGATAATCGAGGGTGACCTCGATGATGTTATCACGTACCTTCTTCGGGTTATCCCAGTTATCGGTCAGGGCCTGATCGTCGGCGACGAGGATGTTGATCTCGTCGAACTGACCAGAGTTCTGAAGCTGTACTCTCCGCTGGAGAGAACCCACGAAGTGTCCTAAATGAAGCTTTCCTGTCGGACGATCGCCCGTCAGGATGACTTTACGCTTACAATCTTTTGCTAACATGCCTGCCTCCATAAAATGCACAAACTTATCATGAGTATAGCATACTAAAATGCGTTTTGAAACAGTAGTATCTTGTCATCGTCGATCGAGACGACGTCGAAGCGGCACTTCGTTTCGTCCTGTGCGCGCTTCGTGCAGGCGAGATAGGCTTCCGCTACCCGGCGGATCCGCTGCTGCTTCGCATGGTCTACGGCCTCGCAGCCGTAGCCGTGGGCGCTGTCCTGGCGTTTCTTCACCTCGACGAAGACGAGGGTGTCGCCCTCCATCGCGATGATGTCGATCTCGTTTCGGTGAAAGCGCCAGTTCCGTGCGACGATCCTGTAGCCCGCCGTCTCGAGGTAGGCCGCGGCCATGTCTTCCCCGCGGACACCATCTGCGTGGTTGCCGCGACGCGCGTCGGAGCGCTTCTTCGATGGTGCTTCGGTTTCTGGCTTTTCTTTGAATATCTCAGGGACTTCTTTGAAGTACATGGTGCTCCTTTACTTGCCTGGAGAAAGGGACATCGGAGGACCGGGAACCGAAGTACTGTGCTGCGATTGCCGGTCCTCCATGCGTCTGTCTGAGTTAGACGATCAAACGAAATGTCCGATAAAGGAGCGGCGGTGGATCGGACATGGGCCCAGGCGTTTCAGGGCTTCGATGTGCTCCTTCGTGCCGTAGCCCTTATGACGGGCGAAGCCGTACTCAGGGTACTGCGCGTCGTACTCCTCCATGAGGTGATCCCTCGTCACCTTCGCGAGGATGCTGGCGGCGGCGATGGAGACGGACTTTGCGTCGCCCTTGATGATCGACGCCTGCGGGATGTCGACGCCTGGGATCGTGACAGCGTCGTTCAGCAGCAGACCTGGCGCATCGGCGAGGCCTTTCGCCTGGAGCATCGCGCTCGTCTTCTGAAGGGCGATGCGCATCGCCTCATAATCCGCCTGAAGGATGTTGATCTCATCGATGCGCTTTTCCTCCACGATGCCGATGCCATAGGCGATGGCTTTTTCCTTAATCTCCGGCAGCATCGCTTCGCGCCGGAGCGCGGTCACCTTCTTCGAATCGTTGAGATAGAGGATCACGGCATCCTTCGGGAGGATGCAGCAGGCGGCCACGACCGGACCCGCCAGCGGACCTCTGCCGGCTTCATCGATGCCGGCGATGAAACGGACATCGGCATGTGCGTTTTCATATTCGTGCATCGCTGCTAAACGCGCGAGCTCCTTCTCCAGACGCTCGCCCTTTAATTCTCTCGCCATGGAATGCCTCTTTCTTCTTTATGTTATCGATGTGAAATGATTTACCTGCAGGGGTCAGACCCCTCGGCCTCTCACTACAGTTGTACTTGTCGAGGTCAGACCCCTCGGCCGCTCACTACGCTCAGTTCTCCGATGTAGTATCTGCAGGGCTGTCGGATGTCTCCTGGCCGGCAGTGGTCGGGACGTGCTCGAGGGTGATGGCGCCGAGGCGTCCGCTCCGGAAGTCGTCGAGGATGATCTTCGCGGTTTTCGTGTAGTCGATGTTTCCACCCTTCATGATGCAGCCGCGACGGCGGCCGATCTCGTCGAAGACCTGAATCGCTTCCTCGAGGCCCTCGAGGGAACTGCCGTAGCGCGCGATCAGTGCCTCCGGGTAATAGCGCACGAGGTACTTGATGAGGTAGAATACGAGTTCGTCGATGTTCAGGATCTGGTCGTTGATGGAGCCGATGAGGGCCAGATTCAGGCCGACGATCTCACGCTCGAACTTCGGCCAGGTGATACCCGGGGTGTCGAGCAGCTGCAGCTTTTTGTTGACATTGATCCACTGATTACCACGGGTGACGCCCGGCTTGTTTCCGGTCTTCGCCATGGATTTTCCGACATAGGAATTGATGAAGGTGGACTTGCCGACGTTCGGCACACCGAGGACCATCGCACGGATGACCGGGGTCTTGATGCCGCGCTTCAGGTTCTTCTCGACGAGCGGCTTCGTCGCCTCATCGATGAGCGGATTCAGCTTCTTCAGGCTGCCCTTGTTTCGCGCATCGATTTCGAGTGTGTAGTAGCCACGGGAACCGAAGTAGTCTGCGAAGCGCTTCGTCTCACGACGATCCGCGAGATCCGCCTTATTGATGAGGAGGATGCGGGCCTTATCCTTCGCGAAGCTGTCGACGTCCGGATTACGGGAGGATTCCGGGCAGCGGGCATCGATGACCTCGATGACGAGATCGACCAGCTTCAGGTCCTCACGGATGTTTCGTTTTGCCTTGGCCATATGGCCAGGATACCATTGAATCGTCATAATTCACCTGTCTTCTATCGTTCTTTATGTACATTATGTTGCTTATGATTGCAGGCTCACGGAACCCTGTGGTTTCCGTTCATGCGCTCGATTTCATGAAACAAGCGTAGCCGGTAGCAGATGCCTGTGTACTGCGGACGCAGTGGCAGCGTCATTTGATGAAACCGATCTTTTTAAACGGCAGCAGCCGGAACCAGATGCGTCCGAGGATCTGCGAGCGTTTGACGTTGCCGACATTGATGAAGCGGCTGTCCTCGGAGGAGTCTGCATTGTCCCCGATCAGGAAATACTCGTCCTCCATCAGTTCGACCGGCTTCTCCGCGATACCGCCGAGGGAGATGTCAGAGATATGATCACTCTCGAGCAGGGTGCCGTCGATGTAGATGCGGCCGTTCTGGATCACGACGGTCTCACCCGGCAGTCCGATGACGCGCTTCACGTTTTGTGTCGCGTCGCTTCGCTGGAAGATGACGACATCCATGCGCTTCGGCTTCATGAACTTATACGTGAGCCGATCGACCAGCACGAGGTCGCTTGCGGATATCGCCGGCTCCATGCTGTGACCGGACATCTCCTCGGTCGTCAGGAAGCTGTGCACCAGAAACCACGCAAGCGCGATGACGACGATCACGTTCGTGATCGTGCCGACAAACTTCTGAATCGGACTTTTCTCTCGCATTCTCCACCTCATAAAACAAACGGGAACCCAGGGGGCTGATGTTCGTCAGCAAGTCGTACACTCCAATTCGTGCAACCCGCCGGGAGGCCAGGGGGTCAGACCCCATAAGGGGTCTGACCCCTTTCCCGTAAACCATTTCACAACTGAAATATTACCAGTAAACAAAACTATTTAAAAGGGGCATCCCGTAAAACGGAACGCCCCAATGTGTCATCGCTTCTGATTACAGTGCCTTAACCTTGGCAGCCTTACCAGTACGCTCTCTAAGGTATGTGAGCTTCGCTCTTCTTACCTTACCTCTTCTAACGACCTCAACCTTCTCAACCATCGGGCTGTGAAGCGGCCAGGTCTTCTCTACGCCTACGCCGTTGGAAGACTTACGAACGGTGAAAGTAGTTCTGTTGGAACCACCCTGGATCTTCAGAACAGTACCCTCGAAGATCTGAGTTCTCTCACGGTTACCCTCTTTGATCTTGTTGTAAACGCGAACGGTGTCACCAGTGTTGAATACTGGAACCTCAGCCTTGAGCTGACCCTGCTCGATGTTCTTGATAATCTCGTTATTAGACATTGTGTACCTCCTAGTACTATTCGACATTCATTCACGGAGTTTCTCGTTCGGTCAGAGCCGAATCACCTATTCCAAGCAGATGGAACCGTCAGCGGAATATCTCTCTTAGTCACAACCTTCACAAAATACCATATACGCGGCTAAAAAGCAAGCACTTTTTCAGTGTGCCCTGCTTCAGGACCGGACAAACCCCGGCAGATCCTGGGCTTCCGGTGGTGTTTCGGTTTCTTCAGTGTGCCCTGCTTCAGGACCTGGTAAGATCTGGCAGGACCGGGCCTTCCGGCGGCGCTTCGGCTTCTTCGGTGCGAACTCCTCCGCATGCGAGGTGACATACGCCTCGTAGAGGTCCGGACGCCGCTCCTTCGTGCGCTCGAGGCTCATCTGATGGCGCCACTCGTCGACCTTCTTATGGTCTCCGGAGAGAAGGACCGGCGGGACACGACGATCCGCATAGACCTCCGGCCGGGTGTACTGCGGGTACTCGAGGAGGCCGTCGGAGAAGCTCTCGATTTCATGAGAAGCATCCTTATTCAGGACACCATGCACGAGACGCGAGATGGAATCGATCATGCTGAGCGCCGGCAGCTCACCGCCGGTCAGGATGTAATCGCCGATCGAGACGTGTTCGACCTCGAGGATCTCGAGGGCACGCTCATCGATACCTTCATAGTGTCCGCAGAGGAACAGGATATCCTCTTCCTCGGCGAGCTCCTCGGCCATCTTCTGATCGAAGGTGCGTCCCTGCGGCGACATAAAAAGCACGCGGGCCGGGCGATGGCCGATCCGATCGACGATGTGCTGATAGCAGTCGACGATCGGTTGCACCTGCATGAGCATACCGGCACCGCCGCCATACGGATAGTCGTCGACATGATTATGCGCGTCCTTCGTGTAGTCGCGGATATTGAAGGCCTCGACCTTCATGAGGCCGGCTTTGATGGCACGACCGCTGATGCTCTCGCGGACGACGTTTTCGATCATCTCCGGAAAGAGGGTCATCACATAGTAGTTTTTCATTCGTCCGCCTTTCTGGGGATAAGACATCATCGACGGACAGCGATGCCCGGTCCGCCGAAAATCAGCCGCATAGATGTATACGGACAGATCCTCTGTGGGCTGCCATCCGCTGTCCGTCGGAAACATTGCACACATGATCTGGTATCAGAGATCGAGGATACCCGGAATCAGATGCACCTTCAGGAAGCCCTCCTCCGGCTGTACGTCGGTGACGAACTGTCCGCGCACATACGGAATCATGAGGTCCTTCTTCTGATTTTTCACGATCAGCACGTTGTTCGCGCCGGTCTCGAGGATGTCCTTCACGGTGCCGAGGCACTCGCCGGATACATCATCGAGGACGTCGATGCCGATCAGATCGCCGACGAAATACTCGCCTTCCTCGAGCTGGATCGCATCGGCGCGATCCACGTACAGCTCGCCGTGGCGGAACGGGAGGACATCATCGATCGAGTCGATGCCCTCGAATTTTACGATGGCCAGGTTTTTCGAGAAGCGCACGCGCTCGACATGGAGCTCGCGCAGGTTTTCCATAGAACCGGAAAGATCCAGCCAGACTTTATCTAAATCGAAAAATCTGTCTGGATCCTCTGTCGTAGGATAAACCTTCACCTCACCCTTGAGGCCATGGGTGGTAACAACCGTACCAACTCTCAGTTTTTCCTGCATATTAAATCCTTATGATCCGTAATCGGATGGTCTCAGCGGATGTCTACGGAAACCTTAACGTCAGCCTTGCTGGCAGCGGCAGACATCACTGAGCGAATCGCCTTGGCGATGCGACCTGAACGACCGATGACCTTTCCCATATCCTGCTCGTTTACAGACAGGGTGAGGACGATTTCGTCGTCCTTCGTCTCCTCGACGACCTTTACGTCGTCCGGATTCTGCACCAGCGCCCGGGCAATCGTTTCGAGTAAATCCTTCATGAGGTCTCCTCTCGGCTAAATAATCAGCAGATACCAGCCTTCTTCAGAAGCTTCGCAACGGTCTCGGTCGGCTGTGCACCGTTTGCAATCCACTGCTTCGCCTTCTCAGCGTCGATCTTGATCTCAGACGGCTCTACGCATGGATTGTAGGTACCGATCTCCTCGATGAAACGGCCGTTTCTCGGGGATCTGGAGTCTGCTACGATAACTCTGTAAAACGGTGCGTGAATCTGTCCCATTCTTCTTAATCTGATCTTTAAC
>CABTMH010000178.1 GCA_902485915.1 uncultured Oribacterium sp. | reverse complement strand
GAAAAGGAAGCGAAATACCCGACCTCCTTCAAGGTGGATTTTGTCGGGCAGCCGTATGAGGGTGCCTGTTACTACCGCATTACCCGCTGCCCGATTTGCATTTACACGGAGAAACTCGGTGTTTCCGAACTCATGCCGTTGTTCTGCGAACTTGATGAAGTGATGATCACGCTTCAGCACGGCGTGCTGCACAGAAAACAGACGCTGGCGAATGGCGGAGAGTATTGCGACTACTTTATTACCGGAAACAGAGAATAAAGGGGCTGCCGCCATTTAGTGCGACAGCCCCTTTTTTAAATGAGCATACTTTTTGATGGACTACCATCGGTAGTCGTCTATTCAAGCGTAATCAATATCGTTGAGGAACGATTTATACATTGCTGGTCGATCTGCTGGAGCTAATGAAGTAATTCCGTATCTCGGCGACTTGATACAGGGAGCCGAAGCAGATGGTGATCGGCCGTCCGCGCATGTACCCTTCGTCAATGCTGTCGCCCGCGAGGTTCATGGCACGTCGCGCCTGGGCGGCATCGGTACTGTTGTGATCCATGTTTCGCTCCGCGAGCTCCATCGCGCGCTGTACGGCGGCGGTGACGGAGTCGGCAGTTTCGACCGGGCCATCGAAGTACGCGCGGATCTCGGATTTCAGCGCTTCCGGCTGGAGGGCACGGTGCGCGTCCGGGAGCTCGGTGATGAAGCGGGCGGCGTACGGGGCGATGAGACGGAGCATCGTATGGTAGTCCTTATCCTTCATGACGCCCATGACGAAATTGATTTTCTGGTCCGGGAAGTAAGCGCGGATCGTGTCGACGAGGGCTTCGACGCCGTTCGGGTTGTGGGCGCCATCGACGATGAGAAGCGGATCCCGCGAGAGGACCTCGAAGCGGCCCGGCCAGGTAGCCTGGGCAAGACCGGCACGGATGGCGTTCTCCGTGATGCCCCAGCCGCGACGGATCAGGCAGTCGATGATGTCGAGGACAGCCATCGCGTTTTCCATCTGGTAGTTGCCGAGAAGTCCGATGCGGAGTCCCTCGCGGCCACGATAGTCGAAGACCTGCCCGTCGATGCTTCGTGCATGCGCGGTGAACGCCGTCGGGTCCGTCGGCACGAGCTGTGCGGCGATCTTCGCGGAGCTTCCGCTGCCATTCACTTCCGTGAAACGCCTGGAAACGACGTCCATGACGCCCGGGAGCTGGTGGTAGAGGACGCAGTCGGCACCTGGTTTCAGGATACCGGCTTTCTCGGCGGCGACCTTCTCGACGGTGTCCCCGAGGAACTCGGTGTGGTCGAGGCCGATGTGCATGATCGCGCAGACCTCCGGATGGGAGATGACGTTCGTCGCATCGAGGCGGCCACCCATGCCGACCTCGAGGACGACGAGATCGCAGTGCTGCTCCTCGAAGTAGCAGAAGGCCATCGCAGTGATCATCTCGAAGTCCGTCGGCTCCTCGCCGAGGGTCTCCGCGGCTGCACGCACGCGGGCAGCAAGCCGGCGGAGATCCGCATCCGAAATCGTCTCGCCATCGATCGAGATGCGCTCGTTAAACTGGTCGAGGTGCGGCGAGATATAGAGACCAGTGCGGAAGCCCGCGGCCGTCAGAATCGACTGGGTCATGACGCAGGCTGAGCCCTTACCGTTCGTGCCGGCGATATGCACATAACGGAGCTTCTCCTGTGGATCTCCGAGCGCGTGCATGAAATCTCGCATACGCTCGAGTCCGATTTTCGTATGTTTCCAGTTCGCCCCGTGAAGGAGCGCGATTGCTTTATCCCAGTCCATGTTTTCTTCTTTCTAAATTGCGTGTAAGTTTAACAATGGGCCGGAGGACCGGGAACAGAAGCCATACGTAGAGGTTACCGCCTCGTAGTTGTGCTTCTGTTCCCGGTCCTCCGAGCTGATAACAGAAGTAAATTACGCGGCGAGCACCTGCTGGATATCGCGGCGGCGCAGGATCCCGGCGAGGGTGAGCACCACGGCGATCTGAATCGGCGCGGTGACCGCCGCCTGCATGACTCTCGTCGTGAGAAGGCCGGTGAAGCTGGAGCCGTAAAGGATGGAGATCCAGAGTGTGTTCATGAGAAGGCTCAGCACCAGCTGGTTAAAGAGCACCGCGAAGGTCGCACGAATCGGCAGCGGGAGAGCAGCGGCGAGCACCGAGGACGCAGCGGCATCCAGTGCGCTGGCGGCAGAACCATCTGCGTGCGGGTCGACGGCATTGGCGTCGGACACATGAAGAGGCTTCCGGTACAGCGCGAGGCCGAAGGACAGGCCCATGAGCACCTGGGTGAGCGTGAAGCCCGGGAAGTAGGAGCCGGTCGGGAACGCGATGGCGCCGATCATATCGCCGAGACCACCGACGAGGGCAGCGGCCACCGGACCGTGCACGACCGCGGCGATGACGAGTGCCACGAAACCGAAGCCGATGCGGACGTTCCATGCGCTGAAGGAACAGAATCTTGTCAGAACGATCTGGAGAGCGACAAGAACTGAAAGGGATACGATGGTTTTTGTAGTGAATTTCTGCATAAAAATACCTCCTTTGCAGCCCCTGACTACAAAGAAGGTTAGGATCTAATCTTCACTGCAGCGGGATGCGACACCCGAACCGCGCCGGAAATCCGGCTTCGTCCTCCCGACAAACTCCCCGTTCGGAAGGCACTGTACGCTCGTGCGTCTACTCTGCGAAACATGTTTTGTGTAGTATGGCAGTATCCGGATGAGGGAAACGGAGCGGTTCATCTCACGAAAACTGCAACTACATAATTTACATAAAAACTATAGAACAGATTGAGGGGCGCGTAAAGTGGATATTTCGACAGCTTTCTGTTAAAATATAGGCTGATTTTTGTGACAGTTCGGGAAGGGCTCGGCAGATGAGAACAGAAGCGCAGTATTCTATGACGAGCTGTATTTTACTTGAGTATATATAGGAGAATAGATGGCATTACGTGATGATCTGAAGATGGAAAAGAAGAAACTGAGCCGACTGAGTTTCGGTGAGAAAGTGCAGTATATTTTCGACTATTATAAGTTCTGGATTCTCGGCGTGGTGGCGCTGGTTGTGCTTGTGTGGTCGGTCGGCTCGACCATCCTCCACAACAAGCCGACGGGTTTCTATGCGATGCTGCTCAATGCCGGCGGCACGGACCTTTCCGGTCAGGCAGATGAAGCCGCGGGGGCGGCCTTCGCCGAGGCGGCGGGGCTCGATGACGGGAAGTATAAGATCATCGTCGACACCTCCGCGACCTTTAATCCGAACGATCAGAGTCAGTTTTCGATGGCGCAGAATGCGAAGATTGCGGCGCTCTACCAGACGCACGAGATCGATGTGATGGTGGCGGATCCGGGCGTCTTCACCTACTACGCGCTGAACGGCTCCTTCGTCGACCTCCGCGATGTGCTGGATGACGAGACCCTCGCGGCGTATGAAGCCGCCGGTCAGGTTTACTATATCGACCAGCACCTGCAGGAGCTTCTCGACCAGACGGACTACGGCGATCTCGAGGAGATGAGCCTCGGTGCCGATGAAACCATCGCGAACAGCGACACGCTTCGGAAGCCGGACGCTTCTACTGTGGCCAATGCTGAGATCAGTGCACCGGCAGCTTCGGAGGAGGCTTCCGGAAATCAGACAGATGCGGAGCAGAGCAGCAGCGCCACAGCAGGCGATGCTCGGTCGGCGGCTGAAGCGGATGTCGAAAGCGAGACAGGTGTAGAGCAGAGCACTGGCGCGACAGCATCCGGACATACCACGTCCGAGACGCTCGACGAGATGTCCTCGTTTGCGGCGAATCTGATGGGGCTCGCGACTGTGCAGCCGCGGGAAGATTTCGTGATGCCGGATCCAGAGAAGATGCAGACACCGATTCCGGTCGGGATCGTCCTCACGGACGCCCCATGGCTTGCGGAAAACGCACTGTATCAGAAAACCACGCCGATTTTCGGTTTCGCTGTGAAATCGGAGCGCACAGAAGAAGCGAAGTGCTTTCTCGAATTTGTAGAAGCGAAGTGATAAAAGAAAAAGCACACGAATCAAAACAGGCTTCCCGAACGAGAAGCCTGTTTTTTCACATGACTAATAGATCAGAATGAGAACCGGTATTTACTAATAAGCATTGGTGAATCGGATCTCGTACATCAGTCTTCAAGAGCTTTCTTTAATTCTTCCATAGTCAATCAGAATGCAAACAAACAAGAAAACGCAGTATGTGAATAAGCTTCGACTTGGATCAAAGAGGCACCTTCGCTGAACGCTTACGCTACTTCAGCGTCCCATTTTTCGCGAAGTACTCGAGCATCAGATCGGTTACGTGTCCGTAGCTGTGGACGCCGGTCGCCTGGCCCTGCATCTTCAGGTAGACATCGTTCAGCTGTTCATGTGCTTCGGCAGGCTTCCCCTCGAACTGCTTCCAGTACGCGTTGTTGTAGAGCATGTCCTGGCGGGTCCGTTCGTTGATCCGGCCGTACAGCGTAGCGAAGGCGGTACTGTCGATCCGGGCGAGTGCATTGCCCGCATATACCCAGGCGGAGACATAGCCTGAGTAGTTGAAGTACAGATCGTCCGCGCCGATCGTCGCGAGCACGCCGATAAAATTCGCTTCCTCTTCCTGCATGTAGCCGCGGAGGTGCGAGAGCTCGTGGCAGATGGTGAACGGGATGTCGTAGTATGCGATGTCGCGGTTGTAGTTTGCTTCGACGGTAAATGGCGAGTAGACGCCGGTGGTCTGCTGGACGCTGAGGATCCAGGTATTGAGGATCGGCTTCGGGAACGGGTAGTGGCCTGACAGGCGGTGGTAGCGCTGGCCGAGCTTCTCCATCGCGCGCTGACCCGTGCGTCCCGCGTGCCACAGCCAGGCGGCGGAAGGCTTCGGCGTCTCCATGGTCTGGCCAATGCAGGCGCCCTCAACCTGTGCCTCCGTGTCGTTGATTTCTGTGACGAGGTAGTCGCAGAGCGCGATGAGGTCCGCTTCATCGTAGACCGTGCCGTGCTCGTCGATCGTTATGCTGAGGCCGGCTTCCTGCGAGAAGCTCGTGCGGTGGTAGTTGATGCCGCAGAGGAAAACATAGAGTACGAGCAGCGTGGACAGGATGAGAAAAAGATGGCCGAGGAAGTGGCACAGCTGCTTCACGAAATCGAAGAGCACGAAAAGGATCGTCGCGTAGAGCAGCAGCTCCACCACGGAGAAGGGCAGCAGGCCCATCACAGAGCCGATGCCGAGACTCAGCACGCGATAAACATAGTGGGAGTACGCATCCGCGAACGCAGATGAGTGGATCGCCAGCTGATTCGCGGCGATCGCCAGCAGATCGAGGAGCAGCGCGAGCAGATAGACACGCTGCGGGTGAGCGTGCATCGCGGCACGGTTTTTTCTTTTGATCGTTTTTGTTTTGATGGTATGGAAGTTAAACATCGACGCTTCTCCATTTAACCTGTTTACGCAGGAACATACTATAGACAGTCGAAACATCTTCGACGAAAAAATCTTTGATATGCCAACAATATAATGCCAAACGCAGGAAAATTCTATAAGTCACATGAAAGAAAGTCCCACGTTGCCGCCCTCCCGGTCTAATCCAGTTGACTGGAGAACAGTAGTTACTGCGCACTCGTCAACTGGATTCAGACAGGGGCCGAAAGTGAATTGTAGGCATGATATCAACCAAAATGGCTTATCATGCCTACTTTCGCCGAAGATTTTATAGGCATGTTGGTTGGGAAATTGCCTGAACGTGCCTACAGTGTGCCCTGAAATATGGCTATTTCCGTAGGCACGATGGTGATATAAAGCGCTTACAGTGCCTGCGAATGAAATTTCGAGGCACCGCTGTCGTAGGCATGATTCTACGATGAAGCGCTTACAGTGACTACAGCTCCAAATTCCCAGGCATCCAGATGTAGGCATTGTCCTGCCATGAAGCGCTTACTGTGCCTACAGTGTCAAAAATTTCCCCGGAAGGATTGTAGCACAACAGGTTCTCCGGCCCCTGCCTGATCAGCACTCGAGCGAACGCGAACAGTAACCGTCCCACTTCTGTCAGATTATTTTAAAAAAATTGACCATTCACATGAAAAAGCGAATTCGGTATAATTACGGGCAGTTGAGTGAAAATCTGCATGGTATGCTGCGGGGGTTCAGCCGGAGAGGCGTGGAGCCCCGTGGTATGTGATGCGCATCATCGCGGAGCATGATGTCCGGGCCAGGCGGTGCCGGCACATGAGCTGCGAGAATCGAGGGGACCATACATTATGATAAAGAAGAAATCCGTCGTCGCGGCTGCGATGGCGATGTCAATGATGGCGAGCCTCAGCACGACGGCGTATGCCGGGACGATCGCGTCAGGCGTGACGCCGATCGTGGCGAGTGCGGAGACCAGTGGCGCAAACTACAGTGCGGGGGCGACCGGCACGAGTGGCAGTGAGAGCAGCACGGGGATCGTCGAAGCGACGGACACACTGGAGGGCACGACAGCCGGCGCCGGCAGCATAAATCAGACCGGAACGACGACAGCGGCTGCTTCCACAGGAACCACCACTGCGCCGACAGGGGCTGCAAGCTCCGAAACCCAGGCCTCGGTCGCTGCATCTGCGATGCAGGCCATCACAGCGGCGGGCAGCACCGGCACGACGCAGGCGCTGGTGAGCAGCAGCGGCAGCAGTACAGGCACACCGGCCGACAGCATCGGCATGACGAGCTTCGGGCCGACGGTCCCTGGCGCGACGGGCAGCACCGGCAGCCTCAATAATCTGTTCGGCAGCGGCACATCGACCAGCGGCAGCTCTACTGTCCTGGGTGCACTCAGTACCGTACCGCTTCCAGCCGGTTACTACTGCAGCAACGTCGGCACCTACACCTACCAGGAGATGCAGGCCGACCTCAATATCCTGAAGGCGACCTATCCGCAGATGCAGATGGATGTCCTCGGGAACACCATCGACGGACGGCAGCTCTACCACGTGGTGGTCGGAAACCCGTCCGCCTCGCATAAGATCCTCGTGCACGGCGGCATTCACGCACGTGAGTACATCAGCTCCCAGCTCGTGATGCGGGAGATCGTGGCACTGCTGGAGATGCAGAAGAGTGGCATGCTTTACCACGGACAGTCCGTCGCGACGATGCTCCAGAACACCTGCATTCACTTCGTACCGATGGTGAATCCGGACGGCATCACCCTCGTACAGGGCGGCGTCGACGCGCTGAACACGCAGGCGGCGAAGACGATGGTCATGAGCATGGCCGCACAGGATCAGGTGACGGACCTCGCCACCTACCTGCGAAAGTGGAAGAACAACATCAACGGTGTTAACCTGAACCGTAACTTCGACGCGTTCTGGCAGGAGGCGACCCCGAAGGTTGATCATCCGTCGAACATGTTCTATAAGGGTACGGGGCCGGAGAGTGAGGTCGAGTCAAAGGCGCTCGCGAACCTCTGCCGCCAGATCATGCCGGACTACACGATCAGCTACCACACACAGGGCCGCGTAATCTACTGGTATTTCGGCGAGACCGGAAACTATAAGGCGAAGGGACAGTATCTGGCTGATGTCGTCCATCAGAACACAGGGTATACCATCTCGGATACCTGGTCACAGACAGACGCTGCGGGCTTCAAGGACTGGGCGGTACAGAAGCTCGATATCCCATCTGTAACGATCGAGCTCGGCCGTGGCACTTCGCCGGTGGACGAGTCGCAGATCACCCAGATGTGGACCGAGAACGACGGCATCCTCCCGGATCTCCTCGTCGGCATGGGCGCTTGATTGTTAGAATCGAATTAAAAACAGGAGGGCGGACGCTTACAGCGTCCGCCCTCCGTGCTTTCCGTAACTTCACCCCATCAGTCCTCTCCGATCGCGGAGGACGGCGAGGATAGAGAGCGCGAGCATGATACCGACGGTGAGGACGACGGTGACCATCGCGCCGGCGATGCCGACCTGATCCGCGAGTATGCCGATGATCTGTGGGACGACGATGCCGCCGATGGCGCTGATGCCGGTGAGGAGTGAGAGACCCATGGTGGAGCCTTCGATGATCGGGCCGGCTGCCGCGACGGTGGTCGGGTAGATGGCACTCATGCCGAGGCCGAGCACGGCGATGATGATGACCGCCATCGTCGCGGTGTGGGTGTTCACGAGGAGTACGATCGCGACGAAATCGATGAGGGCGCTCACGAGGATGATCCAGAGCTTATGGACATGCTGGAGAAACTGCGCGGTAGCCATGCGGCCGGCCATCATCATGATCCAGGTAACCGAGACCATCGCAGTGGCGAGTGCACTCGTCATAACGCCGGTGTCCTTCAGGTAGGTGACGAACCAGCCGTTCACGGTGTTCTCGAAGCCGACGTATGTGAACATGATGAAGGTGATGATGAGGAAGCTGCGGTTCGTGAGCAGTGCCTTCGCAGAGCCATCTGCGTGGTGGTCGCCTGCATTGGCCGCGGACGACTGCGGCTCCTCGAGCATCCGGTAGTCCATGGTCCAGTAGTTCAGCGGGAAGATCGCGCCGCAGACGCAGAGGATGTACATGATGGTGCGCCACGGGAAGCCGAGGGCGAGGAGCGCGGCCATGATGAAGGGACTCGCGAAGGCCCCGACGGCGAAGGTGGTGTGCAGGATGTTCAGGTATTTCGTCGAGCTGCTCGTCGCGACGTTCATCGCGAGGTTACTGATGATCGTGACGGTGCCCTTCGTGATGCCGAGGACGAACACCAGCACGTACATGAAGCAGACCGGCGGATGAATCGTCAGGAGGAACATGAGGATCGGCGAGAGGCCAGTGATGGCGACCACGACCGCACGATGCGAGAAGTGACGCTTCGCGAGCGGATAGATGATGGAGGCACAGAAATTGCCGATCGCGAGGATGCTGATGAGGCCGCCCGCGACCGCGTAGTTCAGCTGCTCCTCCTCGATGAGATGCGGCAGGATCGCACCGAAAATCGTGATGACCGCACCGCTCAGGATGTAGCCGAGATAGAGGTGGTTCAGCACCCGCCACTTGAGTTCCTTCGTAATTTCCATATTCACAAACCTCATTTCAAAAAATCACATCTAGAACCAGTTTAGCACACTTCCAGGAAAAAGCCGAACTGCATTATCGATCCTCCGTCCCCCTCCGGCTCCCTGCCTGATCAGAACCTGAGCGCACAGTGACGACTTCCCGCATAGCCCCTTGTATAACGCCGCCCCGATATGCTATAATTTTGGGTACTTCATTTTTAGGAGGCTATACTATGTCTATGGAAACAAGAAACGAGAACGGCGTGCTGGAGGAGAAGGCGCCAGAGTCGAAGCATTTCATCGAGCGTGAGATCGATAAGGATCTTGCCGAGGGCGTTTATGACCACGTACATACACGATTCCCACCGGAGCCGAACGGTTATCTGCACATCGGCCATGCGAAGTCGATCATTCTGAATTCCGGGATGGCGCAGGAGTACCATGGACAGTTTAACCTCCGCTTCGATGACACGAACCCGATGAAGGAGAAGACCGAATTCGTCGAGGCCATCGAGCGTGACGTAAAGTGGCTCGGTGCCGACTTCGAGGACCGCATCTTCTTCGCATCCGATTACTTCGATATCATGTATGAGAAGGCCATTCTTCTGATTAAGAAAGGACTCGCCTTCGTCGATGATCTCACCGCAGAGCAGATCACCGCGTACCGTGGCGACTTCACGAACCCTGGAAAGGAGTCCCCGAACCGTAACCGTCCGATCGAAGAGAACCTTCAGCTCTTCCAGGACATGAAGGACGGCAAGTACGCGGATGGAACCCTGACCCTTCGTGCGAAGATCGACATGGCATCCCCGAACCTGAACATGCGTGACCCGATCATCTACCGTGTAGCCCACATGCATCACCACAACACCGGTGATAAGTGGTGCATCTACCCGATGTACGATTTCGCACATCCGATCGAGGATGCGGTAGAGGGCATCACCCATTCCCTCTGCACACTGGAGTTCGAGGATCATCGCCCGCTCTATGACTGGGTCGTAAAGCACTGCGATTTCCCGCACCCGCCTCGCCAGATCGAGTTCGCAAAGCTGTATCTGACGAACGTGGTCACCGGTAAGCGCTACATAAAGAAGCTGGTAGAGGATGGCGTCGTAGATGGCTGGGACGATCCACGTCTCGTCACCATCGCGGCTCTTCGTCGTCGTGGCTACACACCGGAGTCCCTCCGTCAGTTCGTCACCCTGAGCGGTATCTCGAAGGCAAACTCCAGCTGTGACATCAGTCTCCTCGAGTACTGCATCCGCGAGGACCTGAAGCTGAAGGATAAGCGTATGATGGCCGTCATCGACCCGATCAAGCTGGTGATCGACAACTATCCGGAGGGCCAGACCGAGATGCTCGAGGTGCCGAACAACCTCGAGAACGAGGAGCTCGGCAGCCGTCAGGTTCCGTTCTCCCGCGAGCTTTACATCGAGCGCGACGACTTCATGATCGATCCGCCGAAGAAGTATAAGAGACTCTATGTCGACAACGAGGTCCGCCTCATGTCCGCATATTTCGTAAAGGCGACCTCTTACGAGACCGACGCCGATGGAAAGGTGACGGTCGTTCACTGCACCTATGATCCGGAAACCAAGTCCGGCTCCGGCTTCACGGGACGTAAGGTGAAGGGCACGATCCACTGGGTCAATGCTCCGACCGCGGGTCAGGTGACCGTCCGTCTGTATGAGCAGCTGATCGACGAAGAGAAGGGTAAACTGAACGACGATGGCACCCTGAACTTCAACCCGAACTCCCTCACCGTCGTAGAGAACTGTATGGTCGAGCCGGAGCTCATGGACGTGAAGCCATACGACAGCTTCCAGTTCGTACGAAACGGCTTCTTCTGCGTCGACTGTAAGGACTCCACCGAAGGCCATCCGGTCTACAACCGCATCGTCGGCCTGAAGTCCAGCTTCAAGCTCCCGACACAGGCCTGAGTTTATGGGGTCTGACCCCATAAACTAAATTTAATGGGGTCAGACCCCAATGTAGTCAACCCAAAGTCAACTTAAGCTTGGTTGCTAGAAGGATGATATCACAAAGGCCGCGAAATATTTGAATACCAGCAAAAACCTCTAAAGAAGGCGCACTTTAACAGAGCTTCGTTAAGAAGCCCCTTCAGCGGTATTGATTTT
>CABTMH010000177.1 GCA_902485915.1 uncultured Oribacterium sp. | reverse complement strand
GGGTGTTGGTCTTGATGGCATAGTTCTCTGCCGGCAGTCCGAAGGAGGCGAAGCCCATCGGGAAGAGGACGTTGTAGCCCTGCATTCTGCGCTTACGTGAGAGTACCTCGATGGAGGAGTATGCCTTGATATGACCGACGTGCATGCCGGCACCTGACGGGTATGGGAACTCGACGAGTCCGTACCACTTCGGCTTCTCGCTGAAGTCTACCGCCTTGAAGGCCTGGGCTTCTTCCCACTTCGCCTGCCACTTCGGTTCGATCTTTTTAAAATTATACTTCATAATCTGTATCCCCTTGTGATTCAGTTTTTTACGAATTAACGTCTATTCAACAAATTCCAATTATAACAGAAACCTGTGCCGCGTCAAAGGCCTCTTTCATAACGTATCATCATACGCGTTATAACTGTGTTACTGTTTGCTCCTGTCTGAATGAAGTTGACGAGTGAGC
This sequence comes from uncultured Oribacterium sp., assembly GCA_902485915.1. Taxonomy (GTDB): domain Bacteria; phylum Bacillota; class Clostridia; order Lachnospirales; family Lachnospiraceae; genus Oribacterium. The sequence goes on along the minus strand of CABTMH010000177.1, from coordinate 4,960 downwards.
AGTAACTGTAGCTCAGTTCTCAGAAGACTCAGCGGCCGTTTCGACGGCGTTTGCGGCGTCTTCCTTCGACTGGGCGATGGATTCGAGGGCGGCGGCGCGGCTCGCGGCTTCACTTTCCTCGGCGGCGCGGCTTGCGTCGACAGCGGCCTGGGCGTCGGCGGCACGCTTCGCCTGGATCTGCTGATCTTCCTGGGCAGCCTGTTCGTCACTCAGGTAGGCGCTCCAGTCGTATTCGTTGCTGGCGTTCCAGATGATCCACTCGTCATAGCCGGCGTCGTAGACAGCCTGAATCTGCTGGCGGATCTCCTCTGCACCATAGTGCTTGAAGCTTTTCAGCCAGCTGGCGGTGAAGCCCTGAAGCCACGGGCGCACGATCGCCTGATGCACGCCTTCGGTATAGTCGAGGGCGAGGTCCTTTCTGGAGGCATTGCACGCGCCGAGAATCGCCTTATATGGTTCGAGATCTGGGACCTCGAGACCGAAATTTCCGTTTCCATAGTGGGATGGGTAGATCATCGGACACATGTAATCGACCGCTCCGGCCATCACCGGGTAGTCCTGTCCGACAGAGACGGTATCGACGTAGGAGCCGATGATGGTTCCGAAGACGTCGGTAGACATAAATACATTTTTCGCTGCGAGGCGATCGGAGGCGAAGCGGACGAACTCGGTGATGATGTCCGTCTTATCCATGCCCCGGGTTTCTTCCTCCGGGTAGACGACGTCGTTCATACCACGTTCTGTACAGAAGCGGACGTAGTCGAACTGGATCTCGTCGAAGCCGGCGTCGGCACACTGCTCTGCGACCTGGACCTTATATTCCCAGGCGTCGCGGTTATACGGGTCGACCCAGGCCATGCCGGAATTATCGGTGAACACGCTACCTTCGGCGTTATGGTTCATCCACTCCGGCTTCACGGTCGCGAGGTAGGGGTCACGGAAGGTGACGATGCGGGCGATGGTGTAGATGCCATGCTCCTTCAGTGTCTTCATCAGGGACGGGAGGTCCGGGATGGTGTCTTCGGCAGATCCGATCTCGTCGATCAGCGGGGAGGACATCTGGTACTCGATGCGGCCTTTATCGCCGAGGATATCGATGACGACGGCGTTCAGCTCGGTCTCATCGATGTGCCCGATGATGTCCTGCATGCGCGAGGAACCGGCAGTGACTGCCGTAAGGTAGATTCCCTTGACGCGCGTTGCTGTTTTCTGTGGAAGCTTTTTCGTCCAGACCGCCGCTTCTGCTGCGGCGAGACTTTCTGCCTCGTTCATACTCTCCTTCTGTGCCAGGGATTCGGCGAATCTCGATTCCTCTTCGGATTCGGATTCATATTCCCTGAGCTCGTCGGACTTATTCACGTTATAGACCAGCGGGTTCTGCCGCTGACATCCGAGGAGCAGGACACAAAGGATGAGCAGGATGCTACTTAGCTTTTTCATATAAAACCTCAACGTTTCGCTCAAACTTTTGGGTTATTATACCACTTTCTCGGAAAACGGCAAATTTTTAGGGTTTCCGGCCCCATTTTGGCGTCTTTTCGGTACTGTTCAAGCAGGGAGGCATGTCGGGAAGCCGGTAGCGGGACGGACGACCGATGATCCGCCAATACACGTTTTTCATATAACGAAAAGCCGAAGTCCCGTGGGACTTCGGCTGAATCATATCTATTACTGGAGGGAAGCAGCGACGGCGTCTGCGAGGGCGTCGAGGGCTTCTCGGCTGAAGGAGGCGGACTTGATGGTGAGGGTGTCACCGATGTACTCGCAGTTCTTCAGGGTGTCGAACTCGGCCTTCAGGAGCTTGCCGGAGGTCGGAGCCCAAGTACCGTTTTCGATGATGGAGATCTTCTTATTCTGTACGCTCAGGGCCTTCATGTCGGCGACGAGGTTTTCCATCTTCGGGAAGAGGCCGTTGTTGTAGGTGGTGGCACCGAAGACGAGGTTCGTCACGCGGAAGCACTCGGCGATCATCACGGAGACGTCGGTCTTCGATACATCATAGGCCTTGATGTTCTTTACGCCGCGGGCTGCGAGCTTCATGGTGAAGGCGTTGATCACAGACTCGGTGTTACCGTAGATAGAGTTGTAGAAGACAGCGACGGCCATCTCTTCTGCTTCGTAGCGGGACCACTTATCATAGAGGTCCAGGATGAAGCCGAGGTCCTCGCGCCAGATCGGTCCGTGCAGCGGGCAAAGCATCCGGATGTCGATGCCGGCTGCCTTCTTGAGAACACTCTGTACCTGCATGCCGTACTTGCCGACGATGTTTGTGTAGTAGCGACGGGCATCATCGACGAAGTCCTGTGCCTTATAATCGAGCTCATCGGCGAAGATGTTCCCGTTGTTCGTGCCGAATACGCCGAAGGCGTCAGCGGAGAACAGTATGCCTTCCGTCGCATCATAGCTGAACATAACCTCCGGCCAGTGCACCATCGGAGCCATCACGAAGCTGAGCTCATGCTTACCGAGGGAAAGGGTATCGCCTTCCTTCACGACGAGCTTCCGCTCCTCCGGGATCGTCAGTGTGAAGAACTGGGAGATCATCTGGAAGGTTTTCGCATTGCCCACGACGATGGCCTCCGGGTACTTCTCAAGCGCCTCAGCGATAAGTGCACAGTGATCCGGCTCCATGTGGTTCACGATGAGATAGTCGAGTGCACGGCCATCGAGCGCCGCCGCCACGTTCTCGAAGAACTGCTGCGATACGGTTGCATCCGCGGTATCGAGGAGCGCAGTCTTCTCGTCCCGGATCACGTAGCTGTTATAGGTTACACCGCGATCCAGCGGGAAAATGTTCTCAAACAGATGCAGGCGACGATCCTCGACACCTACATATACGACGTCATCTGTAATATTGCGAATAGAATACATGGCAGTCTCTCCTTTTTCCTACACGGATGTCCATCTCTGTCGACGGGCACTTCGGGCAATGTCTACATCAGGATGCGTCCGACGCAAATGCATCGTTGATCAGATGCGCCTCTCTTCCACTCACCCTGCAGGTATAAAATAAGAATCTTTATCAGTTTGATAATGTAGCACGTTTTTCGATGTTTGTCTATACTTCGCATACACCGTTTCGATGAAACGGTCCGCATCGCTTACCGTCAGGTAGTGGATACCCGCAGGGGCGTACTGTGCTTTCACCATAAAGAAAAGCCCGAAGCTTGATGATATGCTACCCCTAAGTAGGACATTGAAAAATGAAACCTACTTGGGGGTATTGTTATGTCCAGGAAAAGTAAGATAGACCCAGTACTCAAGATAAAAGCAGTTGAAGATATCTTGGTTGGCAAAAAGGATGTGTGTGAAGTTGCGAGAGAGCTGAGGGTTGACGAATCCACGGTTAGAGGTTGGAGATTAATATACCTTAGTGGAGGTCCAACTGCTTTAGCTAATCAGTCAAGAAACAAAGTCTACAGTAAAGAGATAAAACTCAAGGCTGTTAAAGATTACCTTGACCACAAAGGCAGCCTTCGCGATATTTCTCAGAAATACGGCATACGTAACAAGCAACAACTCCGTTGCTGGATAAAGGCTTATAATACTCATGGAGAGATCAAATCCCGTGGAAGCGGTGGAGGTAGCTACATGAGGAAAAACCGTAAGACTACATATGAAGAACGCCTTGAGATTGTCCAAGATTGCCTTGCTAATGACAAGAACTATGGTGCAACAGCCAAGAAATATGAGTGTTCTTATCAGCAGGTGCGTAACTGGGTAAAGCGCTATGAAAACATGGGTTCTGCCGGGCTGGAAGACCGCCGCGGTAAACGAGCAGGCAGCCTTCCCAGTCGTACAAAAGAAGAAGAGATGCGTGACAGGATCGCAGAACTAGAGCGCAAAAACCGCTATCTTCAAATGGAGAACGACCTGCTAAAAAAAGTCAGAGAGTTAGAGATGAAGGATCGCTATCTCTAACCCGCCATATCTACGAGTACCAGGCGATCCAACAACTTTCAGAAGAAAAGGAATACCCTGTTGCCTTGCTCTGCGCAATGTACCATGTCCCGCGCAGCGCTTACTATCGTTGGAGCAAAGATCCGGGCAGTTACAGGGAACGGATGAATCAGAAGATTGCAGACACAATCAAGAAAATCCATGAAGAACATCCGGATATGGGATACCGCAGGTTAAAGGATGAGCTTGAGAAAAAGCATGATATCAAAGCCAATGACAAACGGGTTCTCCGTATTTGCCGCAAGACGCATATACAATCAACGATAAAGTGGCGTCCCAAGAGCTGCACTCGTGGAAGCAAAGATCCTGCCTATATCGCTAAGAACTACCTGAATCGAGACTTCCACGCTGATGCACCAAATCAGAAATGGCTTACCGATGTATCTGAGTTTAAGTATTACGTTGGTATAGAGGTTCGGAAAGTCTATTTGAGTGCAATCCTGGATCTTTACGACCGGCGAATTGTTTCGTTCGTAATCAGCGATAGAAACGATAACCCATTAGTAATGGACACATTTGACTCTGCTGTTGCAAAGGAACCAGATGCGCATCCATTATTCCACTCAGACCGCGGTTTTCAGTATACGAGTGCTATGTTTTCGACGCGTCTGAAAAAACACCACATGAAGCAGAGCATGTCTCGTGTTGCGCATTGTATCGATAACGGGCCGATGGAAGGGTTCTGGGGCATTTTGAAAAGAGAAACGTATTATGGCAGAAAATTCAATGAGCGGGAAGCGCTGGTCAAGGCAATCGAGAATTATATCGATTATTACAACAACGAGCGTATTCAAAGAAAGCTGCACCTAATGACTCCGCTAGAATTCCATGATCAGTATCAGACAGCAGCATAAAGAAATACCCTGGCTGACTTTTCGTCAGCCAGGGTAAACCTAGAACTTATTGTTATTCATTGTCCACTTGACGGGTAGCACACCACAGTCCGCCGGGGTTCGATTTTTTATTTAAGAGAGGTATTCATCCGCGCTGTCGTCGATCG
>CABTMH010000176.1 GCA_902485915.1 uncultured Oribacterium sp. | reverse complement strand
TCTTCCGATCTAGGTGGTGCTGGATACGGTATTCGATGTGCAGGTACATACAGATATGGGAACGTATCTGGTTGACTTTTATAACATACCGGGGAACCTTCCTCAGATTACGTACGTCGCGGTAGGATATGACTTATCCGGCTTTGCAGCCGTGCTAAAGCCGATGATGTACTGGATCATGCTGATCGTCTGCGGCATCATCCTGCTGTGCCTCATCTTCGTTTTTCTGATGGCCCGAGCGATCTCTGCGCCACTTCAAGAGATGAGTGACTATGCGAAGTCCATCGGGCGTGGGGAACGCTCGGAATTACAGTCACCATATGCGATGCGTGAGCTCGAGGTACTCCGCCTCGAAATGAATGAGCTGACGAAGAAGATCAAGCATGCAAACGATATCCAGAAGGACTTTTTCCAGAATGTTTCGCATGAACTCCGAAATCCGCTGATGTCCATCAGCGGTTACGCACAGGGCATCGAGCATGGCATCTTTAAGGAGCCGGAGGCAGCAGCCCATACGATTCTGGAGGAGAGCGGGCGGCTCACCGAACTCGTCACCAGCCTGCTGACACTGTCCCGCATCGAGAGCCGGACGGAAGAGGAGAACGCGAAGCTGACAGCGGTTCCGATCGATGAGGTGCTGGAAGACTGCCTCGACCGTGTAAGCGGAGTGGCCATGGAACGCGGGATTCAGATGGAAATCCTTCCGTATGATGAAGAGATCGCTGTACTGGGTGATGGAGAGATGATCTGTAAAGTACTCGAGAACTTCCTGACGAATGCACTCCGCTATGCGAAGTCACAGGTGTGCATCCGCGTTTCCGTCGACCACCAGAACACCTCGATTTCCGTGGAGGATGACGGCGAGGGCATCGCCGCGAAGGATCTGCCACATCTTTTTGAGCGCTGCTATAAAGGAAAGGGCGGTCATTACGGAATCGGTCTCGCCATCGCAAGCTCTGCAGCAGAAAGCATGCAGGGCACGGTACAGGCCGCAAATCTTCCGGAAGGAGGTGCCGTATTTACGCTCACACTACGGCGGGCGATATAGTCTTACAGCTCGCCTTTTTCGGCGAGTTCGTCTGCGTAGCGGACGGTGGTCATGGCGTCGCGGCCGTAGCAGTCGGCGCCGATTTTATCGGCGTAGTCCTGGGTCATGACGGCGCCGCCGACGACGATGCGGCAGTCCGGCTTCTGTGCGTGGAGCTGCCGTATGGTTTCCTCCATGTTCACGACGGTGGTGGTCATGAGGGCGGAGAGGCCGACGAGGCGGATGTTTTCGCGGAGTGCGGTCTCCACGATGGTTTCCGGCGGCACATCCTTCCCGAGGTCGATGACATCGTAGCCGTAGTTCTCGAGCAGGACCTTCACGATGTTCTTTCCGATGTCGTGGATGTCGCCCTTGACGGTCGCGAGGATGACGCGGCCCTTCGACTCCTGCGCGCTGCCGGCCATCGATTCCTTCACGACGGCGAAGGCGGCCTTCGCAGCTTCTGCGGCCATGAGGAGCTGCGGGAGGAAGACCGTGCCCTTTTCGAAGCTCTGGCCGACGACGTCGAGCGCCGGGACGAGGTCCTCGTTTATGATGTCGAGGGCATTCCGGCTGAGGAGTGCCTCGCGGGTGGCTTCCGCGGCGGGTTTCGCCATGCCGCGTTCGATGGCCTCGACGAGTCTGGATTTTCCGGCGGATGCACCCGACCCGATGCTCGCGGTACTTCCGCTGCCGGAGGAAGATCCCGCATTCGCGCCGGCACCCGTTCCGACGCCCGTTCCTGCCGCGGCAGGCCCGAAGCCCGCGCTGCCTGCATTAGTGCCTGATCCGCCTAGGGGACGGCCGGTGGCCTGCAGGTCCCCGGCGGAAACGCCGAGTGCGTTCAGCACGCGGGTCTTATATGCGGTCAGAGCGTCGCTTACCTGCTTGTCCGGAGACTTGTAGCCTGCGTACGCCGTGATGAAGTTCTGGAAATTCTCGTCCTGGTTCGTGAGTGCGCAGAAAGCACGGTACGCCTGCATCATCGCCTGATTGTTCGGGTTGATGATCGCGCAGGAGAGGCCGTTCTGCAGGGCCATCTCGAAGAAGTAGGCGTTCAGGAGCTCACGGGCTGGGAGACCGAAGCTGATGTTCGACACACCGAGGATACTGCTGCCGCCGAGCTCGTCGCGGATGCGGCGGATCGTCTCGAGCGTCACGAGCGCCGAGCGCGGATCACTGGAGACGGTCATGCACAGGCCGTCGATGACGATATCCTCCCGGCGGATGCCGTATTCCGCGGCCGTCGCGTAGATTTTCTCGGCGATACGGATGCGGTCGTCTGCATTGTCCGGAATTCCGCCCTCATCGAGCGCGAGTGCGACGACGACGCCACCGTACTTCTTCACGAGCGGGAAGACCTCCGCCATGACCTCCTGCTTACCGTTCACAGAATTGATGAGCGCCTTGCCGTTATAGTGGCGTAGTGCACGCTCCATCGCCTCCGGGTTTGAGGTGTCGATCTGGAGCGGAAGTGCCAGCACACTCTGCAGACGGCAGACGACCTCATCGAGGAGCTCCACCTCATCGATTTCCGGCGTACCGACATTGACATCGAGCACGTCCGCACCGGCGTCCTCCTGCTGGAGGCCCTGGTCCACGATGTAGTCGATATCATGAGCGATGAGCGCCTGCTTGAAGCGCTTCTTTCCGGTCGGGTTGATGCGTTCGCCAATGATGACAGGACGGGCCGTCCTTCCGATTTCGACGGTGCGGGAGAAGGAGGCGATGACCGTCTGCGCACGGCCCTGCGGCGGGAGCAGCGGGAGAGGGCGCACGGCAGCGATCTCCGCGCGGATGTAGTCCGGGGTCGTACCGCAGCAGCCACCGACGGCGGCTGCACCGAGCGCCGCGATCTGCTTCATATAGCCGGCAAACTCCTCCGGGCCGACGTCATAGACCGTCCGGCCGTCGACCGACTTCGGAAGACCGGCGTTCGGATTCACGAGCACCGGCACGTGGGCGGCCTTCACGAGGCGCTCCACGATCGGGATCATCTGGGCCGGACCGAGCGAGCAGTTCACGCCGAGCGCATCGACACCGAGGCCCTCGAGCATGGCGACCACCGACTCCGGGGTACCGCCCGTCAGCATTTTCCCACTGCCGTCGAAGACGCAGGTGATGAAGACCGGTAGATCGCAGTTTTCCTTCGCCGCGAGCACCGCCGCCTTCGCCTCATAGGAGTCGTTCATCGTCTCGATCAGCACGAGATCTGCGCCCTCGCGGGCACCGATCCGCACGACCTCGCCGAAGATATCGACCGCGTCGTCGAAGGAAAGATCGCCCATCGGCGCAAGCAGCTTTCCGGTCGGACCGATATCGAGGGCCACGTAAGCGTCGTCGTCACGGCCGGCCTGCGTGCGCGCTTCCTTCGCGAGCTTCACCGCCGCCGTCACGATCTCATCGAGGTTGTCCGGGAACTTCAGGCGATTCGCGCCGAAGGTGTTCGTGTTATAGATGTCCGCACCGGCCTCGAGATAGCCGCGGTGCAGATCGAGGATACGATCCGGGTGGAGGAGATTCCAGGTCTCCGGCAGCTCGCCCGGCTCGAGCCCCTTCTCCTGAAGGATGGAGCCGGTGCCACCATCGAAAAACAGCCATTCACGGCCGATACGATCCATGATATTTTTTCGCATACGATTTCTCCGTTTGAACAAATGATATATAGAAACTGCGGAAGCAGGGAGCACTGTCCGCGCTGATCGCTTCCACCTGCGACGGTCGGAAGAAAAGAATCAGACTTCCCGGTAGAGACAGTCGGTTTTCGTGCACTGTCGGCAGTTGTGCGCGCTGCGTGCGGTGGATGTGCCCGAGGCAGAAGCCACGGGCACGGTCGTGGCGGATGCTGCGCATGATGACGCGCAGCCGTCGGAAACCTCTGTGTTCGATGCGCTGTGGGCGACGGTGCCGTCGTCATCGAGCTTCAGCGGGTTGATTTCAGATGCCAGGTAATCCGCATCGGGCCGCGCTTCCGGCTGTCGTGTGCAGCCGATGAAGGCAGTGATGGACTTACTCGGGACCATGAGGAGCGCGTCGGTCAGACTGATGCCGCACCACTTCTGCATGTCGAGGATGCGTGCGAAATCCGTCTGGAGCGCGAGCGGCAGATCCCCGTAGCCGGGCGAGTAGCGCGGGCGGAGCTGGTAACCGCGGTCCGCCTCCTGTGCGCGGAGCGTCGCGACCTCACTGTCCGCGTAGGACTCGATCATTTCTGCACCCGCCGCCTGGTAGATGATGGAATCCGTCATACTTGCGACCTCCCCGCGCTTGATGAGGAGGTCAATGCCGATACCGATCGTGGCAGCAAACATATATGCGTCGTCGCAGCCGGAGAGGTTCCGATAGAGATCCCGCGAGCGGATCGTGAGCCCCGCGATCTCGACGAGGTCGGGTGCTTCTGTGCGGACGGGAAAACGCCGGGAGATGGCGCGCGGCGTCGCGGCCGCCTGCATTCGCCCGATGCACTGCTGGATGCGTGCGTCGATCTCCGGCGTCGGTTTGATTTTTCGGTAGCCGAGGTAACGGTAGACCTCGCGGAGTCGCATGTCGATCATGATGCCCTTCACTTTCCGATGGCCGATAGGGACGAGGACGCAGAGGAGAGCACGGTATAGCCGATGCCCGTGAAGTGTGCGGCATGTGGACCTCCGGCATCCTCCGACTGCGTCCTTATATGACAGTATATCAGATTTTCAGAATCTCGCTCAGATTCCGCTGGATGGCCTCGGCGACGTCCGGCTTATTCATCGAGTAGACGTGGATGTGCTTCACGTCGTTTGCGATGAGGTCGATGATCTGCTCGGTCGCATAGATGATGCCCGCCTGCTTCATCGCCTCCGGATGCTCACCGAACCGGTCGACGATCTCCTTGAAGCGGGTCGGCACGGTGGTGCCGGAGAGGGCGACGGAGCGGCCGAGCTGCTTCTGGTTCGTGATCGGCATGATGCCGGCGAGGACCGGCACACGGATGTCCTGCTCGCGGAGACGATAGAGGAAGTTGAAGAACTCTGCGTTATCGAAGAACATCTGCGTAGTCAGGAAGTCGACACCCGCGTCGACCTTGCGCTTCAGATTCCGGATGTCGTCGTCCTTATGCGCGCACTCGACATGGCCGTCCGGGTAGCAGGCACCGCCGATGCAGAAGTCGCCCTGAGACTTGATGTCCGCGACGAGTTCACTCGCATAGTGGTAGTCGTCGTAAGGTGCACCGCCCTCCGGGATGTCACCACGGAGCGCCATGACGTTCTCGAAGCCGTATTCCTGAAACTTCTGAATCATCTCGTGCACGTGCGCCTTCGTGGAGGACACACAGGTGAGATGCGGCAGCACCTCGACCCCGTACTTGTCCCGGATGTTCTTCGCGATGTTCAGCGTAAACTCGGAGGTTCCGCCGCCCGCACCATAGGTCACGGACATGAAGCTCGGATGAAGCGCCGCTACGCTCTCCGTCGCCGTTTGCACCGAATCGTACTTCTCGATCTTCTTCGGTGGGAACACCTCGAAGGAAAGCGTGATCTGATCCTGTTTTAAAATATCGATAATCTTCATATAGTAGAACCTCGTCGTGTATAGATATAATGTGAAAATATCTTACTTATTTTAAAGGGGAATGGATCAAAAGTATAATACGTAAAATTTAGGCGTCGTTATAGACAGGGGTTATATGGCCGGCTGTTCGTGCGTGTACTGATCAGGCATGCTGTGTGTGAATTCAGGTCATGGTGCCTGTGGCGCCGCGGACCCTCCTAGGGAAATTATGCACACCGTAGGCACGGTAAGCGCTTCATCGTGAAATCATGCCTACGACAGCGCCTCTTTCAGCAAAACTGCACTCCTTTTGATTGTTAACTTCCGATAAAATGTGCGACTAGAGAAAAATTGCACGCAACCGAATGGCTGAAAGCCGCTGGAAATACTTGAAAAATCCGCATTTTTCCTTGCGATGATGCGGATTTTTTGATATACTATATTTAGTCGTAAATACATCTATCAAATTTAGGAGTAAGCCATGTATCTTGATTCCCTTGTGGATGTGCCGGATGAGAAGGGGAAAATTACATTTCGTGAGAAGGGAAACGCGAAGTA
>CABTMH010000175.1 GCA_902485915.1 uncultured Oribacterium sp. | reverse complement strand
CTCACCGAAGCGGATCTCGATGACGTCCCCCACCTTCACATCGTAGGATGCGCGCTGTGGACGGTCGTTCACGAGTACTCTGCCTGCATCGCAGGCTTCGTTCGCCACCGTACGACGCTTGATGAGTCTCGATACTTTCAGGTATTTATCTAGTCTCATAATTTCCTTACGTTTATGGGGTCTGACCCCATGAAGTTTTATCACAAAATTCTTAAGCCGGTCGTAATGGGGTCTGACCCCCTTACGGAATTCTTAAGGTGGTGGATCGGTCTGTGCGGGGCTGAGCCCCGCATGGTTTCCCGGAAGCTCCAGCGCTTCCGGGAAAGAAAAAAGAGACGACCATGTAAGGCCGCCTCCGGATTCTATCCGATTCGTGATTAACCGTTGATCTTATCCTTGAGGGCCTTACCAGCCTTGAATCTCGGAGCCTTAGAAGCCTCGATGTTCATGGTAGCACCTGTTCTCGGGTTTCTGCCCTCACGAGCTGCTCTCTCAGCGACATCGAAGGTACCGAAGCCGATCAGCTGAACCTTATCGTTCTCAGCGAGTGCATCAGCGATGGTATCAAATACGGCCTTTACAGCTGCATCTGCATCCTTCTTAGAAAGGTCTGCGCTCTGTGCAACGGCTGCTACTAATTCAACTCTATTCATTTTGTTTTCCTCCACGTGACCACAGACAAATTCCGAAAAATGCCCATGGTCTCCATATTTAAAAATTGACATAAAAAAGTATAATCTCTGCGCCTCTGCATGTCAACAAAGAAACGGCCGCCGAGGGGCCGAGTCGGGCAGCCGGTAGTGGGCCGGAAGACCGATGACGCATGTCGGGTCTGTCAACCATATCGCCAGACAAGTGGCGTCAAACTACCAGCTTCTTCACTTCAGCTGCAGCCGCCGGAGCGTCTTTTCGGCGTCGTCCATGGTTTCGAGCAGTGTCCAGGCTTTTTCGCGGGTGCTCTGTCGGAAGACGAGTGTCGCCTGGCTGCCGCTCAGGAAGCGGAGTCGGCCCTGCTGTTCGCGGACGAGGGCGGGGATCTCCTCGACACGGATCCGGGCCTTCGGATCGAGCTGGATCTTCCAGCTGCCCTTCCGGATGTCCACCTCGGTGGCGTAGCTTCGGTGCGCCTCCGCACGGAGAAGCGCGATGCGGAGCAGGTTCGCACATGGCTTCGGGATCTCGCCGAAGCGGTCGATGAGCTCATCCTGCATCTCGCTGTAGTCCTCTTCGCTCTCGATGGACGAGATCCGCTTGTAGACGTCGAGCTTCTGCGACTCGTTCGGGATATAGGTATCCGGGATGAACGCGTCGATATCGCAGTCGATCTGGGTATCGAAGCTCGGCTGCTCCTGCAGCTCGCCCTTCTCCTCCTTCACGGCGGTGTTCAGCAGCTTACAGTACAGGTCGTAGCCGACGGCCTCCATGTGGCCATGCTGCTCTGCGCCTAAGACGTTACCCGCGCCGCGGATCTCGAGGTCACGCATCGCGATCCGGATGCCAGAGCCGAGCTGGGTGAACTCACGGATTGCCTTCAGGCGCTTCTCGGACTCCTCCGTCAGCATCTTACCGCGGCGGTACATGAGGAACGCGTACGCCGTCCGGTTCGATCGCCCGACACGTCCGCGGATCTGATACAGCTGGCTCAGGCCCATGCGGTCCGCGTCCTGGATGATCATCGTGTTCGCGTTCGGGATGTCGAGGCCGGTCTCGATGATCGTCGTCGACACCAGCACGTTGACCTCGCCGTTGATAAAGCGCAGCATGATATCCTCGAGCTGCGTCTCCGACATCTGGCCATGCGCATACGCGATGCGCGCCTCCGGACAGAGCTTCTGCACATGCCCTGCGACGTCTGCGATGTTATTGACCCGGTTGTAGACATAGTACACCTGACCGTTTCGCGCGAGCTCACGGTTGATCGCCTCACGCACGAGCTCGTCGTTATACTCCATGACATAGGTCTGGATCGGCACGCGGTCGATCGGCGGCTCCTCGAGCACCGACATGTCACGGATGCCGACCAGCGACATGTGCAGCGTCCGCGGGATCGGCGTCGCCGTCAGCGTCAGCACATCGACATTCTTCTTCAGATTCTTGATGCGCTCCTTATGCGTCACGCCGAAGCGCTGCTCCTCGTCGACGATGAGGAGGCCGAGGTTTCGGAACTCGACATCCTTACTGAGCAGACGGTGGGTGCCAATGACGACATCGACACGGCCGGCCTTCAGGTCGTCGAGGGACTTTCGGATCTGCTGTGGCGTCCGGAAACGGCACAGCAGCGCGATGTTTACCGGGAAGCCCTTCATACGCTCGACGAAGGTGTTATAGATCTGCTGCGCGAGGATGGTGGTCGGCACGAGATAGGCCACCTGCTTACTGTCCTGCACGGCCTTAAACGCGGCGCGCAGTGCGACCTCGGTCTTACCGTAGCCGACGTCACCGCAGATCAGGCGGTCCATGATCTTATGGCTCTCCATGTCCTGCTTCACCGCTTCGATGGCGAGGTCCTGGTCGACCGTCTCCTCGTACGGGAACATCTCCTCGAACTCCTTCTGCCAGACGGTATCCGGCCCGAACTTATAGCCGGACTCCGACTGCCGCGCCGCATACAGCTTCACGAGGTCACGCGCGATCTCCTTCACCGCATGCTGCACACGTGAGCGGGTCTTCGTCCACTCCGTGCCACCGAGCCGGTTCAGCTTCGGCTTCGTCGCCTCCGCCCCCGCGTACTTCTGGATACCCTCGAGCCGGGTCGCCGGCAGGTAGAGATGACCGCCGTCGCCGTACTCGATCTTTATGTAGTCCTTCGTCACGCCCTGGCTCTCGATGCGCTCGATGCCGCGGTAGATGCCGATGCCGTGGTCCTCATGCACCACGTAATCGCCGACACTCAGCTCGCTCAGCTTCGCGATGTGCTGGCCGTCGAGTTTCTTCTGCTTCCGCTTCTTCTGGACCGCGTTCGTGTTGCCGAACATGTCGCCCTCGGTGAGCAGCACGAAGCGCTCCGCCGGGAACTGGTAGCCCGTGTTCAGCACGCCGAACATGACCATGATGGCCCCGCGCGTCTCCGCCTCATGCGCCGCACGGATCTCCCGCCCGGCCACATCGAGGATCTGCGCAGACAGACTGCTGCCCTGACCGCTGTGTGCTCCCTTCGATTTCGCGTTCGCCGCCGCTGTCCCCGATGCCAATGCCGTCGGACTCTGCGCTTTACCTTCGCACGACGCACTCGCGCCCGCCAGCGTTCCGGTGCCAGATCCGCCCGCGGCTGCGCCATCTGCGGATGCGGCCCCTGCATTGGCCTCCGGTACGTCCGGGCAGTAGGCCCGCAGATCGTAGTCACGAAGATTCTGCGCGAGACGCGACGCACGGGTCCGGGACGGGCTCAGCAGCACGATCTGGTACTGCTCGCTCTGCCAGCGCTGGAGATCCTTCAGCAGCATCTCGAAGCCGGACTTGCTGTACGGTGTCACCTCGGCCGTCTCGAAGTGGACGCTCTGCTTCGTCTTCAACGCACTCAGGTTCGTGCCAAGCGCACTGAAGGCGATCGTCCGCGGCGTGTCGAGCCGCTCCATGATCTGGTCGATGCCGTAGATCAGCTTATCCGGATCGCGCTCGTCCTTCTCTGCGAGGCCCTGCGCCTCGAGGGTCGCCGCGAGCTTCGCGTGGTGCTGCATCTCCTCCACCCGCGCCTCGAAGCTCTCGCGGAACTCGGTTTCGACCGCCGTGCCCCGCTCTCGGAGACGATTCGGCTCATCGAGGAAAAACAGAGTACGCTCATCGAAATAATCGAGGAGACTCACCTCCTGCTTCTCCCCGGTCGCGCTGCCCGCACGATCGGACGCCGGGTAGATCTCCACACTGTCCAGGGTGTCGATCGAGCGCTGCGTCTCCGCGTCGAAGGTCCGGATGCCGTCGACCTCCGTGTCCCAGAACTCGATGCGGACCGGATTCTCCGAGGTGAACGGGTAGACATCGACGATGCCGCCGCGGATCGAGTACTCGCCCATCGCGTCGACCTCGACCACGCGCTCATAGCCGAGGCGCGACAGCTTCGTGGAGAGCGCCTCCATCTCCATCGTCATCCCCGGCTCGACCGTCAGCACGGACTCCGAGAAATTCTCCCGTCCGAGCACCCGGTCCATGAGGGCGTCGATACTGGCGACCACGACGCCGCCGTCGTCCTCCATGATGTGCTTCAGCACCTCGACCCGCTGCCGGGTGATGAGCGTACCCTGGGTATCCGCCTGATAGAAGAGAAAATCCTTCGCCGGGTAGTACCAGGCCTGCTCCGAAAAGGCATGGATGTCGCGCACGAAGCGCTTGCCCGTCGCCTCGTCCTTCACGACCAGCAGCTTCCACGGACGCCGGCCGTTTCCGCCCTTCGTCGCCCGTGCGGTCTTCCCGGAGTCGAGGGCTTCCGGTGTCGATGCGGCCCGGGTCGCCCGTGCGCTCACTTTCCGGGTGTTCCGGAGCGACACCAGGAGCTGTGCCTTCACCGGATCCACGGTTCCGGTCACTGCAAGCGGACCCACACCATCGGTGAGGGCCTGCTGCAGTGCCTGATAGCTTTCGGTTTTCAGAAATGGGTTGATCATCGTACTTCCTCTACTGAGCACAATTCATCGGATTATAGTGATTCATCGCGTGTTCCACGCCCTGGTTCACGATGTCGAGGATGGCGTCCGCCACCGCATCGTAGGTATCCGCCATCACCGCTGCGTCGTTCTTCTCGAACTTCGCGAGCACATGATCCGCGAGGTCCATGTACTCCGGCTTCTGCCCGACACCGACCCGCACCCGCGGGAACTGATCCGTGCCGAGGCACTGGATGATGGACTTGAGGCCATTATGGCCACCCGCCGAACCGCCCTTCCGGATCCGCATGCGACCGACATCGAGGTTGATGTCATCCGACACCACGATGACATGCTCCGCCGGAATCTTATAGAAGTTCGCGAGCGGCGCGATGCAGTTACCCGACAGGTTCATGTAGGTCAGCGGCTTCACGATGATGAGCTGCTCCGGCCCCGCCGGCGTCATCACCCGCGCCTTCGTATAGACGCCCTGAAACTTCGTCTCGTTCAGCTTCAGCCCGCCCAGCTTCTCGCAGAGCGCCTCCACCGCCGCAAAACCCGTATTGTGACGTGTACCGATGTATTTCTTCTCCGGATTTCCCAGCCCCGCAATCAGATACATAAAATCCCTCCATATAGACGTCACCGTTCAGAGCGCCTCTCCAGACGCCTGTCTGCACAGTGACGGCTGTTAACGATTATAAGCATGACAAAAGCAGCACCGAAGGAGGTTTCCATCTCCATCCGGTCCCACCGTACACGCCATCATAACACACTTCTTTTATTTTTAACATAAAAAACAGCCGGGGTGACTCCGCCACCCCGGCTGTAAATCTTAAAGTGAATCCTAATATCCTTCTACCTCGGAAATCATCTCCGCCTGATACTTATCCAGGATAATCTCCTGGATCGCTTCTCTGGTCGAAGACTTGATCGGATGTGCGATGTCTCTATACTCGCCATCCGCCGTCTTTCTGGACGGCATCGCGATGAAGAGACCCTTCTCACCCTCGATCACCTTGATATCGTGGATGACGAACTCATCATCGAAGGTGATGGAGACGATCGCCTTCATCTTACCTTCCTTATCCACCTTGCGGATCCGTACATCTGTTATCTGCATGCTTCGGTCCTCCTGTTACATCTGATACCGTGTATTCTTTTCTACGACGATCTTGATGTCGTCCGGCGTACCGATGTAGGTCGTGTTGGCGCGAATCGTGTCGCGGCTCTCGACGATGCAGTTCTCGATGACGGTGTTATCGCCGATGTAGACATCGTTCAGGATGATCGAGTTCTTGATTACGCAGTTGTTTCCGACATATACCTTACGGAACAGGACAGAATTCTCGACGGTACCGTTGATGATACAGCCACTTGCGAGAATCGAATGACGCACGTTACAGTCCGGATTATACTTCGCAGGAGGGTTATCCTCGAGCTTCGTGTAGATACCCGGCAACTCCTTGAAGAAGAACTCGCGGATGTCACGGTTCAGGAAATCCATGTTGGTCTTATAATACGACGCGACGGACGCGATGTTCGCCCAGTAGGTGTCGATCTTATAACCATAGATGCGCTTTACGTTCTTATAGCGTACCAGGATATCGCTGACGAAATCGGTACGATCCTCATCGTGTGCCTTCTCGAGGAGCTCGATCAGCTGACGACGACGGATGATGTAGATACCACAGGAGATGGTGTTTGCGTCGGTCTCGATCGGCTTCTCCTCGAAGTCGACGATACGACCGTCCTCGTTCATCTTTACGCAGCCGAAGCGGGAAGCATCCGTATTCGGCTCCATGGTCTTCACCACGACGGTGATATCTGCCTTCTTGTTGATGTGATGCTCGAGCACCTTTGCGTAGTCGAGCTTATAGATGCCGTCACCGGAAGCGATGATGACATATGGCTCATGAGACTGCTTCAGGAAATCGAGGTTCTGATACAGTGCATCGGCGGTGCCACGGAACCAGTCGCTGTGCTCTGCGGTGATGGTCGGTGTATAAACATACAGACCGCCCTGCTTACGACCGAAATCCCACCACTTCGAGGAGGAAAGGTGCTGGTTCAGAGATCTGGAGTTGTACTGTGTCAGTACAGCCACTCTCTGAACATGAGAGTTCGACATGTTGGAAAGAGCGAAGTCGATGGCACGGAAGGATCCGGCTACCGGCATCGCAGCGATCGCTCTCTTATTCGAAAGCTCCCGCATACGCTTGTTATTACCACCTGCTAAAATAATACCTATCGCTCTCATAATGTTCCGTCCTCCTTAATGATTGCTCCGCCGCTTGCGAGTAATCCGTCAGGATAATCCTCTGCTGTCGTTACGCCATAGATTGCGGTGTTTCTTCCGATCTTTACGTTATCCGGAATCACAGAATTCTCGCCGATGGTGGCCAGCTCTGCGTTGTAAACTCTCTGATCATATACACTCGGCTCGAACTCGCCGACACCGATCTCACAGTTCTGACCGATCTTTACGTTCTGTGCGATGACACCCTTATCGACTCTGGTACCTGCACCGATGATGGCACCGGACATGATGACAGAATCGACCACCACTGCACCGGACTCGATGGTGACACCCTCGCCGATAACAGAATTATGAACCTCACCATGGATCTCACAGCCCTCTGCGATGATGCAGCGCTCTACGTGAGAGTTCTGGGAAATAAACTGTGGTGCCGGGTTCTTCGTATCGGTATAGATCTTCCAGTACTCCTCGTAGAGGTTAAACTCCGGAATGATCGATACGAGCTCCATGTTCGCCTGCCAGTAGGACTCGAGGGTTCCGACGTCCTTCCAGTATCCGTTAAACTCATACGCGAAGATGCGGCTGCCTTTATTAAAAAGATAAGGGATGATGTGCTTACCGAAGTCCTCACCCGGAACATCCTTGTTCGTGATCAGTGCCTCACGGAGCACCGGCCATGAGAAGATATAGATACCCATGGATGCAAGATTTGACTTCGGTACCTTCGGCTTCTCCTGGAAGTCGATGATACGGTTGTTCTCATCGGTTACAGTGATACCGAAACGGCTCGCCTCCTCCATCGGAACAGGCATCGACGCGATCGTACAGTCGGCGTTCATCGCCTTATGGTACTCGAGCATAACCTCATAATCCATCTTATAGATGTGGTCACCGGAAAGGATGAGTACATACTCCGGGCTATAATTATCGATATACTCGATGTTCTGATAGATCGCGTTTGCTGTACCTGAGAACCAGTCCGCACCGTTCTGCGACTCATACGGCTGCAGAATCGTCACGCCTCCTCTGTTACGATCCAGATCCCACGGAATACCGATTCCGATGTGGGCATTCAGACGTAACGGCTTATACTGCGTCAAAACGCCGACTGTATCTACCCCTGAATTGATGCAGTTCGAGAGCGGGAAGTCGATGATCGAGTACTTTCCACCGAAGGATACAGCAGGTTTTGCGACATTCTTTGTGAGTACGCCAAGGCGAGAGCCCTGGCCGCCAGCGAGCAGCATGGCGATCATTTCTTTTTTAATCACGTCATCACCTCATTAGTAATATAAGTAGTAGAAATACATCTAGCTGTTCATAGTATAGCACTCCACGCCCCTCATGTTAACTAAGAAAGTGGTTATTTTGACAGTGAAATAACGAATTTTACATAGATGATTCGTAATAATTACACAATTCGGCATAATTCAATAAGGCTGAGCGGTTCAAAAGTGATCATCCTCTTCTTTTCGAACGCGGTTTTCGGTAAAAACTTCCGATGTTTTATACACAGCAGAGGCAAAACGCTCCATACTGCCTGATCAGTACACATGTGAACAGTTGCAAAAAGCGCCGGGGCATCGCCCCGGCGCTTCGCGCTCATCCTCTGTTTAGATATCGCAGTTACCAACGGTTCTCGGATACGGAACCACATCGCGGATGTTCGACATACCGGTGATGTACATCACGGCACGCTCGAAGCCGAGACCGAAACCACCATGACGCGTCGTACCATACTTACGAAGATCGAGATAGAAATCATACTGATCCATCTCCATGCCCATCTCGTTCATACGCTTCAGAAGCTTATCGTAGTCCTCCTCACGCTGTGAGCCACCCATGATCTCACCGATCCCCGGAACGAGACAGTCGACGGCAGCGACGGTCTTTCCATCCGGATTCTGCTTCATGTAGAAGGCCTTGATGTCCTTCGGGTAATCCGTCACGAAGACCGGACGCTTATACAGCTGCTCGGTGAGGTAACGCTCGTGCTCGGTCTGAAGATCCACGCCCCAGCTTACCTTATACTCGAACTCATCGTTATGCTTCATGAGCTCCTCGACCGCATCCGTATAGGTCACACGTGCAAACTCGGAGTTCAGAACGTGGTGGAGACGATCGAGCAGTCCCTTATCGACGAACTGGTTGAGGAAGGCCATCTCTTCGGGAGCATTGTCAAGCACATACTGAATCATGTACTTCAGCATATCTTCCTCGCACTGGATGACATCATCGAGGTCCGCATACGCAAGCTCCGGCTCGATCATCCAGAACTCCGCCGCATGACGCTGTGTGTTCGAGTTCTCAGCACGGAAGGTCGGTCCGAAGGTGTAGATGTTACGGAACGCCTGCGCGAAGGTCTCGCCGTAGAGCTGACCGGAAACCGTAAGGCTCGTCTTCTTGTTAAAGAAATCCTGGCTGAAATCCACCTTCCCGTCCTCGGTCATCGGAACCTGATCGAGCGGAAGCGTGGTTACCTGGAACATCTCACCGGCACCCTCTGCATCGGACGCCGTGATGATCGGGGTGTGCACATAGACGAAGCCGCGCTCCTGGAAGAACTGATGGATCGCGAAGGCCACCAGGGAACGGATCTTAAACACCGCCTGGAAGGTGTTGGTTCTCGGACGCAGATGATCGATCGTACGAAGGTACTCCAGCGTATGACGCTTCTTCTGCAGCGGGTAGTCCGGAGAGGACGCACCCTCGAGCATGACCTCGTCGGCCTGCACCTCGAACGCCTGCTTCGCATCCGGCGTCGCCACGAGCTTACCCTTTACGATGACCGCCGCGCCGACACCGTACTTCGCCACCTCCTGGAAGTTCGCCATGGTATCATGGTATACGACCTGAAGCGGGGTGAAGAAGGTACCATCGGAAATCGTCAGGAAACCGAACTGCTTCGAATCACGGTTCGAGCGGACCCAGCCGCCGACCGTCACTTCCTGATCATAGTAGGCTTCTTTATTCTTGAAAATCTCTCTTAATGTAGTAACTTTCATCTCTAACCTCTGTTTCTATCTCGGATGTTCTCAGAAAACCGCGGAAAACCGCGATGATTTAACTGATTATAGCGTAAGGCTTCCTCGTTTTCAATGTCTCCGGCCGGCACATCGTCACTTTTCGGAGGTTTTGTGACGGTTCAGGCGTGTACTGAGCTGGCAGGGAGCCGTGTCGGGCAGCCGGTAGCGGACCGGAAGACCGACACGCCCTCCTGCCTGATCAATACACGATCGAACAGTAACGCCTTTATATTTCTGCGTAATTACGTTAAAATATAGAAGACTATAAACTTTTACAGGGGAGCTGTCATGCGTTTTATTCATGTTGCGGATGTGCACTGGGGGATGGTGCCGGATGCGGATCAGCCGTGGGGCCGGGATCGTGCCAATGATATCAGGGCGACGTTTCGTCGTATCATCGAGAGGTGTCGGGAGTCAAATGTAGACTGTCTGTTCATCGCGGGGGATCTGTTTCACCGTCAGCCGATGAATAAGGATCTGCAGGAGCTGAACTATCTGTTCGGGACGATTCCGTCGACGCATGTGGTGATCATCTCGGGGGAGCATGATCGGATCGAGGCGAACTCGGCGCTGCTGAGCTTCAGCTGGAGCTCGAACGTGCACTGGATCCTCGAGGATACGCCGCAGTCGCTGTACTTCGATGATATCAACACGGAGGTGTACGGCTTCTCCTATCATACGCGCGAGCTGCGGGAGACAGTGATCGACGGGATCCATCCGGCAGAGGATGGCCACATCCACATCCTGCTGGCGCACGGCGGTGACCGGGACCACATGCCTGTGGAGACAGAGGCATTGGCCGCACTGCCTTTCGACTATGTCGCGCTCGGGCATGTCCACAAGCCGACCGAGCTCGTCGAGCGCCGCGTGATCTATGCTGGCACGCCGGAGCCGCTCGAGCAGAGTGAGACAGGGCCGCATGGCATCTACGTCGGGGACATCCACCCGATCACACACCGGATCCAGAAGCTGGAGTTCGTACCGCTCGCCACGGCGAGCTATGTTCCGCTGCAGATTGCGGTGACGGAACGCACGTCGGACGAGGAGCTGCACCGCCTGATCTCCGCGGAGATCGAGAAGCGGGGGACGCAGAACATCTACCGGCTGCGCATCACGGGGAAGCATGATCCGGAGGTGAGCTTCGATCTCGCACCGCTTCGCGAGCGCTACCGCATCGTGACGGTCGAGGATATGTCCGAGCCGCAGTACGACTTCGTCGCGCTGTACCGGGAGCATCCGTCCGACATGATCGGCTTTTACATCCGAAAGCTCCTCCGGGAGAATCCGGATGACATGAGTGAAATCGAGAAGAAGGCGCTGTACTATGGTATCCATGCGCTGCTTCAGTCGCAGAAAGGAGGTCTGTGATGCGATTGATCGACCTCCATATCGATGGCTTCGGCAAGTTCCATGACCTGGATCTCCGCTTCGCCGAGGGCATGAACATCCTGTACGGGCACAACGAGGCCGGCAAGTCGACGCTGCATGCGTTTCTGCAGGCGATGCTCTACGGGCTCGAGCGGCGGCCCGGCATCGGGAGCGCCGCGAAGCTGCATAAGAAGTACCGGCCGTGGGATGCGCCGGAGCGCTTCGGCGGGACGCTGCGCCTCGCGCATGAGGGGCAGGTCTACCGTATCGTCCGTGATTTCAATGCAGACGACCTCAGCGCAGATGGCGCAGCCACGACGACAGCGGGCGGCGCGGGGCTGCCAGGCGGAGCAGGCGCCGGGGCGGCGGGCACCGGGACGGCCGGGGCGACGACGCTGGCGAGCGGCGGGCGCACGAGCGGTGCGACAGCACCGGCGGCCGGAGCGGATGCCTGTCCGCTGGACATCTGGAACGAGACGACGGGCGTCCGGGTGACGGATCCGCGGGGCTTCCTGCAGGCGATGCTGGGCGGGATTTCCGAGACGGCGTTCGAGAACACGGTGTCGATCGGACAGCTGCGAAGCGCGACGAGCCGCAGCATGGTGCATGAGCTGAAGTCCTACATCACGAATCTCAGCACGACCGGCGATATGTCGCTCGACTCCGCCGGGGCGCTGAAGCTTCTCCGACAGCAGCGCAGCGCGCTGGAGGCGAAGCGGGTGCCGGAGGCGGCGAAGTCCTACGCGCAGCTGATCGGCGAGATCCGGAACATCGAGCGCGAGATCGCGCAGCCGGAGTACGAGAATCAGCTTCGGAAGTACCAGGCGCTGCGTTCGGAGGTCCGGACGGAGCAGGTCGACCGGCAGACACACCGGGAGGAGCTGCTGCAGAAGACGGCGGCCCAGGAGGCGGTGCTCACGCAGGCCGGCTTCGACAGCGGCGACGATATCCGGGACGCAAAGGAGCACGCTGACATGCTGTACAGCCTCTGTCAGATCGGCGCGGAGCCACGGGAGCGGGTGATCCGCATCGCGCTCCCGCTTCTCTTCGGTCTCCTGACGATCCTCTGCGGCATCGCTGCCGTGCTGATCACAGCGATCGAATCTCCTGCCTTCGCGCAGCGCTTCAACCTCGCGCCGGAGAAGGTCCCAGGGCTCATCGCGGCGGTGTCGAGAAGTGGCATCAGCGCGACGATCCTCGTGGCCACGAGCATTGGCCTCCTCGTGCTGTGCATGCTACTCTTCATCTGGCGGCTGTACGCAAACGCTGCGAGGACGGGCTTCCTCCGGGAGACGACGGCAGAACTCAGCGCGATGCTGACGAAGCAGATCGGCACGGCGGACATCAGTGATTCCGCGATGGACAGCTTCCGAACACACATGGATGAGCTGCTGCGTGCCGAGGGGGAGCTCGAGGCGCATCGGACGACGCTCGCGGAGGTGAGCGCGGAGCTCCAGAATCTCAGCAACGATGAGCGACGCTACGATGTCGAGCTGCAGAAGCAGAACGAGAAGCAGACGGAGCTCGAGGGGAAGCTGCAGCACCTCGCAAATGTGAAGAACCGCGCGGAGATGCTGAAGCGGACGTTGGACGAGAACGACGCGATTTCGACGGAGATCGATGCGATCAATCTCGCGGCAGAGACGATGACCGAGCTGCAGAGCTCGATTCAGTCGAGCTTCGGACACTACCTCAACAAGGAGGCCGGCGAGCTGATCGCGGGCATCACGGGCGGGGTATACGACTCGATGTGGATCGACCAGAACCTCGACATCTTCATGAACACACCGGGGAAGATCGTGCCGATCGAGGACGTCTCCTCCGGCACGATGGATCAGATCTACCTGGCCCTGCGCCTCGCCGCCGCGCGCCTGATCCAGGGCGATACCGGCGAAGGTGCTTCAGCGCGTTCCGCGGGCTCTTCGGCAGATGCCGCAGGCACGCAGACTTCGGCGACGAACGGAAGCTCTGGCGCAGCAGAAGCACGGCTGCCGCTGATCTTCGACGACTCCTTCGCGATGTATGACGAGCAGCGGCTCGCATCCGCACTCCAGTACATCACGGAGATCCACCACGGCCAGATCCTGCTGTTCACCTGCCACACACGCGAACAGCGCATCCTCGAAAACGAGCACGCGAAATTTCATCTGATTGAGATGTGATGGGTACTGTCCACTCGTCAACTGGATTCAGGCAGTGAGGCCGGAAGGCAGCCATCAGAAACCATACGAAGAAGTCGTGAAATTAATGAAGCTGTGCCTTAAGGCACAGCTTCAATTACGTTTGCCACTACGACCTCACTCTTCGATGACTTCTATGCGGAGATAGTCGAAGCTGATCGGTTCCATGAAGCAGTCTTCGCGGAAGACCGTGACCGATTTCCGCTGGAACTCCCGGATGTTCGTGGAAAGCCAGATCGGCACGGCGAGATCCATGTACTCGCAGATTTCCTTCAGCGCGGTGAGCACGCGATCGGTGCGGGACATGCTGTAGTCCTCCTGGCGGGAAACACAGTCCCGCACGATGCGTCCATCCTTATAAATTGTGCCACTCATACGAAACATGGGATTCTCCTTTGATATGTTAACTAACTCGAGTAGATAAATGCTATAATAGTTTCAGAACGGAAGAAATTTGTTTTTGCGCTTCTGCGTTCATGGTTTATTCAAATATGGATACTATGATGAAGTAAATCTGTAGTTTATTACCATAATGGAAATAAACAGAAAAGTAAAGACCGTGTGAATCATGAATTCATCGCTTTCAGGAGGACGGAAGATCATGGGACTGGAGATAGAGAATCCACAGCAGTTTTTAGGAGAGGCGAAAATCGCCATCGACGCTTATCAGAAGGTGAGCGAGAGCCTTAGGTCGCAGCGCGAGCAGGAGAAACAGCTGTCCGGCGCACTCGATAAGGCGCGGAAGGAGATGCAGGAGAAGATTCAGAAGACGCTGAAGGCGCGTGGGGATGAGATCACGGCGACCTACGATAAGCAGCTGAGTCAGGTCGATGCGCGTCTCAGAAAGGCGCAGGACGAGCGGGAGCATGCCCGTAAGGAGGGCATGAAGGGCCGCATCAAGCGGGAGACCGAGCCGCTGGTCACGGAGAACAGGGAGCTGAAACGTCAGCTGGCCGCGATCCTCAAGCGGGATCATGTGCCGTCGATCTGCAACTCGAGCGTGTTCTACACCCTGTTCCGTCCATCCGGCTTCGTCGAAATCCTCCTCTGCCTGCTGACCTTCGCCGCGTTCTTCGCGGCACTCCCGTTCGGCATCTACTACTTCATCCCGGCGCATAAGATCTGGCAGCTGGTACTGATTTATGTCGTCGATATCCTCCTGATCGGCGGGATCTATGTGTCGCTGATGAACGCGACCATCGGGAAGCACTCCGCGGTGATCCGTGATGGTCGGAAGATCAAGAATCAGATCCGCAGCAATCGCAGAAAAATCAAGTCGCTGACGAAGTCCATCCGGAGCGATGCGGATGATACGGACTATAATCTGCAGTCGTACGATGATGAGATCGCGAAGGCGCAGCAGGAGCGCAACGATGTCATCAGCCGCAAGCAGGGTGCCCAGAACACCTTCGAAACCGTGACGACGAACATCATCACGGATGAGATCGAGACGGCGGCCCGCCCACAGCTCGAGGAGCTTCAGAAGAACTTCCGGGCGGCCACCGAGCTCCGCCAGCACTTCGAGAATCAGGAGAAGGAGCAGGCGCTGAACCTCTCCCGGACCTACGAACAGTACCTCGGAAAGGCCCACATGAACGCGCAGGACATCGACCGCATCGCGGAGATGCTGCAGCAGGGCAGCGCGAGCTCGATCATCGACGCCGTCGCACAGCTCGAGCACCCGGCGCAGTAATTTATAGCCTGAGCATCCGGCGCAGTAATCATCTGGATCATCAAACTACTTGAGGGTTTGTCGATCTTCATCAAGTGCATAAAAAGCGACCACTCAGCCGACATCTTCGTCGGTTGGGTGGTCGCTTTTCGTTTCGCATCTTTCATAACGGACCGTCGCAGGCTTCCATCCTCTGGTTCTCGCTATGAACGCTTCAAGTATTCCGATTTTTACGCCTGCGCACCTGTGCTTCGTGCATCAGATTCTCGCCACGAGTGCTTCGGTGAGCTTCACGCAGTGCTCGATGGCCTGCTTTTCGAAGGTCGGGTAGTCCACATGAGCGGAGTCGTCGGCCTTATCAGAGATCGCACGTATGATGACGAACGGGACGTGGTTCTGCCATGCGATCTGGGCGATGGCCGCGCCCTCCATCTCGCAGCAGCGGCCCTGGAAGTGCTTGATGATCCAGTTCTTCGTGTCGCCGTCGGAGACGAACTTGTCCCCGCTGCAGACGCGGCCGATGAAGGTGCGGATCTCCGGGTTCACGCGGCGGTTCTCCTCCTCTGCCGCAGCGATCAGACGATCGTCCGCGTGGAAGGCCATGGTGCCGACGCGCGGGATCTCACCGAGCTGGTAGCCGAAGTTCGTCGCGTCCATGTCGTACTGCACCGCATCCTCCGAGAGGACGATGTCGCCGATGTTGATGTGCGCGTCGAGCGATCCGGCGATACCCGTGTTGATGACGCAGTCCACAGCGAAGCGGTCGATCAGCACCGCTGTACAGGCGCCAGCATTGACCTTACCGATACCCGAGCGCACGACCGTGACGTCCTTCCCGTTCAGCTGACCGGTCACGAAGGTGAGACCGTTGTGTACTTCGGTCACCGCGTCGGTGATGTCGGCCTTCAGCTTCTCGACCTCTTCATCCATAGCTCCTATAATTCCTATCATTTCTAAACCTCTCGTATATCTCATCCGCCACGCCGAGCGAGGCGCGAGATGTATTTTTTCATTTACGCGACAGCTATTTCAACCACTCATCGCAGTTCGTGGTTACTTCTTTTTACTGTCGACGACTTCCCGCAGCACGGCGATGACCTGGTCGACGCCGTCCCCCTGCTGGGATTGCTCCATCGCCGCGATGTACTGGTCGCGCTTCGCATAGACGGTTTCGATGGCCGTCGAGAGGAGCGTCGAGTCCTTCTCCATCGCATGCTGATCGAGGACATAGCTGAAGCCCTGCTTCTCGAAGGACTCCGCATTCAGGATCTGATCGCCGCGGCTCTGATCGAGCGGCAGCGGGATCAGGATGTTCGGCTTCTTCAGTGCCAGCAGCTCGCAGATGACGTTCGCACCGGCGCGGGAAATCACGACGTCCGCGAGGGCGTAGAGATTCCGGAGTCCGTCGGAGAGGAACTCGTACTGCTGATAGCCTGGCGTGTCCGCGAGGCGCTCGTCGAGGTTCCCCTTACCACAGATGTGGATCACATCATACGTCTCGAGGAGCTGCGGCAGCATCGCACGAAGCGCTGTGTTGATCGCCACGGAGCCCAGGGACCCGCCGATCTCCATCAACACCGGCTTCTCACCGCTGAATCCCGTCATCGCGAGGCCCTCCTCGCGGGTGCCCTGGAGCAGCTTCTCGCGAATCGGCGAACCCGTCAGCACGGCCTGCCCCGCCGGGAGGGACTTCGTCGTCTCCGGGAAGTTGCAGCAGATCCGGCTCGCCGCACGGAGGCAGAGCCTGTTTGCGAGTCCCGGCGTCATGTCGGACTCATGCGTCACCACCGGAATATGCAGGGCATGCGCCGCCCAGACCACCGGCACGGCCACGAAGCCGCCCTTACTGAACACGATGTCCGGCTGGATCCGCCGAAGCGCCCGCTTCGCCTCCCCGTAGCCCTTCAGCACACGGATCGGGTCCGAAAAGTTCCTGAGATCGAAGTAGCGACGCAGCTTTCCCGTGGAGATCCCCGTGTACGGCACCCCCTCGCGCTCCATCATCTTCTTCTCGATACCATCGTAGGAACCGATGTAGTACACCTCATAGCCATCCGCGCGCAGGCGTGGCATCAGTGCGATATTTGCAGTGACATGGCCGGCGGTCCCCCCACCGGTCAGCACGATCTTTCTCGTCATCATCGGATAAAACTCTCCCATCTATCAGCGCTCGTTATTCAGCGCCGCCTGCAGCTTCTCGCAGGTATCCGCGAGCTCCCCCGCATCGGTCGTCCCCGGCTTCCAGAGCACCATCTCGTCCTCTGTGCCGTAGCGCGGGATCACGTGTGTGTGGAAATGATGCACGGTCTGACCGGCCGCCTCGCCGTTGTTCTGCACGACGTTAAAGCCCTTCGCGCCGAGCGCCTCCATCTCCGCGATGCCGATACGACGCGCGAGCGGCATCACCTGCGCCGCCACCTCGTCCGGCAGCTGCGTGAGGTCCTCATAGTGCCCCTTCGGGATGATCAGGACGTGGCCCACCGTCGCCGGGCTCGCGTCGAAAATCACGCGGAAGGTGTCGTCCTCGTAGAGGGTGGTCGTCGGAATATCTCCATTGGCAAGCTTACAGAAAATACAATTCTCGTCTCTCATATGCTATACTCCTTTCGGATGCGGCTCCCTGTACCCTGTCCGAGGCCAATGCCTCCGGCGCTGCGTACATCTCGCCGCGGTCAATACGTGCGCGCTCATGGCAGCGGGCGTGGCCGACCTCTCGATGTCGACCCGCGCGGCAGCTCATAGAACCGCAGATTACTGAACATTATAGTATTTTGATCCGCATTTCACAACATAGAAAGGAACGAAGATGAACTTACCGAAGGATCCCGTCATGCTGCTGAGCTACCTGAACACCCAGCTCCGCGATAACTACGACTCGCTCGAGGCCCTCTGCGACGCGCTCGACGCCGACCAGGCCACCATCGAAGCGACCCTCGCCGGCATCGACTACCAGTATAACCGCGAGCTGAATCAGTTTAAGTAATACCCGGCTGGAATCTTCTGACAACGCCAGGAGGGGAAAGCCTCATTATGCCCCAGCTTTATACTAAGTTTGAGCCGGGCAGGCTTCCGTGTACCTGAGCCTCGCTCCGCGCCAGAGCTTCATGAAAGAAACAGGAGAAAAACTATGAGATGTGTCATCCAGGTCGTCAACCACGCCTCCGTCACGGTCGACGGTGAACAGATAGGCCGCATCGGCCGCGGCTTCCTCATCCTCCTCGGCGTCGCCGAAACGGATACCGAGGAGCTCGCGGACCGCATGGTCAAGAAAATCTGCAACCTCCGGATCTTCCCGGACGAAAACGGAAAAACCAACTGCTCCCTCGCCGATGTCAGCGGCGAGCTGCTCGTCGTGAGCCAGTTCACCCTCTATGCGAACTGTAAGAAGGGCAACCGCCCGAGCTTCATCGAGGCCGGTGCCCCGGAGAAGGCCGATGCTCTCTACGAGCACTTCATGGCCGAGTGCCGGAAGTACGTACCGACCGTCGAGCACGGCCGCTTCGGCGCCGACATGAAGGTCGAGCTGCTGAACGACGGACCGTTCACCCTGATGCTGGACTCCCAGCAGCTGTTCGGGGAATAACCTGAAAAAGATTGATAAACAGAGGGGACAGGCCACATGGCCTGTCCCCTCTTCCTCTACCGTATTAACGGCGATTTCTCTTCATGAATCGAATACCAAACCATCCGAGCAGAACCAGTACGGCTGCCAGGAATCCGAAACCGAAGATCGACATCCTGGACTCATCACCCGTTCTCGTCTTTCCTCTGTTTGCACCCTTTACGCTGCCATCCTGACCCTTCTTATTCCGGCCACGTTTCGCACCCAGTACGTTACCGAACTCGTCCGTCTCAACTTCCTCAGACGGACCATGGTTTCCACCATCGTCATCCGGAGCCGTCGTTTCTACCGGCGAAGTTTCCGGTACCGTCGTCTCCACTGGCGTCGTCTCTACCGGTGTGGTCTCCGGAAGCGGATGCGGATGATTTCCACCGCCGCCACCGCCACTCGGAGTTGTCGTCTCTGCCGGCGTTGTTTCTGCCGGTGTAGTCGGTGCCGTCGTCTCTACCGGTGTAGTCTCCGGTACTGTCGGCTTTGTTGTATAGGCATCCGTAAATGCTACTGTTGCGGTCTTCTTCGCCTCTACTTTCACTTCAGCTGTTTTGCCCTCTGCTTCAGTTCCGCCATTCACCGCATAGCTTACCTTTACGGTCTGACCATCGATATCATATCCGGTCTCTTCTACCTTATAATTTCCTGCCTTTGCCGGATCCATCGTCAGCGTGTCCTTTCCCTCTGTTCCCTTCGTGAAGGCATCAAGCTTATATTCCGTTGATTTTCCATCCGGATCTGTT
>CABTMH010000174.1 GCA_902485915.1 uncultured Oribacterium sp. | reverse complement strand
CGTCTCATCGTCGGTGGTCTCGAGCGCGTGTTTGAGATCGGCCGTGTGTTCCGTAATGAGGGTGTCGATACCCGTCATAATCCGGAGTTCACACTCATGGAGCTGTATCAGGCGTATACGGATTATAACGGCATGATGGAGCTTACCGAGAGCATGTTCCGTTACCTCGCAGAGAAGGTATGTGGGAAGACGCTGATCAGCTACCAGGGAACCGAGATCGATCTCGGCAAGCCTTTCCGTCGTCTTACGATGACCGATGCCATCAAGGAGGAGTGCGGTGTAGATTTTAACACCGTAAAGACCCTCGAGGAGGCACGTGCGCTTGCGGATCAGCACAACGTTCCGTATGAAGCACACCATAAGATCGGTGACATCGAGAACGGTTTCTTCGAGGTATTCTGTGAGGAGAAGATGATTCAGCCGACCTTCATCATGGACCATCCGGTAGAGATTTCTCCGCTTACGAAGAAGAAGCCTTCCGATCCGACGAAGGTGGAGCGTTTCGAGCTCTATATCTATGGACGTGAGATGTGCAACGCTTACTCCGAGCTGAATGACCCGATCGATCAGCGTGAGCGTTTCAAGGCACAGGATGCACTGGCGGCTGCCGGTGACGAAGAAGCGAACCATACCGATGAGGACTTCCTGCATGCGATCGAGATCGGTCTTCCGCCGACCGGTGGTATCGGCTATGGTATCGATCGTCTCGTGATGCTGCTGACCGATACACCGGCGATCCGTGACGTTCTTCTCTTCCCGACGATGAAGAGCCTGAATGCGGATAAGAAGGCTGAGAAGGCAGCAGCTGCAGTTGAGACCGCCGCAGAGCAGCTGGATCTCACGAAGGTAAAGATCGAGCCGCTGTTCGAGGATTTCGTCGACTTCGACACCTTCGCAAAGTCGGATTTCAGAGTGGTGAAGATCGAGGCCTGTGAGGCCGTTCCGAAGTCGAAGAAGCTTCTCAAGTTCACACTGAATGATGGAACTGATAAGAAGCGCACGATCCTGAGTGGTATCCACGAGTATTATGAGCCGGAGGAGCTGGTTGGTAAGACCTGTGTGGCGATCACGAACCTCCCGACCAGGATGATGATGGGTATTCCGTCTGAGGGTATGCTGATCTCCGCCGTATATGAGTATGACGGACACGAGGGACTGAATCTCCTGATGCTGGATGATGTGATTCCGGCCGGCGCGAAGCTGTACTGATGCTATGAAAAGAGCCATGACGTTTGAAAATGTCATGGCTCTTTTTTATGAGTGCGCCTGGAAAGTCAGGAGTAAGTGAAAGCAGATTGACAGTGACGAAAAGAAATACAGGCTGAAGGAGCGTTTGAAATAATGAGAGCACCGATTAGTGATTCGTTTTTTGATAAACAAAGAGATATGGGACTGACAGACGATGTTGACTACTCTGATTATGTGGATTTTCAGAAGAAAAAAGAGCTGGCAGCTATCATGTTTGGGGATATGCTGAGTAAGGAGAGCGGAAACGTGGTTGCACCCGATACCACAGGAGTAGGCTTTTTCTTTCTTATGGATTTTATCACACCGGCTATGGGGGCTGACTTTGCTCTGATAGAGCAGGACTTCCTTAAGAAGTGTAGAGGTAAGCTTGGTGAGTTTCAACAGGTGGGCTGGTATGGAGAAATGTCTTTCAGGGCAAACAGACCGCTTGATGCGATGCAGAGTGCTGTCATGAGGCTTATCTATAACGGTGCCAAGATCGGTGATGATTATTGTCTTGAACTGATTAAGAATCTGTATAAGGTTTACCACAAGAAGGAGTATAACCGACTCAAGAGATTCAGGACTATTTCGCCTGATGAGATTTTTTCACTGACAGAGGATGAAGATTTCGACAGTGACTATCCTTCTATAGGTAGAGTCATGGGGATGTGTCCGTTCATGGGGATACAGCTTCATGAAAACTGCTCTTTCATGTACAAGCTTCTTAATAATAAAAGGATAGATTTTCTTGCTGAGGAAGAGGACGAAACCGAGTATGAAGTCTTCGATGATGACCTTTTTAGTGAATGTACGGAGCAGGTAGACAAGTGGCTGACTGAGCAGGATAAGAAGAATCTTTCATATTGGAAGAATAATGAAAAATACTGGGAAGTCTCTGACTTCGTTGGTAAATGCTTAAGGCGGCATGGATATGTTGAGGACTACCATAAGCTCTGTCTTGAGAACGACATGGGGCTCAGAATGCAGATGATCCGTACGCTTGCTGTCCTTAAGACCTGGAAGCCCAAGAAGGACTATACCTTTGAAGAAGTTCAGATGTATACAAACATCTATGATCTGGCAGCGGCTTTAACGGATGTTGCAGACAGCTTAGATTATGAGACTGGATATCTTATCGGTGAGGAGATCGATGAAATAGAAGTGGAAGGGGCTATATTTAATCCTGCCAGCATGACGGTGAATGCCAAAAGTAAAAAGCCGGAGAAAAAGCCTGTTACAAATGTGGCGCCTGTCAGCAAAGGTGATGTGAGCGCAGAGGATTATCTGGCTGAGATAGCAGAGCTTCGCAAAAGGCTCAATGAACAAGAGCAGGAGAACAGGTATCTTCGCGAGCAGTACAGGAATGCAAAGCGGTCTGCAGAAGAAACCGAGGGCCTAGTTAAGAAATATGCAGCTGAGCGAGATGAGCTGATCGCCCTTCGTGAGTATGTTTATAACTCTGAACACGCTGAGGATACGGTTGAGGAGGATAAGCTTTCGGACATGGAAAAGGCTATTGCAGATAAGCGGATCGTGATCATAGGCGGTCATGTGAACTGGCAGAACAAGCTTAAGCAGATATTTCCGGAATGGCTTTTTGTTCATCCCGATGCCTATAAGACAGTAAACAGCGGAATGCTTGAGGGCAAGGAGAAAGTCTACTTCTTCACAGATTATAACAACCATATCAGTTACAAGAAGTTTGTGGCGATCGTAAGAGAGAAGAACATCCCCTTTGGATATATCGGTAGCAGGAACATAGCCAGTGTTGTGTCACAGATATATAAGGAGATGGTGAAGTAAGGATTTTTAGTAGATAGGCCAATAGTAGCACCGGCTTTTCGTTCACAAATAGAAAGAGCAGGTGGCAAGGATGAAATTGACAAGAAGTGGGGGTTAGTATATACTAACCGTTGCCAAAGAGTTAGCGATATCTAACTTGCAACAAATGAAAATTGGAGGACAGAAAATGAGACGAAAAGGCGTAAAGAGACCGGTGATCGCAGCGACGGCAGCTGTGCTGGCTGCGGCGCAGGTCAGCACTGCGTTTGCGGCTGGTAGCGCGTTCGGCCCGAGTGTGCCGACTGCTACGTGGATACAGGAAGGTCTGACATGGAGCTATCAGGATGCAGATGGTTCGCTGAAGAAGGGATGGATCCAGACCCCGAGCGGCTGGTATTATATAGATCCGCTGAGTGGAAAGATGCAGACCGGATGGTTGGAGCTGGATGGTCGCCGTTACTATCTGAATACGGCAGCGGATGGAATAGAAGGTCAGATGCGACAGGGCTGGTGGCAGGATGCAGATGGAAAGATGTATTTCTTCAGTACAGCGCCGGATGGCGGTGCAGGTCAGCTTCTCACCGGCTGGCAGTGGATCGATGGCAGATGTTATTATTTCGAGGCTTCAGATGCTACGAAGCTGGGGCAGCTGTATGTAAACGAAACGACGCCGGATGGGTATAGTGTAAATGCTGCCGGACAGTGGCAGAATGAATATGGTATCGTGCAGGTTCGCGCAGGGATAGGCTACGCGTCAAGTGCAGGGGCGGTCAATGCAGCCGCAGAGAGCACAGGTGGCTCCGCGGACAGCAGCTCCGGTGCCAGTGGTTCGGAGAACGGAGGAAACGAGAATGGTGGCGATACCGGAAATACAGGCGACAGCACGGATACAGCCGAGACAAGTGCAGATCTCGTCGATGAAGCGAAGACGAAGCTGACGGAGGTGAATTCTCTCGGCTGGTGGCTGCCGATCGTTTACCAGAATGGGTATACCACAGATAATACGGTCATCACCATCGATGGCGTAGATGTAAGCCATGCACTTACGAAGGTGACGGATGATGGAAGCATTGGCAAGCTCGCACTGATGAAGACGCCAGGTACGATCCGGATCAGCAGCAGAGAAGATGCAGCGAAGTATGAAACGATCAAGCTTAGTGAAGAGGCGATCGATTCTGCGACGCAGAGGGATGCGGAAACTGATGACATGGCGGAGGATGCGGCAGTCTATACCGGAGATGCTTATCTTCCAGAGAAAATTCTCGCTCATGCTTCGATTCCGATGTGGGATTACTACCTCACGAATTATGATGACGACGGGAAGGTACGTGTGACACCGTCGAAGACGAGCTATGATCTCGGCGAGAAGAAGTCCGCACACGCGAGTTATGCACCGGATGCCGTTATGAAGGAAGATGAGACCGGTACCGTGAGCATCATGTTTAATTACAACACGGAAGAGGAAAAGACCTGGTTTGACGGCATCGAGAAGCTTGCACTGGTTTCTTACGATGAGCAGAAGAGGACACTGAATAGCGAGCTTCAGTTCGAGATGAAGAAGAACGTAGCGCATGGAAAGGGCTACGTAGGCGAGCTGAACATCCCACTGGGTCAGACGAATTTCCGTAATAATGGTCGCTACTATGTACGTGTGACATCGAATAAAGGCGCGACGACGCTGGTTCCGATTCATGTGGTGAACGAGAAGAAGCCGACGCTTACGCTGAAGGAAACGCCGCAGTCCGGAAAGAATCTGCATTTCGCAGTCCGTGATCTCGTATATGGCATCACTTCTCCGGTCGAGCGCGTCACACTGAAGAACCCGAGTGGTGAAATCATAGAACTTCAGAAGTTCGATGACTGGTATCTTCTGAGTCAGGATCTGTTTGTGCTTTATAACGATAAAACGGATCATCTGGCTACGAAGGGCACGTATACACTGACGATCTATGCGAACGGATTCCAGAGCTTCTCGAAGCGCTTTACTGTGGAGAGCGGGGCGGAAGCTTCTGTGGAGAAGAAAACGATTCGGAAAAGCAGAAACGCGTACAGTGTCGATGCCGTAAGCTCCGCTACGAGCGGTGGCTCCAGCAGTGGCAGCACGGATAGTGACGGTTCGGGCAGCCTGGCCATCTCTGCAAATCTGATCTTCGATACGGATCTTCTGGTCAATGCCTACATCCTCGAACATACCGATACGAGCTGTGATGCCGCAGCTGCAGTGATCAAGTGGTGGGAAAACGGCATTCCGGATGCAGTATACAGTCTGGAAGATACAGAGCTCTATACCTGGGAAGATTATGTAGATCAGTGTGAAGAGGAAAAGACAGAGAACGACCGTATGCTTTCGTTCGAACAGTATCGGGAGTATGGTGAACTCTACGCAAATCATCCGGCGACAGCGAAGGAAGTGCTGGAGGATGGACTTTTAGGTGATATCCAGAGTAGCAGCAGCTTCATTCCGAAGGATGATACAGAGCATGGCACGGAAACAGAGCTCAGCCTGCAGGCCCAGTATGATGAGGGTGCAGAGTCTTTCACAGCGGTGAAGGATGATTCCGAGAAGTATTATTATGCCGATGCGACGTTCGAGGTTCAGGGTAGTGAAGGTGATTTCCTGAAAAATGTTGCTGCGATGACCCTCCGCTCGCTGGATGAAGAGACAGATGCGAGATATGTATATGCGAAGGGCGTTTCCAGCCGGGACGATGTCTACTATGAGCTTTCGAAGGATGGAAAATCACTCACACTCCATCAGGTGCAGCCGGGACGCTATGAACTCATGATCTATGCGAAGTATTATGAAGATGCGCCACTGAAGTGTAGCTTTGAGGTGAAAAAAGAAGCAGAAGAAGAGACTCCGGATGAGCCGCAGATTCAGATTACAGCGGAGGCGATTAAAAAGGAAGATGGCTTCTTCACGAAGGGGTATGTGATCAAGTTTAGCTACGAGGATGGAACCGACCTCTCCGACTCCGATCGCGAGCAGGCACTCGAAAACTATGTAAATAGTATCGAGTGTGTTACGGTAGGCGAGCACAGCTATTCCGTCGCTTCATCCAGCTTTAGCTTCGGAGATGACAACTTCTTACCATATACGTATGAAAAAGCATACGGAAGTCAGAAAGACAGTGTACTTCTCTCCTTCAGTGGATTCGATCAGGATGGTGATACGAGCGTCACGATCAGCGCAGGCGATGCCTATCCGGAGATCGAGCTAATCATCGATAAGGACGGAAAATTGACGACCTCGAAGGCTGCGGAGAACAGCGCTTCAGAGGAAGTAACGACTTCTGATGAAAATGAAATGACAGAAGGCAAGAAAGGTACGGATGAAGTAGTTAAGTCCGAAGGAGCTACCAAGACGGATAATGTTGTTAAGTCCGAAGGAGATACACAGACGGAGGAAGATGTAGAGAAGTCCGAAGGAGCTACCAAGACGGATGAAGATGTAGATAAGTCTGAAGGAAATACACAGACGGATGAAGATGTAGATAAGTCCGAAGGAGATACACAGACGGAGGAAGATGCGGATAAGTCCGAAGGAGACACACAGACGGATGATGACGCCGGAGAGTCAAAAGAAGAGCAGACGGATGCATCCGGAGAGACTTCAGATGACGATGAACAAATGAAAAAGACATCCGATGTAGAAGAGTAAGTACGGAATATACTTATGGTACAGAAGATATAAATCAGAAAGACAGGACAGCGTGGAGTGACATCCGGCTGTCCTGTTTTGCTTTTATGTACCGAAAAATAAACGGAAATCCTCTTCACAAAGGTTTGAAAAGCTGATATAAACAGGAATGTTTGTGTTCATTTTCGGTTATAGCTGAACCGTGAAAATAGAGAAGAGTAGAGGGATTCATGATGAAAAAGGCAATCAGTCTGACGGAGGGGCCACTGGCGAAGCAGATTCTCTTCGTGAGTCTGCCACTGATGCTGTCGAACCTTTTGCAGGTGCTGTTTAACATATCGGATGTCGCGATCGTCGGACGTTTCGCGGGCTCGACCGCGCTCGGAGCGGTAGGCTCTACGAGCATCTTCGTCACACTGTTTACAGGCTTTCTGATCGGCCTCGGTGGTGGCATCAACGTGCTGGTCGCGCGCTATTACGGTGCCGGTCGTGCGCAGGATGTGAAAAAGACGGTCGGGTCGTCGCTGATCATCAGCCTATTCGCCGGCGTGATCCTCCTGCTCGTCGGACTCTTCGGGTCGCCTGCATTGCTGAAAACCATCAACACGAAGCCGGATCTGCTGCCGGGCGCAGTCATGTACCTCCGGGTCTACTTCCTCGGTATGCCGGCGCTCGCACTGTACAACTACGGTAATGCGGTCTTCAGCGCGATCGGTGATACGAAGAAGCCACTGATCTACCTCGCGATCGCGGGCGTGCTGAACGTGATGCTGAATCTGTTCTTCGTCATCGTGTGTCATCTGAGCGTCGTCGGCGTCGCGCTGGCGAGTGCGATTTCACAGTGTGTATCCGCGGGACTGATCCTTCATGCCCTGACGAAGGTGCAGGACTGCTATGCGCTCCACCTGCGGGAGCTGAAGTTCGATCGGACGATCGGGCAGCGCGTGCTGATGATCGGTGTGCCGGCGGGGCTTCAGAACGCCGTGTTCGCCTTCGCTAATCTGTTCATCCAGGCCGGCGTCAACTCCTTCGATTCGCTGATGGTGAAGGGAAACTCGGCAGCGGCCAATGCAGACAACCTGATCTATGATGCCATGGCCGCCATTTATATGGCCTGCGCAAGCTTTATGAGCCAGAACTATGGCGCCGGAAAGGTCGAGCGTGTGAAGAAGAGCTTCTTCATCAGCATGGCGTATTCCTTCGCCATCGGCCTCGTGCTCGGTGGCAGCCTGCTGCTGTTCGGACGCGAGTTCCTCGCACTGTTTACGACGGAACCGGCCGTCATCGATGCAGGCATGAAGCGAATCGGTGTCATGGGACTCGCCTACTGCATCTCGGCCTTCATGGACTGCACCATCGCCGCCTGCCGCGGCCTCGGGGAGACCGTCGTGCCGACCATCCTCGTGGTGCTCGGCTCCTGTGTGTTCCGTGTGATCTGGGTGTATACGATCTTTGCATATTTCCATACGATTCCGTCACTGTATCTTCTGTATCCGTTCTCCTGGGGACTGACGGCCATCGCAGAAATCATCTATTTCGTCCGCATCTATAAAAAAGCGATGCGGATCTATCAGCATTAACGAAGACATGACGAGAGCTGTCCGGACATTTCCGGGCGGCTCTTTTTCTGTCTTGAGAATTTCGTAAGGGGGTCAGACCCCATAAGCAGACCCCATAAGCATTCGGATTAAAAATCGAGCGAAAGGATATATTCTTAAGAGTTATGCTGCTGAAAACCAGAGAGAATAAAAGAAGAAGTTTTCGGGAAGTGACGAAATCACGTTGGTGTAAGCGCTTTATGTGACAAAATCGTCATAAATACGGGCAAAATGATAGACAAATTCTAAAATAATTGTTAAAATATTATAAAAGTTAATTATTTCACAATTTGTGACGATTAAAAAGTGCACAAAAACCGTATTTTAAAGCCCGTTTGACCGCGGCTTTTTTTGAGCAGTAAGAAAGGATGCGATACAAATGAAGGAATTTTCTTATGTGATTAAGGATGAGATCGGACTGCATGCGAGACCAGCCGGATTACTGGTGAAGGAAGCGAAGAAGTTCGAGAGTGCGGTGACACTTTCCTGCAGGGGAAAGACCGCAGCTGCCGGCAAGCTGATCGCCATCATGAGCATGGGCGTCAAGCAGGGCGATGAGGTGACCGTACAGGTCGAGGGTCCGGATGAGAATGCTGCGTTCGAGGCACTCGAAAGCTTTTTCCAGGAAAATCTGTGATTCATCGATCGGCATAAAATCTGAGAGGACAGAAAATGGAAAAGTACATCGGAAAGTCCGTTTATAAGGGAACGGCGATCGGTCCGATCAATGTTCTGAAGAAAAAGGATGACATCGTGAAGCGCTGTCATATCGAGGACACCGCGGCAGAGCTCGAGCGTCTCGAGGCCGCGAAAGAGCAGGCGCAGGCCCAGCTCGGTGCGCTCTATGAGAAGGCCCTCCAGGAGGTCGGTGAGGTGAACGCGCAGATCTTCGAGGTGCATCAGATGATGCTCGAGGATGAGGACTATCAGGATGCGATCCACTCGATGATCGAGACGGAGGAGGTCAATGCTGAGTACGCGGTGGCGGTCACCGGAGATAACTTCGCGGAGATCTTCGCGAATATGGATGATGAGTATATGCAGGCGCGTTCCGCAGATGTGAAGGATATCTCAAATCGTCTGATTCGGAATCTGAGCGGTGAGGAGGAACTTGACTGGGCGCATATGACGCCGTCCATCATCGTGGCGGATGACCTGACACCGAGTGAAACGGTGCAGATGGATAAGACGAAGATCCTCGCGTTCGTCACCGTCCATGGCTCGACGAACTCCCATACCGCGATCCTCGCGCGTATGATGAACATCCCGGCACTGATCGGTGTGTCGATGGACCTCGAAAAGCTTCACTCCGGCACGATGGCCATCGTTGATGGTAAGGATGCTGTTTTCTATGTCGATCCGGATGAGGCGGAAATCGCAGCTGCCCGTGAGAGGCAGGAGAAGGCGAAGAAGCAGAAAGAACTGCTCGCAAACTATAAGGGACGCGCTTCCGTAACGAAGAGCGGACGAAAGGTAAATGTATATGCGAACATCGGCAGTGTTTCGGATGTCGCATATGTGCAGGAAAATGACGCGGAGGGCATCGGCCTGTTCCGCAGCGAGTTTCTGTATCTCGGAAAGACCGCGCTGCCGGATGAGAATGAACAGTTTAACGCGTACCGCCAGGTGCTGCAGACGATGGCCGGAAAGAAGGTCATCATCCGTACGCTCGACATCGGTGCGGATAAGAACGTCGATTACCTCGGACTCGGACAGGAGGATAACCCGGCGATGGGTTACCGTGCGATCCGTATCTGTCTGAAGCAGCCGGAGGTGTTCAAGACACAGCTCCGTGCAATGCTTCGTGCAGCGAAGTACGGAAACCTCGCCATCATGTATCCGATGATCATCTCGACCGACGAGGTGCTTCGGATTAAGGACATCGTCGCAGAAGTGGTAGCGGAGCTAGAGAGAGAGCATATCCCGTATGCGATTCCGGAGCAGGGTATCATGATCGAGACCCCGGCGGCGGTGATGATCTGTGAGGAGCTGGCACAGCTCGTCGATTTCTTCAGTATCGGCACCAACGACCTCACGCAGTATACACTTGCGATCGATCGCCAGAATGAGAAGCTGGACGATTTCTATAATCCGCATCATGAGGCGGTTCTTCGGATGATACAGATGACCATCGACGGTGCGCATAAGGCAGGAAAGTGGGCCGGCATCTGCGGTGAGCTCGGTGCAGACACGACACTGACGGAGCGTTTCGTCGAGATGGGCATCGATGAGCTGAGTGTCGCACCATCCATGGTGCTCAGCGTGCGCAGTAAGATTTGTGAGATGGAGTGAGGGAGTAGATATCATGAGAATTTACAGAGCGAAGGACTATCAGGACATGAGCCGTAAGGCTGCAAATATCGTTTCTGCACAGGTGATTATGAAGCCGGACTGTGTACTCGGCCTCGCGACCGGATCCACACCGATCGGTTTATATAAGCAGCTGGTGGAGTGGTACCAGAAGGGTGATCTCGATTTTTCCGAGGTCCGCACCGTGAACCTCGACGAGTATAAGGGGCTGCCACGTGACAACGACCAGAGCTACTACTACTTCATGCATGAGAATCTGTTCGATCATGTGAATCTCCCGGTAGAGAGCACACATCTTCCGAACGGTATGGAGATGGATTCCGAGAAGGAGTGCAGACGCTACTCCGCACTGATCCGATCCATGGGCGGCATCGATCTGCAGCTCCTCGGCATCGGTCACAACGGTCATATCGGCTTCAACGAGCCGGATGAGGCCTTCGATTCCGATGTGCACTGTGTCGATCTCACCGAGTCCACCATCGAAGCGAACAAGCGTTTCTTCGCTTCCGCGGACGACGTTCCGAAGCAGGCATACACGATGGGCATCAAGACCATCATGCAGGCGAAGAAGATCCTGATCGTCGCGAGTGGCGAGGATAAGGCACAGATCGTGCACGATGCGTTCTTCGGTCCGATCACACCGAAGGTTCCGGCATCTGTTTTACAGCTTCATAACGATGTGACCCTCGTCGCGGACGAGGCAGCGCTCAGTAAGGTCGAGCTGTAAAGCCGAGGCCGGCAGAGGATAGGAGCGGAGAGCTATGGTTATAAAGGGTGCAAAGGTATATACGGCGGAGCATCGCTTCGAAACGAAGGATGTCGCTGTGGCCGATGGCCGATTCACTGCGCAGGGCGGAGATGAGCGGGTGGTCAATGCAGACGGCCTCTACATGATTCCGGGCCTCGTGGATATACACTTCCACGGGTGCATGGGCGCAGATATGTGCGATGGCACGGAAGAGGCACTGGATGTGATTACGAAGTATGAGGCTTCGATCGGTGTCACGTCCGTGTGTCCGGCGACGATGACCATCGCAAGGGATGAGCTTCTCCAGGTGATGCAGAACGCGGGCGCGTATCCGTATAAGTGCGGTGCACATCTCGTCGGCATCAACATGGAGGGACCGTTCATCAGCGCGGCGAAGAAGGGAGCACAGGCTGCCGAGAATATCCTTCGCTGTG
The DNA here is from genome assembly GCA_902485915.1 of uncultured Oribacterium sp. Taxonomy (GTDB): domain Bacteria; phylum Bacillota; class Clostridia; order Lachnospirales; family Lachnospiraceae; genus Oribacterium. The sequence goes on along the minus strand of CABTMH010000174.1, from coordinate 752 downwards.
ATGTGGAGCTGTTCCGGCAGCTGCAGAGCGCGGCGAAGGGGCTGATCAGACTCGTCGATATCGCACCGGAGGAGCCGGGCGCGCTCGAGTTCATCGATCAGGTAAAAGATGAGGTCGTGGTCTCCATCGCACATACGATGGCAGATTACGAGGAGGCGAAGGCCGCCATCGAGCATGGTGCGTCGCATGTGACGCATCTCTATAACGCGATGCCGCCGCTCAACCACCGGAATCCGGGGGTGATCGGTGCGGCACGGGATGCAGAAAAGGTTCATCCGGAGCTCATCTGCGATGGAGTGCATATCCATCCGTCGGTGATCCGGGCGACGTTCGCGATGTTCGGTGCGCAGCGGATGATCCTCATCAGTGACAGCATGCGGGCGACGGGCCTCGAGGATGGTGAGTATACCCTCGGCGGTCAGCCGGTTACCGTGCGGGGCAATCTCGCGACACTCCATGATGGTACGATCGCAGGCTCTGCGACGAATCTGATGGACTGCATGCGCTTCTGTGTGAAGACGGTGGGCCTGTCCCTCGAGGATGCGGTCATGTGTGCGACGGAGAATCCGGCCAAAGAGATCGGTATATACGATGAGGTCGGCAGCATTGAACCTGGCAAGAGAGCGGACTTCGTGCTGCTGGATCAGGATCTCAGGCTGGTAAGTGTATATATAGACGGAGAGGAGATTTGACAGATGTTCGGACTTTTCAAGAGTAAGGAAAAAGGCAACATCCTCCACTCACCGTGTAAT
>CABTMH010000173.1 GCA_902485915.1 uncultured Oribacterium sp. | reverse complement strand
ATGGCGAAGGATGAGTGGAACACCAAGGGTGCAGATGGCACCTGCGTGAAGGCTTCCGCATACTTCTCTGCTGAGTCGGTTGGTGCAGGTTCTGTCGAGGTACTGCTGAACCTCATCGATGGCAAGGAAGTAAAGCAGGAGACCGCTGTAGATGCGGTGGTCGTAACGCCGGATACCTATAAGGATGTCATGGGTTCCTATGCGGAATAAGGACACCTGCCCTTAATCCTATTCTCCTATATATCTGAAGCCTCGTGCTTCTGAAAGATCCCTTGCTGGCAGCGAAACCCCTGCCGGCAGGGGATTTTTTCATGGAATCAGATTCGGAATCTGATTCCGAAAAGTATAAAAGCTGTCCTTTCTGCGTTCCGAAATGTTGACTCATGAACAGCACGAGATGACTATAATAAAGCATAAAGGAAGGCGGATATCGAGTGAAAATATCTGCAGATTTGCACAAAATGGAAGGAGGGTGCGATTTATGGAGAAACTGACACAGCTTCAGGGGAAGCTTCTGGAGGGCTGCATCTGGGACAGCCGTCGTCGGCATCTGTACTTCGTGGATATAGAGAAATTCCGAATTTATCGTATGACGGAGGAACATACACTGTCCTGTCTCCAGATGCCAACCTATGTCAGCACCATCGTTCTCACGGAGGATGGAAGGCTGCTGGCCGCACTTCAGGATGGACTCTATCTGGTGGACTATGATGCCGGAAAAACAGAGAAGCGGATGGAGAGTGCATTCCCGTCGTACCTCCGATACAACGATGGAAAGTGCGATCCGGAAGGAAGGCTGTGGGTCGGCAGTATGTACATCGATCAGAGCGTTCCGGGCGCTCGACATGGCGCGAGCCTCTTCTGTATACGAGACGGCCAGGTCGTCTGCCAGTATCCGGGATATACGATCCCAAACGGGCTCGATTGGCATGAGGGGCTTTTCTACCATACAGAAACCAGCGAAAAGCGGATACGTGTGTATCGGCAGCGTGCAGAGGAAGGTGACGACATCGGTGAGCAGATCGATGAAATCGATCTGTCGCAGGAAAAGGGCTCACCGGATGGGATGTGCGTGGATCGGGACGGCAATCTCTGGATCGCCATGTGGGGTGGTTATCAGGTGATCGGGCTGGATCCCTGCAGGAAAGAGGTGTTTCAACGAATCCTCGTTCCAGATGAAAATGTCAGTTGCTGCGCATTCGGAGGCCGGGAGCTGAATCAGCTGTTTATCACAACAGCCAGAAACGAAAAGGGCGAAGGTGGTGATGTCTATTCGGAGACATTGACCTGCTATAAAGGAAAGGAAGGGTACAGATATGGTTGCAAGCAGTAAGACGGTTTTAGTGACGGGCGGTGCGAAGGGAATCGGGAGACAGATCTGCCTCACGATGGCTGAAGAGGGATATGACGTGATCGTCAATTATCGCAGCGACGAGCATGCAGCGAGGACGGTGCAGCAGCAGATCGAGGCGATGGGCAGGCGATGTGAGATCATTTACGGCGACATGTCGGTGATGGACGATATCCGGGCGATGTACCGGAAGGCGTATGAGGCTTTTAGTACCATCGATGTGGTGGTCAATAACGCGGGGATCAGCAGCGAGGTGTATTTCCTCGATGCGACGGAAGAGATGTTCGATCATATGACGGCGGTCGACTGGAAGGGACTGTACTTTAGCAGCCAGATCGCGGCGAAGGAGATGATCGCGCGGAAGACGAAGGGCGTCATCATCAACGTCTCGTCGAACCAGGTCGATGGCTGCTGGCCGAGAGCGACGATTTATGCACCGACGAAGGCCGCGGTTTCGAAATTTACGAAGAATGCCGGCATGGAGTTGGCTGGTACGGGCGTTCGTATGGTGGCCATCGCTCCGGGTTATACGGATGTCGGCTGGGAGCCGGGGGATATCCGCCTGGAAGCAGCGGCACGACTTCCGCTTCGCCGTTTCGCGAGCACGAAGGAAATTGCGCGCGGCGTGGTTTATCTGGCATCGGATGATGCGGATTATATGCTGGGCAGTACACTGACCATCGATGGAGGCGCGACGCTTCCGGTCGTCGCTGCCAATGACTTCGTCTGATAAAGGAGATCGAAATGGAAGAACAGCACTACTATAATCAGCTTCTTCAGGGAGACAGTGGCGCACTGAAGAGAGCACTCTATAAGTCCATGGGCTTCACCGATGAGGCCCTCTCGAAACCGCTGATCGCCATCGTTAATACCTATACCAATGCAACACCTGGGCACTATAACATCCAGGAAATGTGTGCGCATGTTCAGAAGGGAATCGAGGCCGCAGGCGGAACAGCGATGGTTTTCGGGACGATCGCACCGTGTGATGGCATCGCGGAGGGACATGATGGTATGCGCTATATCCTGCCATCCCGGGATCTGATCACCTCGTCAGTAGAATGTATGGTGAGAGCCCATAAATTCGATGGCCTCGTCCTGCTCGGCTCCTGCGATAAAATCGTTCCAGGACTGCTGATGGCTGCAGCGCGTCTCGATCTGCCGGCGATCTTCTGTAATGGCGGACCGATGATGCCGGCTTCGTATAAGGGAAAGCACTATGATGGAAATATCGTCACGGAGGCGGTCGGCTGGAAGAAACGTGGAGAAATCACAGAAAAGGAATTTATCGAGATCGAAAACCTCGCGGAGCCATGTGTCGGATCCTGTGCGATGCTGGGAACTGCGAATACCATGGGATGCATGGCGGAGGCTATGGGCATGAGCCTGCCGGGCAGCGCGGTTATTCCGGCCATCGATGCAAAGCGGATGCAGGTAGCCTATGAAACCGGTCGTGCGGTGATGCAGCTCGTCGAGAAGCATATCACGGCCCGCCAGATCATCACAAAGGCCTCGATTCAGAATGCCATCGCGCTGCTGATGGCGATGGGTGGTTCGACGAATGGAATCATGCATCTGCAGGCGATCTATCGTGAAGCCGGACTCGGCGATCTGCCGCTGGAGGAGTTTGATGTATGGAGCCGGAAGATTCCGCAAGTCGCATCGATCTATCCGGCATCTCCGTATGACATGGTGGACTTCTATGAGGCCGGTGGCGTGGAAGCGATCCTGAAGGAAATCGAAGATAAGCTGCATCGTGCGTGTCTGACGGTGACAGGAAGGACGCTGGGTGAAAACCTGGCGATGCAGTCGTTCACCACACGAAGAGAAGTGATCCGAACGGCGGAGGATCCGTTCCACCAGGACGGTGGCGTCGCGGTGCTGAAGGGAAATCTGGCTCCGTTCGGTGCGGTGGTGAAACCGGCGGCGATTCCAGAACAGCTGATGCACTTCTCTGGAAAGGCTGTGGTCTTCCAGAGTGAGCAGGAGGCCTGCAGTGCGATTCTCGATGGAAAGGTGAAGCCGCATTCAGTGCTGGTGCTGGCGTATGAGGGACCGAAGGGAGGACCGGGTATGCCGGAGATGTATCGACCGATGAAGTGCCTGGAGGGGATGAACCTTTCGTCGAGCTGTGCGCTGATTACCGATGGACGTTTTTCCGGCTCGAACCGGGGCTGCTTCGTCGGACACATCTCACCGGAGGCCTATGAAGGCGGATGCCTCGCGCTGGTGCAGGACGGAGATGAGATCGAAATCGATGTGAAGAATCGTTCCCTGACGCTACATGTCAGCGAGGCGGTCCTCGCAGAAAGAAAAGCGCAGTGGAAGCCGGTTGAAAAGATCCTGAAGCCGGGATATCTCAATGTCTATAAGCGGATCAGCCGCTCTGCCGCGCAGGGTGCCGTAATCGAATAAAAAGAAGGAGAAATAAAAATGCTTGAGTGGAAAGATGATAATGAACTGTTTGCCATCATGAAGAAGGATCTGTATTCTGCAGTGATCGGCGACATCCTCGATAAGATGCATTATACGCATCAGTTTTTACCGCAGAAGATCCAGCCGATCACAGAGGATATGGTGGTGGTCGGAAGAGCGATGCCTGTACTGGAGGCCGATGCGTTCGAAGAGCTGTCCGATGGACAGAATCCGATTATGAAGAAGCCGTTCGGACTGATGCTGGAGGCACTGGATGATCTGAAGGAAAACGAGGTCTACATCTGTACCGGTGCTTCACCGGAGTATGCGCTGGTCGGCGAGCTGATGTGCACCCGTATGCAGATCCTGAAAGCGGCTGGTGCGGTGGTCAATGGCTTCCATCGTGATACAAAGGGCATCAAGGAGCTGCATTTCCCATGCTTCTCGTACGGACGATATGCACAGGATCAGGCACCGAGAGGAAAGGTAATCGATTTTCGTGTGCCGATCGAGATGAACGGCGTGCGCATCGAGCCGGGCGACATCGTATTCGGTGACCTCGACGGCGTTCTGATCATCCCGCAGGCCATTGAAAAGGAAGTGATTCAGGCGGCGTACGAGAAGGCGACCGGAGAGAAGATGGTGGCGGAGGGCATCAAGGCCGGCATGGCCGCCAAGGCATCGTATGATAAATATGGCATCATGTAAGTGATCAGGTCGATGGTGACAGTTTAGACGGGAGGGGTGCCCTCCCAGCCTGAACTGTTACTGGCTTTCACTGTTTTCTATAGGATGTTGCAATTCTGTGATTGACGAGACGCGGCTGTTTCCTCGATAATAGGAGGTGTCTGAATACTTTTAAGCTGATCAGGCTTACTTATAATAGAGGAAGGGGAGCGTATGAAGGAAGGAAAAAAGGGAATCCTGCGAGCAGTTCCGATGTTTCTATGTGTGGGTGCGGCGTGCTGTGTGCTGCAGTCGTTTTACCGGGTGTCTGAGCAGGAGCAGGCGGTCGTGACGCGGTTTGGAAAGGTCGATGACATAAAAACTGCCGGTATGTACTTTAAGGTTCCGTTTATCGACCAGGTGCAGAAGGTGGATACGACGACCTATGGTATGCCGATCGGCTATACGATCACGAATGAGCGGAATGGTGAGAATCCGGACTATGAAACGACGAGTGACTCGCTGACCATCACCTCGGATTTTAATCTCGTCAATACGGATTTTTATCTCGAGTATAAGGTATCGGATCCGGTGAAGTATCTCTATAACTCGAACGAGCCGGTCCGCTTCATCTCGAACATGGCCGCAGCGGCGATCCGTTCGACCGTGTCGGATTTTACGGTCGATGATGTCATGACGACGGAGAAGTCGAAGATTCAGGCGGAGGTGCGGGATCAGCTGACGAGATCGCTGGAGGAAGCGGATATCGGTATTCAGATCGTGAATCTGTCGATCCAGGATGTGGAGCCGCCGACCTCGGATGTCGTCGCGGCATTCAAGTCTGTCGAGACGGCGAAGCAGGAAGCGGATACTACGATTAATAGAGCGAAGCAGTATAAGTCGGAGCAGATTCCGGCCGCAGATGCGACGGCCGACAGTATCGTCCAGAAGGCAGAAGCGGAGAAAGAAGCGCGCATCGCGGAAGCAAGCGGACAGGTCGCCCGTTTTAATGCGATGTACGATCAGTATAAGCTGAATCCGCTCATCACGAAGAAGCGGATCTTCTATGAGGCGATGGAGGATGTGCTGCCGGAGCTGAAGGTGATCATCAGTGATGGCAGTACCCAGACGATGATGCCGCTGGAGAGCTTCGCGGATATCTCGGTCGAGGCTGCAGATGGAGGTGACGGAAATGGAAAATAATGAGAAGAAGGAAGCACTCGAGCGGGTGAAGAAGGCGGTGAAGAACGTCGTCACCATCATCGCGGCCTGTGCCGTTTTCCTGGTCGTACTGCCGCTGCTTTCCAGAGGGGTATTCTATTCGGTATCTGAAAATCAATACGCGGTCGTGACCCGCTTCGGAAAGATCGTGGACGTCAAGGATGCGGCGGGCTTATATACGAAGATGCCGGTGGCGGACAACATCCGTTTCGTGACGAAGGCGATGCAGCTCTACGATGTGAAGCCGTCGGATGTCATCACGAAGGATAAAAAATCGATGATTGCGGATAACTACATCGTCTGGAAGATCACGGATCCGACGAAGTTCATGCAGACCCTGAACGGATCGACGAGTGGGGCAGAGGACCGTGTCGGCGTGGCCGTATATAACGCCACCAAAAATATCATCTCCTCGATGAGTCAGGATGATATCATCGCTGCACGTGGGGATAAGCTGACCGATATGATCACCGACGAGGCGAATTCTGATATCGGCGGATACGGCATCGTGATCACGAAGGCGGAGATCAAGGCCCTCGATCTGCCGGATGATAATAAGGATGCGGTTTATCAGCGTATGATTTCCGAAAGAGAAAACATCGCGGCATCCTATACCGCGGAGGGCGCCGCGAAGGCACAGAAGATCCGGAACGAGACCGATAAGGAGGTTTCCATCCGGAAGGCGGAAGCCGAGAAGCAGGCCGCGGAGCTGTCCGGTGAAGGCGAGGCGAAGTACATGGAAATCCTCGCGGATGCCTATAATACCGAGGAAAAAGCCTCCTTCTATAACTATATCCGCTCCGTCGAAGCCATGAAGAAATCCCTGAGCGGAAGCGGAGACAAGACCATCATCCTCGATAAGGACTCGGAGCTCGCCAGAATACTGTATGGGGATATCCGCTGATAAGTGGTTTTATATTTAAGAGAGTTCAGAGCACACCCCCGGAGGGCAGGCAGCAGGAGCGCAGTACTTCTGCTACCGCCCTCCGGGGGTTCTTGCATAAAACATATGATCTGTGGTATTATTTTTAAGATTAGGCCTTCGCGGTTGTTTCGATGGCTGCGGAGTTGAAATAGAGTAAAAACAGGAGTGTTTATGGCAGAGAAGTATGATGCGTCGAGTATTACGGTCCTCGAGGGGCTGGAGCCGGTCCGTGTGCGACCGGGGATGTACATCGGTTCGGTGGGACAGCGTGGTCTCAATCACCTGATCTACGAGATCGTGGATAACTCGGTCGATGAGCATCTGGCAGGATACTGCAGAAATATATGGGTGACGCTGACCGCGGATGGCGCATGTACCGTGCGCGATGATGGCCGTGGCATCCCGGTCGGGATGCACCAGAAGGGCGTGTCCGCGGAGCGTATCGTCCTGACGACGCTGCACGCGGGTGGAAAGTTCGACGATAAGGCATATAAGACCTCCGGTGGTCTCCATGGCGTCGGCTCGTCCGTGGTCAATGCTCTCTCACAGATGATGCGCGTGCGGGTCTATCAGGGCGGAAAGATCTATGAGGACTCCTACGAGCGCGGTAAGCCGACGACGGAGCTCGTGAACGGGCTTCTTCCGGTGGTCGGAAAGACGAAGGAGACCGGTACGGAGATCAGCTTCATCCCGGATCCGGAGATCTTCGAGAAGACACGTTTCAAGGAGGAGTGGCTGAAGTCCCGCCTGCATGAGACCGCGTATCTCAACCCGCAGCTGACGATCCACTATGCGGATCAGCGTGGAGAACTGCCAGAGACGATCGACTACCATGAGCCGGAGGGCATCATCGCCTTCGTAAAGGAGCTTGATAAGGACAGCGAGCCGGTGACCCCGGAGATCTACTTCCGCGGGGAGAGCGAGGGGACGACCCTCGAGTGCTGTATCCAGTTCTGTGATAATTTCGAGGAGAACATCCTCGGCTTCTGTAATAACATCTTCACCCAGGAGGGTGGTACGCATATCGTGGGCTTCAAGACGAAGTTTACACAGCTCATCAACAGCTACGCACGCCAGCTCGGGATCCTGAAGGAGAAGGATGCGAACTTCACCGGTGCAGATACCCGTAACGGTATGACGGCGGTCATCGCCATCAAGTTCCCGGATCCAATTTTCGAGGGACAGACGAAGACGAAGCTCGCGAGTGCGGATGCCGCGAAGTATGTGCAGAGCATCGTCGATGCGGAGCTGCAGCACTACTTCGATCGAAACGTCGAGGTGGTGAAGGCCATCATCGGCTGTGCCGAGAAGTCCGCGAAGATCCGTCGCGCCGAGGAAAAGGCGAAGACGAACATGCTGAGCAAGTCGAAGTACAGCTTCGATTCGAACGGCAAGCTCGCGAACTGCATCTCGAAGGACCCGGAGAAGTGTGAGATCTTCATCGTCGAGGGTGATTCGGCGGGCGGCTCTGCGAAGACCTGCCGTGACCGTCAGACCCAGGCGATCCTACCACTCCGTGGTAAGATCCTGAACGTCGAGAAGGCGTCGATGGATAAGGTCCTCGCGAACGCGGAGATTAAGACCATGATCAACACCTTCGGCTGCGGATTTTCCGAGGGCTACGGCAACGACTTCGACATCTCGAAGCTGCGCTACAACAAGATCATCCTGATGACCGATGCCGATGTCGATGGTTCCCACATCGACACCCTGCTTTTGACCTTCCTGTACCGCTTCATGCCGGACCTCATCCGCGAGGGACACGTGT
>CABTMH010000172.1 GCA_902485915.1 uncultured Oribacterium sp. | reverse complement strand
TTCTAACTCGAGATCATAGTAGATTTTGAAAAGCACACTTATGGGAGCTCTATTTGAGTTACCCTTTTAGAGCCACCGATAAAAAAGATAATTTTCTTCTAATCTATGCTTGACTTTTCATAGCTGGTCTCCTGTGTGATGCCTCACCTTCGCGCCGACGCCGGCCTTACGCCACGTTCCGCGCGTCCGGTGAAACCGTACATCTCTGTTCCCGCTCAGTTCTCTGTAGCATCCTCGTCGCCGAGCTCGAGGGCCTCTGCGTAGTCGTCCTCGTCATCCTCGATATCGTCAATGTCTTCGTCCTCGACATCGTCACTCTTCTCCGCATGTCGCTTCGGAAAGGCCATATCGATCGCCGACTGGAGGTCGCCCTCCTCATACGCATCGGTATCATAGAACTCGAAGGTATGACCGTAAATCTTGATGGTATCGCCCTCCTGGATACCCATCTTCTTCAGCTTCCGGATGATGCCCTGATCCACCAGGAACTGCTGGAAGAACTCGAAGCCCTTCTCTGCCTGCAGGTTCGTATAGCCGAGCATCTTCTCGATCTTCGGACCCTCGACAGAGTAGGTATCGGCATTCAGCTTCTTAAACTCGATGGCGAGCTGCTCCTTATGACCGAGCGTCTCGAGATCGACCTCGCTCTCAAAGACCTCCGTCTTCTCCGCACCCGCTGCCTCGACATAGGTCCAGGCGGCTTCGAGCAGATCGCGAAGTCCAGTATTCGTCGCTGCAGAAATTGCAAAGACCTTCACGCCCTGTGGCTCGTAGATCTCCTTGATGCGCGTGAGCGCACAGTCCGTCCCCTGCTCATCGATGATGAGGTCCGTCTTATTGCATGCGATGATCATCGGCTTCTTCAAAATCCGCGGATCATACTTCGCGATCTCATCATTGATCGTACGGATATCCTCGATCGGATCTCTGCCCTCCGAGCCGGCGGCGTCGACCACGTGGATCAGCACCTTGCAACGCTCGATATGACGCAGGAACTCATGGCCGAGACCGATGCCCTCCGAGGCACCCTCGATGAGACCCGGAATATCCGCCATGACGAAGCTGCGGTCGCCCTTTAAGCCGACCACACCGAGATGCGGCGTCAGCGTCGTGAAGTGATAGTTCGCGATCTCCGGACGCGCATTACTGCACATCGAAAGAATCGTCGACTTACCCACGTTCGGAAGACCGACGAGACCGACATCCGCGATCACACGAAGCTCCATCTGTACCCAGAGCTCACGGGAATCCTGACCCGGCTGCGCGAACTTCGGTGCCTGCATCGCCGGCGTAGCGAAGTGCATATTCCCGAGACCGCCCTTACCGCCCTTCAGAAGAACCATACGCTGGTTCTCGCCGGACATATCCGCGATGATCTTCTTCGTCTCGAAATCACGAATGATCGTTCCCTCCGGAACACGGATCACCAGATCCTTACCATTCTTACCATGCATACGCTTTCCGCCGCCTTCTTCACCCGGCGTCGCGATATACTTCTGACGATTACGGAAATCCTCGAGCGTATTCAGTCCCTTATCCACCTCGACGATGATATCACCGCCCTTACCGCCATCACCGCCATCCGGACCACCTGCCGGCACGTACAGCTCACGACGGAACGACACATGACCATTTCCACCCTTACCACTCTTGATGAAAACCTTTGCAATATCTGCAAACATAGAATCTTTCTCCTTTCCCAACTGCATCCTCGTGGCGGCCACAGAAACCGGCGCTAGCAGCTGGAGAGCGTAGGAGTTTGCATCAAGCAAACTCGTATATTGATACAACTACATAATTATAGTAACAAAAACCCTGTACTGAATCTTCAGTACAGGGTTAATTCTTGTAGAAGCGCTCAGTAAATTACTCAGCATCCACTGGCATAACGGAAACCTGCTTCTTGTCTCTGCCGAGGCGGCCGAACTTAACGACGCCATCAACCTTTGCAAAAAGGGTGTAGTCATTGCCGAGGCCTACATTAAGACCCGGGTGAATTCTTGTTCCGTTCTGCTTGTAAAGAACATTGCCAGCCTTTACGAACTGACCATCTGCTCTCTTCTGTCCAAGTCTCTTGGACTCCGAATCTCTACCATTCTTGGTAGAGCCCATACCTTTATGATGAGCCATGATTATCCTCCAAAAAACAAACTGATTAGCCGATAGAATCGATCTTTACTTCTGTAAAGAGCTGTCTGTGACCATTCTTCTTATGGTATCCAGACTTTCTCTTATACTTGTAAACGATAACCAGATCGGAAGAGCGTCG
>CABTMH010000171.1 GCA_902485915.1 uncultured Oribacterium sp. | reverse complement strand
TTATGATATCCAGGAAGCACTTCAGATGAAGAAGGATATCAACGAGGAGCAGTATCGTATCGCGAAGCTTCTCGTTCGCTGAGTTAGACGCTGTTGAGGGGCGACTGCAGATGCAGTCGTCCTTTTTAGTACGATTGTTCACTCGGCAACTGGATTCAGGCAGGGCCGGAGGGCCGTGTCAGGAAGCCGGTAGCGGCGGTCTTTTGACTTTGCAGAACGGTGAATGGATGTTATAATGCGGATGATTTTGAGAAGAGTGAGGTGCAGTGATGAGAGAAGATGTGGTGCTGTGTGCGGCGAATGCCTATCATCAGAAGTATTATCTGAATCCGGAGTATGGGAATCTGCCGGAGGATGTGCAGAAGGAGCTGAAGCTGATCGCGGTGGATTATGTCGAGGAGATCGGAGGGGTCTTCCTGATGTCGTTTAATGCGGATCAGAAGCTGGTGCTGAAGTCAATGCACGAGGAGGATGATCTTCGTTTCGATGATGCGAAGGCGCAGAAGAAGATCGGTGAGCTGGCGACGCGCTATGAGGCGCTGTTTACGAAGCTGGAGACCTACTACCAGGCGCTGGAGACACTGCATGGGAGAGGGAAGTCTTCGGTGGAGCTGACAGAGGCGGATATGCAGGCGGAGCCGGGTGCGAATAATCCGGAGGGCCATGCGGAGGTGCGCCGAGCGACTTCGGAAGAGGTGATGACGTCTGCGGCGGAAACATTGAACGAGGATGTCGTCGCGGAGTCGGAGCAGGGCGGGATCCGGATGACGGGTTCCTGGGACATGCCGGTGATGCCGGATGACCCGAATGCAGAGCAGACCGCGTACCACACGCTCTTCGGGGATGATTGAGCCGTGGCAGGGCATGGATGTGTGACAGCGTGAGATCCGAGTGCTGCAGAGCCCGAAGGTCGCAAGTGACAGCAGATGAACTACAGTAACGAGACAAAACAGATGGGAACAGATGCATGAGAATAGGTGATGTTGAGCTGCCGAGCAATGTGGCGATGGCGCCGATGGCGGGGGTGACGGATCTTCCGTACCGGACGATCCTTCGGGAGATGGGGGTCGGCCTGACGACGACGGAGATGATCAGTGCGAAGGCGATCCTCTACCATAATAAGAATACCGAGGAGCTGATGCGGACCGGGGCGGACGAGCATCCGGTGGCGGTGCAGCTTTTCGGCTCCGACCCGGAAATCATGGCGGAGATTGCGTCTCGGATCGAGGATCGTTTCGATCTTCTCGATGTGAATATGGGCTGTCCGGTGTCGAAGATCGTGAACAACCATGAGGGGAGTGATCTGATGAACCATCCGGAGCTGGCGTATGAGATTCTGCGTGCGATGGTACAGCGCTGCCATAAGCCGGTGACGGTGAAGTTTCGGAAGGGATTTCAGAAAACGGACGATACGGCGGTCGAGTTCGCGAAGATGGCGGAGCAGGCCGGGGTGTCGGCGGTGACGGTGCATGGCCGGACGCGGGCGCAGCTCTACAGCGGCGCGGCGGACTGGGATGTGATCCGGCGGGTGAAGGAGGCAGTGAAGATCCCGGTGTTCGGAAACGGCGATATCTTCACACCGGAGGATGCGAAGCGTATGATGGACGAGACGGGCTGTGACGGCGTGGCGATCGCGCGCGGGGCCCAGGGAAATCCGTGGCTCATCCGGCGGACGGTCGAGTATCTCCGGACGGGCGAGCTTCTGCCGGCACCTTCCATCGAGGAGGTGATCGCGATGATCCATCATCATACGGAGCTGATGCTTCAGTATAAGGGTGAATTCACGACGGTCCGGGAGATGCGGAAGCATATCGCCTGGTATACGGAGGGCTACCCGGACTCGGCGAAGCTCCGTGGGAAGGTGAACACCGCCGGCAGCATCGAGGAGCTGTATGCGCTGGTGGATTCGATGAAACGGTAGTCGATCAGGCAGGGGGCCGTCCCCTGTCTGAAACCAGTTGACGAGTGAACAGTAACGTCGGGCAGCCAAAACTTGGGCAGTTCAGTGCGGAGTGGTTGACAAGTGAAGCGACTTTGCTTTACAATATGCAATCGTGAAAATGGATGATGGGCGGTTTCCGGCCATTCGGAAGCGGCCTGTTTTATAGTGCTGATTCATCGCGGGTGGATGAGCAGAAGGAAGTCTTGAAAGGAGCTATGGGAAACATGGCAGAAGAGCAGGTAAGGAAGAATTTACTGACACGTGCAGGTCTTAATAAGTATGAGGCGGAGCTTCATGATCTGAAGGTCAATCAGAGACAGATGATCGCAGAGAAGATCAAGGAAGCGAGAGAGCAGGGCGATCTTTCTGAGAACGCAGAGTACGATGCAGCGAAGGATGAGCAGAGAGACATCGAGGCGAGAATCGTCGAGCTCGAGGCACTGCTGAAGAACGTTGAGGTCGTGGATGATTCTGTCGAGGGTGAGATCAACGTCGGCTGCCGTGTAAAGCTCTATGATGAGGAGTTCGATGAGGAAGTGGTTTACTTCATCGTGGGTTCCTCGGAGGCGAACAGCCTGACCGGAAAGATTTCCAACGAGGCACCGGTCGGTAAGGCTCTTCTTCACCATAAGGCGGGCGACGAGGTAACCGTCGAGACCGAGGCGGGCGATCTCAAGTTCCGCGTTCTCGAGGTAGAGCGCGTCAACGATCACGAGGCGTAATCGGAAAGATTCGCTGAAGACAAGCCGCATGGATGGGCCATGATGATGGCGATCATGTGATATAGTGATAAATTCGACAGACGGCTGGAGACGATGCTCCGGTCGTCTGCATTGTAATAAGAAGCAAGGAGAAGCTATGGCAGAGAATCAGGAAAACCAGAAGAATCAGGCGCCGGTAGAGGATACCAACCATATCGTTCGTACGCGCCGTGAGAAGCTTGCAGAGCTGCAGGCTGCCGGACAGGATCCTTTCGAGATTACGAAGTTCGATCAGGAGCAGCACAGCCAGGAGATCAAGGATAACTTTGAGACCCTCGAGAATCAGCAGGTATCGATCGCGGGCCGTATCATGCAGAAGCGTGTGATGGGTAAGGCATCCTTCATCCATATCCAGGATAAGCAGGGACGTATCCAGGCCTACATCACCCGTGATGAGCTCGGTGAGGATGAGTATAAGAAGTTTAAGAAGATGGATATCGGTGATATCGTCGGTGTAAAGGGCTTCGTATTTAAGACGAAGATGGGCGAGACTTCCGTACATGCACAGTCGCTCGTTCTTCTGTCGAAGTCACTCTATCCGCTTCCTGAGAAGTTCCACGGTCTGCAGGATACCGATACGAGATACCGTCAGCGTTATGTCGACCTCATCATGAACGAGGATTCGAAGAACGTGTTTATCAAGCGTTCACAGATTCTTCGCGAGATTCGTAACTTCCTCGATGGACGTGGATTCATGGAGGTGGAGACACCGATGCTGGTGGAGAATGCTGGCGGTGCCGCTGCCCGTCCGTTTGAGACGCACTATAATGCACTGAACGAGGATGTAAAACTTCGTATCTCTCTCGAGCTTTACCTGAAGCGTCTCATCGTCGGTGGTCTCGAGCGCGTGTTTGAGATCGGCCGTGTGTTCCGTAATGAGGGTGTCGAGATCGGAAGAGCGTCGTGTA
>CABTMH010000170.1 GCA_902485915.1 uncultured Oribacterium sp. | reverse complement strand
GGGATTCGAACCCCCGACCCACGGCTTAGAAGGCCGTTGCTCTATCCAGCTGAGCTACGGACTCAGACGACTCTTTATGAGCGACTCGTATATATTAACGAATAAGCTTCATTTTGTCAACCACAATTTCGAAGTTTTACTCATCAAAATAATCTGACCAAGTCACGCGAAGCACAGAGCTCCCCGCGTCTGTTTCATCCATCCAGATCACCGTGCTATCATAGAATACAAAAAAAATCGCCGGAATGCAAGTCCTGCATTCCGACGATTTATATGATTTTGATATACAGAGATCGTTGCGCTTATGCCTGGTGTGTGAGGTCGTAAGCTTCCTGGCAGAGCTTGGTGATACCAGCCCAGTCCTTGTTCACGAGCAGATCCTTCTTGCATACCCATGTTCCGCCGACGCCGACGATCTTATCGAATGCGAGGTACTCGAGAACGTTGTCGAGGTTAACACCACCGGTAGGCATGAACTTGAGCTGTGGGAATACAGGAGCGAGGGCCTTCAGGGTCTTGAGTCCGCCGTATGCACCAGCCGGGAAGAACTTAACCATCGGAAGGTTGTAACGAAGTGCGTTTGTGATATCGGTCGGTGTGCAGGTACCTGGGCAGTAAGCTACGCCGTGGCCGAGCGCACACTGAGCTACCTCGTCAGAGAAAGACGGGGAAACGATGAACTGAGCACCAGCGTTGATCGCACGTGTGCACTGCTCACGATCGAGAACAGTACCCGCACCGACAACGACGTTCGGGCACTCCTTAACCATAGCTGCGATCGCATCTGCTGCAGCTGCTGTACGGAAGGTAACCTCTGCCATCGGAAGATGACCAGCCTCGAGAGCCTTTGCAAGAGGAACGGCATCCTCAACGTGGTCGATAACTACGACTGGGCAAACCTTAATCTCGGCAAGCTTCTCCATGAAATCTTTCTGTGTCATATCAAATCTCCTTTGAATATTATCAAGCCCGAATAAATCAGGCCATGTAAACGCTTACAGACTTTATTATATATGATTTATTTTTCACATACAAGAGAGAATGCATCGCTTTCACGCTTATTTTACGTTCCATCATGCATCACTTTCCCGATTCAGTAAACCGCTCCACCATCTGCAGGGCACGGGACTCGAAAAACAGTCGTCGCGGGGCCGGGTCCTGTAGAATCTAGTTTTTTATGTATACCGGGCGGAACTCGAAATCGCCTTCTTCACTGACGTCGATCACCATATAGGATGGGCGACGGTCGACCTGGCGCGGATAGCTGATGGAACCCGGGTTCAGACAGGTCACGCCATCGACCGTTTTCAGGAACGGCTTATGCGTATGACCGAACATCACGACATCGCAGTCGCGATTCTTCGCCTCATCGACGATGCCGGATACGCCCATATTAACGCCATAGTAGTGGCCATGGGTCAGAAGGCAGCGATGCTTTCCGATCTTCACGACGATATCCTTCGGCAGCGAAGTGAAGAAATCGTTGTTTCCCTGTACGAAGTAGCACTTTACACCGTCACCGGCATACTGCTGGATCATCCCTTCCGTTCCCTCCGCATCGCCCAGATGAATCAGGATATCGATCATCCCGATTCGATTCAGCACATCCTTCAGGTTCGCATCGCATCGATGAGAGTCGCTTACGACGAGGACGGTCTGAAAGGGGCGGACAAGTCCGCTTTCCTCCCGGGCCTCGCCCCCATCTTCCGACATGCTGCCATGTCTCTCTGCATCCTTTTCGAGCACATCCTTCAGGAGCTCACGCATCGCGCGAAGTGCCTTTCCACGATGGGAGATTGCGTTTTTCTCCTCTGGTGTCAGTTCTGCGGACGTCTTTCCATATTCTGGAAGGTAGAGGATCGGATCATATCCGAATCCATGCTCTCCCTTCGGCTCATGGGCGATCAGGCCCTCAAAGATGCCTTCTGCGTGGAGAACACGTCCGTCTGCAAACGCAGCGCAGATATCGCAGGTAAAGTGTGCCGCGCGTTCATCCCCCTCCGCATAGCGAAGCTCCTGGATGATGCGTGCGTTCTTCACATCATACGAGGTATCCTCCCCGAGGTAGCGGGCACTGTAGATACCTGGCAGTCCCAGCATGTAATTAACACAAAGGCCGGAGTCGTCCGACATGATGATGTCATCGTCCTCCAGCATGTTATGTGCAAGCATATAGTTGCGGATACCGACGGCCTTCAGCTCTGCGTTCTCTGCAAAGGTCTTACCGGTCTCGACGGGCTCGAAATCGATCCCGAGCTCGCTCTTCGCAACGATTTCAGTGGCCAGATCCCCCAGGATCTGGCGCACCTCTATCATTTTATTTTTATTATGGGTAGCAAATATGATTCGCATGCTTCACTCGTCTCTTTCTGCCCATATGCCTGATTCGATGATTAATCCAGGTACTTCTTCAGGGTGGCTCTCACGGCACCAGGGCCTACCAGCTCCTCCTTAAAGAGATCCTCGATCAGATCGCCGATACCAGCCTCATAAAGGTCAGAGCCGAAAATGTTCGCGTTGCTGAGGATCGGACGAACCTTATCGCCGACACTCTCCGGATGTCCGAGTGTGATGCCCTCGAGCTGCTGAGAAAGTGTCTCAAGCATAGGATCTGCGGAACGCTCGAAAGCCTGACCCTCATCATCCACACCAAGAAGATAACGCAGCCAGCCTGCGATTGCAAGCGGAATCGCCTTCAGCTTCTTCGCATCGCCATACTTCGCAACATAGCTCTTGATGGTCTCACCGTAACGGATACCGACCTTCTGAGATGTATCGGTCGCGATACGCTGTGGCGTATCCGGCATGAACGGGTTCGGGATACGAACATTGATCACCTCGTCGACGAACGCCTCCGGGGAAAGAATGCCAGGGTTCGTTACAACCGGCATACCCTCCACAGGGCCGATCTCGTGCACGAGCTTGTTGAGCTCGGTGTCCTTCATCTCATCTGCGATGAGGTCATAGCCGAGTACACAGCCGTATACAGCCAGTGCCGTGTGCAGCGGGTTGAGGCAGGTGGTGACCTTCATACGCTCTACCTTATTGACAGTATCACGGTCGGTCATGTATACACCGGCGTCCTCGAGCTTCGGTCTGCCGTTCGGGAACTTGTCCTCGATGACGAGATACTGAGGGCCCTCTGCATTGACGAAAGGTGCGATGTAGGTACGCTTCGAGGTGATGACCGGAGCCATCTCCTCGATGCCGAGTGCCTCGAGCTCCTTCTCTACGGACTCTGCCGGACGCGGGGTGATCTTATCGATCATGGACCATGGGAAGCCGACCTTGTTCTCGTCCTTCAGATACTCTACGAACGCTGCCGGAACGAAGCCCTTCTTCTTCCACTCCTCGGCCATGGTCACGATGGAGCTCATAAGCTTCTCGCCGTTGTGTGAGCAGTTATCGCAGGAAACGATCGCTACCGGATACTGGCCGGCCTTGAAACGCTCGAACAGAAGTGCAGCGACGATCGCCATCGCAGCGCCCGGCTTCTCCGGACCGTTATCGATGTCTGCCTGTACGAACGGGAAGTACTGGCCGTCTGCGTTCTTCAGTGCATAGCCCTTCTCGGTGATGGTGAAGGTCGCCATCTGGAAATCCGGATTTGTGAAGATTTCCTTGAGACGATTCCACTCTGCAGCATCGGAAGACTGTGCCTTGATCGCCTCGGTCAGGGAACCGATGACGCGCTTCTCGGTGTTGCCGTCGGCCTTCAAGGTGACGCCCAGTACGAGGTTGTCGTACGGCTTGTAAATCTTATCGACTACATCGAAGTCGAAGGTCTCGACACAGGTGATGCCCTGATCGAGCGCACCCTTCTCGATCAGCGTATCTGCGATACCGCCGAGGAAGATACGGAAGATGTTACCGATACCGAAGTGTACCCAGCGTGGGGACTTCTTCGTGTTCTCAGCAAGTGCAGCCACATCATAGGATGGAAGTGTCACACCGGCCTGTGCCCAAGCCGCTGTATCCTTTAAACCCTCAAGTGTTAATCTCATTTTGCAAACTCCTTTCTCGTCTCTGCCTTATCGATGGCCTCCCAGAGACCCTGCAGATAGGTGGCACCGAGTGCACGATCATAGAGACCATAGCCCGGAACGACACCCGGCTTGTCTACCTCATCCCAGATCATACGACCGTGATCCGGACGCATCGGGCCGTCGAAGCCGATCTCATAGAGCGCACGAACGATCTCGTACATATCGAAGTTACCATCGCTGGAGATGTGGCATGCCTCCTGGAAATCATAGTTCTCACGGGAGGTATCGTTGAAGCGCAGGTTACGTACGTGTGCGAAGTGAATTCTGCCCTTGAGTGCACGGATCATGTGCGGAAGGTCGTTCTCGAGGTTCGTGCCGTAGGAACCGGAACAGAAGGTCACGCCGTTATGTACATCGTCGACAGCGTTCATCAGACGAAGGATGCCTGCCTCGGAGTTGATGATTCTGGTGAGACCGAAGACAGACCATGCCGGATCATCCGGGTGGATCGCCATCTTGATGTCATACTTGTTGCAGACCGGCATGATGGCCTTCAGGAAGTATACGAGGTTCTGGAACAGCTTCTCGCCGTCGATATCCTTATACATCTCGAAGAGCTCCTTAATCTTCGCCATACGCTCCGGCTCCCAGCCTGGCATGACAGCACCGTTCGACATCTTCTCCATGGAAGCAGCGAGATCATCCGGGTCGATCGCGTCGATCGCCTTCTGGTTATAAGCGAGGCCGGTGGAGCCATCCGGGTTCTTACGTGCCAGCTCGGTTCTGGTCCAGTCAAATACCGGCATGAAGTTGTAGCATACGAGGTGGATGTCCTCCTTACCGAGGTTCTCGAGTGTCTCGATGTAGTTTGCGATGTACTTATCACGGTTCTCATCGCCGACCTTGATGGAGTCGCAGACATTGACCGACTCGATACCGCTCAGGCGAAGACCTGCAGCCTCGATCTCTTCCTTTAATGCATGGATTCTCTCCTGCGACCATACCTCACCCGGGGTAGTGTCATACAGTGTCGAGATAACTCCGGTCACGCCCGGAATCTGGCGAATCTGCTGTAAAGTTACGGTATCAAACTTAGAGCCGTACCAACGTAATGTCATTTCCATTATTATACCCTCCGCGAAAAATGTATACTAGTTTCTGTAGTTCCTAGAATAACCCGCTCTACTTTATCTGTCAACGGGATTTCAAAAAAAAGGCTGATTTTATCCGTTTCAATGTCTAATTGTGTATATTTTCACAAATTGCTTCCACTTTTGTTTCCGTTTCGTACATTTCGTCTCTTTCCGTGGAATGTATACTAGATTTTCCGGGTTTTCCGAGTATAATGAAGCTATATCTATTTGATTTTCAGGAGTACCTCATGAACGAGAACACGCGCGAAGTATTTGAATCTAACGCGGATGCCACGGCTGTATCGAAGCCGGAGGAGATCCATCATTATCTGTGGGATCGCATCGCGACCCTGGAACTCCAGCCGGGCACGAAGCTCAGTGAAGTGAAGCTGGCTCAGATGTTCAGCTGCAGTCGTATCCCTGTTCGAGAGGCGGTGCGGCAGCTGAACGCCGAAGGTGCGCTGGACTCCCAGCCGCAGCGCGGCAGCTTCGTGAGCCGCATCGACATGAATCGTGTGCGACAGGTCCGCTATCTTCGTGAGGTCCTGGAGACCCGTGTGGTCATGGATGCCTATGATGGCGGTC
>CABTMH010000169.1 GCA_902485915.1 uncultured Oribacterium sp. | reverse complement strand
TCTGCTCGAACTGCTCACGAGAGTCCTTGTACTTGTGTGTAGCACGAAGGATGGTTACGATCTCCTTCTTCGTCGGAAGTGGAACCGGACCGGATACCTGTGAACCTGTCTTCTTGCAGTTCTCCACAATCTTTGCGGCTGACTCGTCTACAAGGACGTGATCGTAAGCCTTAAGTGTGATTCTCATTACTTGACTTGCCATAAAAAAAGTCGCCTCCTATCGGTGATTTGACGATAAGTCGGTGACTGTACATTAACGCGCACACCTGTCCCATGTGAGATAAAGGATCGATCTGCGCAAATCCATCTGCTGTTTGATGGATTAAATTGTAGTACAGTGACCTGCCGTCAGTTTCTAAACTAGACATTCGCTCCCTGAAGTTCTCTTACATGACTTATACTTGGTTGCCGTCTCAACTCTCAGGCGGAGCCCGGAGGCTCACTGGATCCAAAGGATACTGTTGTACGGATCTTGGCTTTCGTCCATGCAAGCAATCTTCATTTCATTGCTATCATGTCACAGCGTGTACAAAGATAACACACATGCTTTTTTATTGCAAGCAATTTTTCTGAAAACGTGCATAAAATCCGATACACGTTTCCACACTGCCGTGTGTATCACGATATAATGTACAGCACAGCAGGTAACCACCTTGCCGTGCGTGTCATATAATACCATCTGCTTTTCTGAATTGCAAGCCTTTTTTTCACAGCACCGCCCGTCACTGTTCACACGTGTACTGATCAGGCAGGGCCGGATGGCAGGCACCAGAAATACAGTACTACAAGCTCGGAAGACTCTAAAATGCCACAAATTTACAGAAGAGAGCCCGCTCCTTTCGGAAGCGGGCTCTCTTCTATAATAGAAAGAAAATCATCATCAGTCGATGTCATCGACATCCGGCGGGGTCGCCGTCATCGCCTCGAGGCTGCCATCGAGGTTCTCCTTCAGCGTACCGTCAGCGTTCGTCGATACCTTATTACCATCCGCATCGCGGAGATTTGTTTTACTCTTCATGACCAGTCCGGAGTAAGAGATCACGTAGTTCTTTCCATCTACGTAGCAGGTCTGGTACTTCGCGCTCTGATCCGCCTGCTGCAGTCTGCCCTCATAGTAGAGGTAACCGTTCTTCACGCCGGTGTAGCCACGGCCGTTGCTCTCTGCATAGTAGGTGATCTTATCGCCATCCGCCTCGGTCATCACGAAGCGTCCGGTCTTTACCGAGCAGTCTGCCCTGCTGGATCCACAGTAGTAGTAATGTACGCTAGCGTCGGTCGTCGTAGAACCCTTCTGCATGCCATATACCGGATTTCCCTTTTCGTTGAAGAGGTACTTCTTACCGCCGATGGACTGCACGAGGAAGTTGCCTGTCGTGCCGGCTGCCGGTCGTCCATTCGAGCGGAAGTAGAAATACTCTACATCACCGCTGGCGAGACTCTCATCATAGGAGCCATCGCTGTTCTGCGGTCCGGTCGTCGTATACCAGGTGTTCTCGATCAGCTGGCCCTGCTTGAAGTGGTCATCGGTTTTCATCGCGAAATACATGTATCCGCTGATCTCCGGCGTCGTATCCTGCACCTTCGACCATCCGAGCTGCATCACGCCATTCTCATCGAAGCCGTACTTGAGACCGTTGACGGTCTTCACAGTCACGTTATAGTTATCGGATGCGTACTTTTTATTCGTTCCGGTGGCGAAGAAATACCAGGCTGCATGATTCGTGCTGTAGTTCGCATCGTCTTCATAGAAGCTCTGGTCCTCCTCCGGAATCGTGAGGTACTGCCAGCCTGAAACAGCGGCACCTGTGTTCGGATTACAGTAGTAGCTGTTTCCATCCACCCAGCCGGTCTGCATCACACCCATCTCATCGAAGTAGTAGCGATAGCCGCCGACGGTCTGCCAGCCGCCCTTCTTCAGGGTGCCGTTCCCGGTAGCGTAGTACCAGATCACCTGACCGTTGCTCTCGGCCTTAATCCAGGCGTTCGCTGCCACGCTTCCGTTATCCTGCATATATACCGGCTCGCCGCTGGTGTTCGTCGTCCAGCCGGCTGCCAATGCACTCGTCGCGGAAATCACCGCAAGCGCACCGGCTGCGATCAGAAGTTTTCTAAGCTTTTCTTTCATCATATCGTATCCCTCCGGACCCGGCTCTACCGGCCCCAACGCTTGTGGATGCACTGGCTCCGGCCATCACCGCCCACTTCCGGACATAATGTATGCGCGTGTGTGCGCCTCGCCGGACGATTTTCCAGTCTGCATCATACTTATGCTATAATAATAGCCTTTCACCCATGCAAATGCAATTTCTATTCCATGAAGAATACTGAATAATCCCAGTGAAATGCTTACGATTCTCTTACATTCACACGCGTCGCCGTGGCTTCGGCCGTCACGCATCCCGCCTTCGGCCAATGCTGTTTTCTCTACTATTATGACTTTTCGCAGCTTTCCCAGCGGCCACTGCAGCCGCATGGCAGCACGAGTCCGGTTTCCGTCACCGGCAGGCCGACCTCTTCTGAGTGGATCACGCCGCCAAGGCGTGCACGGATCGCCGTGCCGAGCATATAGCTCATGACCGCCGGCTGCAGTCCGGTCGTGTAGGAGTTGATGAGGAAGAAGATGCTGTCTTCTGTCAGCAGCTTCGCCGCCTGCTGCACGAGCGGATAGACCGAATCCTCGATCTTCCAGATCTCTCCCTTCGGTCCACGACCATAGGACGGCGGATCCATGATGATCGCATCATAGGTGTTCCCACGGCGGATCTCACGCTCGACGAACTTCATACAGTCATCGACGAGCCAGCGGATCGGCGCATCCTTGAGATGGGAGGCCTCCGCGTTTTCCTTCGCCCACTGCACCATGCCCTTCGAGGCGTCTACATGGGTCACCTGGGCACCGGCCGCGGCCGCGGCCAGGGTCGCGCCGCCCGTATAGGCGAAGAGATTCAGCACCTTCACCGGACGGTCGATACCGGCCTGCTTCCGACGCTCTGTTTCCCCGAGGATACGATCCGAGAACCAGTCCCAGTTCGCCGCCTGCTCCGGAAAGAGACCGGTATGCTTAAACGTAAACGGCTTCAGATGGAAGGTCAGGGTGCGCTTCTCTACCGGAAGCTTCTCGAGATGTGCATAGACCGGTGCCGTCGGGCAGTAGGTCGCACGCATGTCCGGCTCCAGGGTCGATACCGCTGCATCGACGCCACCGAGCACGTAGGAAATCTTCCACTGCTTCGGAAGATCGAAGAACTCCCACTCGCCGCCGCCCTTGTTCGAGCGATGATAGTGGCCGTTCAGCTTCTTCCAGTACGGATTCCGGAAGGATGTCTGCCAGATAACCTGCGGATCCGGGCGACGGAGGATGTACTTCCCCCAGCGCTCCAGCTTGTCGCCGTTTGATGTGTCGATAACCTCATAATCTTTCCAATGATCTGCAATAAACATAAGACTCCTATCGTCCTCCGCTGAGAATCATCCACTGCAGCGGCAGGTATCGTTTCAGTACACGCTTCAGCCCGTACGCGGCCGCGACAGCGACCACCGGGGTCAGCAGGTACAGCGCGAGGCGCACGGCTTCTCCCCATCCATCGTACGGAATGCCCAAGTACTGTATCATATAATACTGTGCGCGCGCAATCGGATAATGCACTGCGTACAGAAAGAAGCTGTTTTTCATATAGGGCCGCGCTTCCGGCAGACGGTCTGCAGGCAGGACGAACCAGACGCCGAGCACGAGCAGCAGTCGTCGCACGATGGCGACGAGCGCCTGCGCACCACTTCCGGAGAGCGAAAGCACAAACAGTGGAAACTGCTGCAGGCCCTTTCCGATCCAGCGCGCCAGCGCCCCTCCACTCATGAGGTAGGCCGGCATCGACATCCGCGCGATGCCGCTCCCATCGTAGAGCACGAAGCTCATCAGCTTCGCCGGGGTCAGGATCTGCAGCAGCCACGCCAGCAGCAGGAGGCCAATGCCAGCGATGCGGCACCCTCTCTTCATGGAGCTGCGACGCTGACGGGCTTTCGCTGCCGCCGGCAGGACGACGATATCCGCATCCCCTTTCACATCTCCCGGCATCGCCTTCCGGAGAAACCGGGCATCCGCTGCGGCGCCTTCGAACAGCCCCCGCCCGTGACAGGCGAACAGGGCGCCGACGCCATAATAGATGAGGGCGTCTGCATTGACCATCGGGAGCGTGGCGCCTGCACCGATCGCGGCGGCGAGCAGGAGAAGGGACAGGAGCATCACGTACGCGTTTCGAAGCAGCAGGTAGAGAAGAGGTGCGAGGAGCGTCAGCAGCATCAGCTGGTACATATACCAGAAGGTCGGATTGCAGCTGTAGTTCGCGGCAGCCTCACTCATCGCCGTGAGGGAGAAGTGGCGACGGCCGATCAGCACATAAGCGAGATACCAGAGCACATTCCATGCGCCATAGGGTACAAGCAGCGACCAGACCCGCTCCTGCCACTTCCGTCCGATATCCCGGAAGCCATGCAGGGCCCGGAAGAAGAGGTAGCCGGAGATCAGAAAGAAGCCCGGCACGGCCATCTGCCCGAGGGCGTTCGACAGGAGATGCTCGATATGGCCGGCGACGCCGGTGATGCCGGAAAGCGCTGCGCCGGTATGGTCCGCGGTCAGGATCATCGAGCTCAGCGTCGTGTTATCGATCGCGAGGTTTACGCTGTGAATCAGGACGACGAGCAGGGACATCAGGAAGACGTACCAGTTTATTTTATTTCGAAATCTGTTTTCTTGTGTCGGATTCATAGCTTTTATTTTACATAGAAAAAGAGCCGCCTGCAACGGCGACTCTTTCGTATATCGATCTGCATATCGGTCATCGGTTGCTGTTCACTCGTGTACTGATCAGGCCGCGGGTCGGAGGACCGATGCCAGCTTCTCAACACGGCCCCGGCCTGAATCAAGTTGACGAGCGAACAGTAACCAAATCCATACGGTTTAGAGTGGAAGCTCCATCTGCTGGGTCATCTCCTCGCGATGGCTTCTGTATGCAGCGACCTTATCGTTGATCTTCTGGCTGGAATCCAGGATCGTCGAGATCGACATATCATGGTTCAGGTTATCGATGATCAGTGCGATGTACTTCGCCATATCAACGCTGACATACCATGGCTTCGTAAGAAGCTCCGGCTGCTGATAGATCAGGTTCGTGGTGAAGACACCGTTTAAGGTGCCGTTCGCGTACGCCTGGTCGAACTTGTTGAAGCCGGAGGTGAAGAGACCGAAGGTGCAGCATGCGAAGACACGTCTCGCCTTACGCTCCTTCAGCTCCTTCGCCGTATCGATGAGGGACTCACCGGAGGAGATCATATCGTCGATGATAAACACATCCTTACCCTCTACATCTGCGCCGAGGAACTCATGGGCCACGATCGGGTTACGGCCGTTCACTACCTTAGAGTAGTCACGTCTCTTATAGAACATACCCATGTCGATGCCGAGCACGTTTGCGTAGTAGATCGCACGGCTCATACCACCCTCATCCGGAGAGATGATCATCATGTGGTTCTTATCGATATCGAGATCCTCTACATGTGTGAGGATCGCCTTGATGAACTGGTAGGAGCAGGAGATGTTATCGAAGCTGTCCTGCGGGATCGCATTCATGACACGTGGATCATGTGCATCGAAGGTGATGAAGTTCTCCACGCCCATCGCATGAAGCTCCTGGAGCATCATCGCGCAGTCGAGGGACTCACGTCCGGTACGCTTGTGCTGGCGGGACTCATACATGAACGGCATGATAACATTGATGCGCTTCGCCTTGCCGGTCGTCGCTGCGATGACACGCTTCAGATCGCTGTAGTGATCATCCGGGGACATGTGGTTCACCTGGCCGAACAGGCTGTAGGTCTGTGAATAGTTCATGACGTCGACCATCAGATACAGATCCACGCCACGTACGGTCTCGAGGATGTTCGCCTTCGCCTCACCGGAGCCGAAGCGGGATACCTTCGCCTGTACGATATAGCTGTCCTTCTGGTAGCCGTTGAAGGCGATGGTCTCCTTATGATCACTCTCACGGCGGGTACGCCATGTAGAAAGATACTCATCGACCTTCTGGCCCAGTGGCTGGATCGAATCGAGCGGCATCAGCGCCAGTGGTCCCACCGGGATACGCTCAATAAACTCTGAAGTTCTGGAATCTGACATTTCTCTCTCCTCCTTAGAAACGTTCCAATCTCAAATCAACCTTCTTTATATATGTAAACAGTCATGCCTGTCAACATCTTTTTACCATTCATTCTATAACGACGGATTTTTTCGTTACTGCTCACTCGTGTACGGATCAGGCAGGGGCAACGGAGGGGGCAACGGAGGCACCATACTCCGAGATCTGTGGCTGCTTCCGGCTCAGCGCAGCCTCTGGTCCACTCCGTAGAGCGGGATGTAGTCGTACTCCGCCATGATACGGGAGACGATACGATCGGAATAACGATCCTGCATCGACCGGAAGTTCAGATTCGTCGAAATCATCACCGACTTATGCAGTACCATCCGCTGATTCAGCACATAAAAGAGACGCGAGGTCGTATAGCTGTTGTTCATCTCCGTACCGAGATCATCGATCACGAGGAGATCACAGTTCATGATCGCATCCTCTGTCTCCTCCTGCTCCTCCACATCATGCCGAAGTGCTCTCGAAAAGCTGTCGAAGAGATCCGTGCTGGTGAAATAAATCACCGAATGATAGCTGTCCATCAGCGCCTTCGCCACACAGTTGATGAGGAAGGTCTTTCCGGTACCCGGATTTCCCATCAGGATCACGTTACCATGCTGCTCATCGAAGTTCTGCGTCCAGTCCAGCAGCAGATTCCGGACCTCCGCCATATACTGACGGTTCGTCTTTCCGCCCGCAGCATCGATCAGCTCCCGATCATCGAAGCGTGTGAGATCGAAGTGATCGAAGTTCTGTGTTCGTACGATGCGTCCGAGATGGGACTGCTGATAGATAAACTGCATCTGCATCTTTTTGAAGCAGTGACACTTCTCCCCACCGACGAAGCCGGTATCCTGGCAGTCCGGACAGGTATACTGCATCTCGAGATAGTCTGCCGGAAAGCCGTTTCGTACGAGCAGATCCTTCTTCTCTTCGCCGATGGCGCGGATATGGTCCTTCAGGTTCCGAAGCTCCTCCTTCTGTCCCTCCCGCATCAGCTGGAGCGTACGTCCCGCCTCCGCGCGCACAGAAGCCTCCAGAGCCTTCAGCTCCGGAAGCTTCTGATACGCGTCCTTTTTCCGTGCCTCGAGATGCAACGCATCCTTCATGCGACGGACGTCATAGACGTGCATGATTTGATTATACTGTGCATTCGTGAGTGCCATTCTTCATCCTGTCCAGCACACGCTTCTGCGCGATGCTGTCATAATCGATTTCTGACTTTGCGATGTTAAGGAACTTGTTGTTTCTGGAGCTGGAACCACTGGTCTTCTTTTTCGTCTTCTTCTCTTCGAAGGACCGGATCAGCTCCCGTGCCTGTGCCAGCGTGACGATGCCCTGCTCGTGCCAGTTAATCGCAACGGCCTGCAGATACTTGCTGGTCGTCTTCTTGATGCTCGCACAGTACTCCAGCAGATACTCGATGACATCGGCCTGCATGTGGAGATCTTTATACATATACTGAAGCGTCTCCACCTGACGGATGCTCGGAAGTGTCGGAAGAACATGCTTCGCCACAAACAGGATACCGGCGAACTCCTCATCATCGAACACATCATCGACGGTACCAGAAAGCTTCTCGAGCTTCTGCTCGGCCTGCTCCATCGCCTGTGACGGAATCGCGGCCGACGCAGCTTCAGCGCTCTGTCCCTCTGCTTCTTCCTCTGAATCGCAGGTCTGATGAAGCTCCTCGCGAACGAGGGCATCGGTCCCCGCCTTAAACACACCCTGCTTCTCCCAGTAGCGCACGGCACGCTCGATATCGCCGTCGGTCAGATTCAGCGCATCCGCCGCATCCGTCACCGTAAACTGCTCGCCCTTATGCCGAAGCATCAGCAGATATACTTTTATATAATCCCCGTTCGCCGATCCCAGATACTTATCCAGAAAATCGTTCGAAATACAGGTCGCATGTACCGCAAGGTTATCAACAATATTTGTGCCCATCTCAACTACCCGGTTCTATCTACATTCCGTGATACGGAAATCTACAGTTAAAAAAATCCGATGCAAAATCGATCACGCAGACGTCGTTCTCAGGGTACACGCCCACCGCAATGCCCGGTGGCAGGACCACCGTTTGCTTCGGTGAAATGATGATAACACAGGGGGCAAGGCTCTTCAACCGATCCAGTCCACAACTTTATCCACCTAAGTTATCCACATCACGGTGGATAATGTTCACAGCTGAAAAGTCAAGACCTACATCTCGATTCTAAATTGTTTACAATTTTCTTGCAATGTGTAAAAGCACGTAAAATCGATGTCAAGGGCGGCAACGGATTGTATTTAAATAGTACAATCCGGTGTTTATCCACAGCATAGCGGTGGATTTCCATTAATTCCTGTTGATGAAAACTTATTTCTTTTCTGCAAACGCTTACATTTTCAGTTGGATCCGGTCACTACACGATTGAACAGTAACGAAAAGCGAGGCCAGAACCCGCGTAAGGGGTTCTGACCTCGTCTGATCAGGCTTCTTCCACGATGGCACCTGGCTGCTTCAGCAGGTCGTCGCCGACCTTATAGATATCGCCTGCACCCATCGTAATCAGGACATCGCCCTCCTCTACATGCTGCAGGAGGAAGTCCTCGATGTCTTCAAACTTCGGAATGTAATATACATTTGTATTCTGCTCGAGCATATGCTTCCGAAGATCATCGGAGCTGATGCCGATGGTGTTCTTTTCTCGTGCCGCATAGATGTCCGCCAGCACGATCTCATCCGCCTGGCTCAGCGCACCTGCAAAATCATCGAGCAGTGCTGCTGTACGGCTGTAGGTATGCGGCTGGAATACGATCCAGAGCTTCCGATGCGGATACTTCTTCGCCGCCTCGATGGTCGCTGCGATCTCCTGTGGATGATGCGCATAGTCATCGATGATGGTGAAGCCGTTCACACTGCCCTTCTTCTGGAAGCGGCGGTCTGTGCCGGTGAAGCGCTTCAGGCCACGCAGGATCGTCTCCATCGGGATATCGAGCGAACGGGCGACTGCAACCGCCGCAAGCGAGTTATAGATGTTATGCTCGCCGGTGACGCCGAGCTCCACCTTCGCCAGCTCTTCGCCCTTATAGAAAAGGGTATAGCTCGGATGTGCGAACTTATCGTAGCTGATGAAGTTTGCCGTATAGTCTGCATCCTTCTCGTGTCCGAAGGTGACGACCCGGCACTTCAGCGCCTGCGTGAAGTATTCGCTGTGCTTGATGTCCTTATTAATCACCAGCAGGCCATCCTCCGGCAGCTTCTCTGCAAAGAGCTTAAAGCTGTGACGGATATCATCGATGTCCTTGAAGAAATCGAGATGATCGGCTTCGACGTTCAGGATGACCTCGATGGTCGGGAAGAAGCTCAGGAAGGAATTCGTGTACTCACAGGCCTCCACGACGAAGGTCTCCCGTCCACCGACGCGGATGTTTCCACCGATGTCCTTCAGCATACCGCCGACGGAAACGGTCGGATCCTTATGCGCCTCGAGCAGGATCTCCGTGATCATCGAGGTCGTGGTCGTCTTTCCATGGGTGCCCGAGACATTGATCGCCTCCTTATAGTTCCGCATGATCTCACCGAGGAGCTGGGCCCGGGTCAGCATCGGGAGATTCTTCTCCTGTGCGGCTCTGAACTCCGGGTTATCCGGATGAATCGCCGCCGTATAGACGACGACATCGATGTCATCTGTGATGTTCTCTGCCATCTGCGGATAGTGGACCACCGCGCCCTGCTCTGCCAGCTGGTCGGTCAATGCTGACTCATGGCTGTCGGAGCCGGACACCGGGAATTTCCGTGAGAGCAGGATCTCGGCGAGACCGCTCATGGAAATACCGCCGATACCGATGAAATGAACGTGTACAGGCTTATCAAACTGAATCTGATACATATATTCTCTACCTTCTTATCAATCTCTTATTTCATTGATTTTTTCAACGAGTTCAGCATAATCCCCGCAGTACTTTTTGTAAAGAGGAGAAACAGCATCCCGGAAGCGCTTCTTTTCCTGATCTGAAAGCACGATTTCGACGGTGCCCTCCCGAAGACACTTCTCCCGTGCGCTCGCTTCACGTGCCGTCCAGAGCGCACGCTCATAGAGGCCGGCCGCATCTGCACAGCGCTGAATCGTCGCCTGATCCTCCTCGGAAAGCTGCGTCCAGGTCGCACTGCTGACGAGCATCAGCTCCGGAACGCGCATATGCTCATCTACGGTATAGTACCGGGCGATTTCGTCATGTTCCATCGCCTCATAGGACGCCCAGTTGTTTTCCGCGCCATCGATCTCACCGGTCCGCAGCGCATCCTTGACGGCTTCGTAGACGATCGGCATCGCTTCCGCACCCAGCGCCTCCACCATGTCTTCTGCGAGTGCTGCCTGCTGGACACGGATCTTCATCCCCTGCATGTCCTCGAGACAGTGGATCGCTTTATCCGTCGTATAGAAATTACGAACGCCGGCATCAAACCAGGAAAGTGCAACCATACCGCTTCCCTGGAAGCTGTCCTTCACCTGTACGCCGATCTCCCCATCCAGTACCCGCCACATATGGTCGCGGTCCTCATATAGATAAGGCAGCTGCAGTACGAGCGTTTCTTCACTATAGTCCGACAGATTCGAGAGAGAACAACGGCAGAAATCGATGCCACCATACGATACCTGCTGGACCGCAGAAGCCTCATCCCCGAGCTCTGCGTTCGGATACACACGTATCTCGATGCGGCCATCGGTTTCCTGCTTCACCTGGTCTGCAAAGCGTCGTGCTGCCTGGACAGTGGGATAATTGCCCGTCTGGTTGTCAGCATAGCTGAAGACATATTCCGGGGTCTTTTTCTGCTTCTCGCGGGATTTCTGCGATCGATCCGTCTGTACGTCTGCAGTCCCCGCAGCATCCGCACCTGACCTCGACGCCACACCGGCACCGCCTGTATCCTGCGAGCTCGCTTTCTTCGGCGCGTCGGCCGCTGCCGCACTGCATCCAGGTAGCTGACTCAGCAGAACGATACCGCTGAGGCTCAGCAGCAGGCACTTTCTGCGTCCTCTGAAAGAAAAAATCGTCTGTTTCTTCATGTCACCGCGTCTCTTCACTGTCTACCGTCACTTCGTCTTCTTCGCCGGGTGGGCCTTCACTGCACTTGTCTCTGCAAACTGAAGGAAGGATTTACTTTCGTCTTTACTCTGGAAGGCATAGCCCGGAATCACCAGTCCGTGTCCACGTCCGGTATACAGCACGGTCAGATTCAGATAGCGACGAACCGCATAGATTTCCTTCCATGTCAGTGTCTGGTGCTGCTCCCCTACGGTGATATAGATCTGCTCCTCCGAAAATGCAAGTTCTGTATCCTCCTGGATCTTCACTGCATTTTTTCTGCATCGAACATAAACGATCAGTGGCTGAATAAGCGGGAAATAAACCGTACCGAACGCCGAAACGATGAGCCAGCCCATCCAGTGATTTCCGTAGCTGGCACCCGCGAGGACCGCCATCGCGAAGGTAAAGACGACATT
The DNA here is from genome assembly GCA_902485915.1 of uncultured Oribacterium sp. Lineage (GTDB taxonomy): Bacteria > Bacillota > Clostridia > Lachnospirales > Lachnospiraceae > Oribacterium. Next base: position 39,097 of record CABTMH010000169.1, on the reverse strand, counting down.
GACCACACCGACCATCGAGCTGTACTGATAGATCATCGCGAGCTCCCACATCTCCTTCACGCCGTTTCTGTACTTAAAATGATAACGCATGCATATACCTCTCTTCCTGTTCGCATCCATCTTATAAAAAAAGCACGGCGGATTCAACCGCCGCGCTTTTTAATCGCATAAATTCACATGCAGACACGCTGCTTACAACTTGCCGATCATGGAAAGAACACCAGTACCCTGCTGTACATAGCCGAAAAGCTTCGGGATGAGGAGGGAGATGTTCGGAACGAACGTAATCAGCATCAGTGCTACGACCATCATCACATAGAACGGAAGCATCGCTACGACGATCTTCTCCATCGGACGCTTCGCGATCGCTGCACCGATGAACAGAACCGAACCTACCGGTGGTGTCAGAAGACCGATACCACAGTTGAGAACGAGGATGATACCATACTGAACCGGATCCATACCGATATTCATAACGATCGGAAGGAGAATCGGGGTCGAAATCAGGATGATCGGGGCCATATCCATGATGCAGCCGAGGATCAGAAGGATGAGGTTCACGAGCAGTGCGATGACAACCGGGTTGTTCGAAACACCGGTGATCAGGTTTGCTGCGAGATCCGGAACATGGAGTCTGGTCAGGCAGTAGCCGAAGATCGAGGAAGTAGAGATGAGGATCAGCACGATACCGAGGGTCTCTACACAGCTGTCGAGGCACTCCCATGCCTGCTTCCAGGTGATACCCTTATAAATGTAAATCGATACAAGCAGTGAGTAGATAACGGCGATCGCAGCAGACTCGGTCGCTGTGAACACGCCGGCTACGACACCGACAACGACGATCAGGATGCACATCAGTGCCCAGATGGAGGTTGCGAGGCTGCGGCCCAGTCTCTTCAGTGAGAACGGCTCACCCTTCGGATAGTGTCTCTTCTTCGAGATGATGTAGGAACCGATCATCAGGGAACCTGCGAGAACAACACCTGGAAGGTAACCTGCGAGGAAGAGCGAACCGATGGAGATACCACCTGCCGTCGTCGCATAGATAACCATGTTGTGGGATGGCGGAACCAGCATACCCTCCACAGAGGATGCGATGGTAACAGCCGTTGCGAAGTCGACATCATAACCACGGTTTACCATCATCGGGATCTCAAGAGAGCCGAGGGATGCGGTATCTGCAGAAGCGGATCCAGAGATACCACCGAAGAAGTAGGATGCCAGGATGTTTACCATGGCGAGACCACCGGTCATCCAGCCGACGAAGGCGTCCGCCAGATCCAGCAGCTTCTCAGAGATACCACCGGTTCCCATGTAGACACCCATGGTGATGAAGAACGGAACGGCCATCAGTGAGAACGAAGAAATACCCTTTACCATCTGCTGTGCCACCGTATTCAGCGGAAGTCCCTGGTAAAGCAGACAGCAGACAGAAGAAAGTGCTACAGAGTACGCAATCGGTACTCTAAGGAAAATCAGTACGAAGAATGTGATCAGGAGAACTGCAATAGCGGTTGTATTAGCCATAATTATTTCGCCTCCTTTTCATCCGGTGTTTCAAAATGCATGCCGTCATCCGGCTTATAATTCTTATCCAGGATGTGCTCGATATCGATCACTAAGCGCTCCAGCTCGAAGAAAATCATCGCGAAGCCGGCCAGCGGAATCGGGAAATACATCCACTTCTTACTGAGCCATGGCATGGAGATGAAGGAACCCTTCGCACCGATGCCGTTCGCATACTTCCAGCCGACGACCAGCATGATGATCGCCAGTATCATGACAGCGATATCATCGAGAAGATCCAGGGCCTTCAGAAGCCCCGTCGGAAGATAACGATCGAAGGTCGTCATACGAATATGTGCATTACGACGGATAGCCAGTGCCGCAGAAAGCACGGACATATAGGCCATCAGTGTCAGGATCGTCTCCTCGCCCCAGCCTGGCGCCGGTAAGAAGGTGAGGTAACGTCCCAGTACAACCCAGGTCATGATGAGGATATCAGCTACGAGAAGCAGCTTACAGAGCACCATGACGATTTTGTAAACCCAATCATAGATTGGCTCAAACTTTTTTAAAGCGTCAAGCATAGATCCCCCTTCTAAAACGATGAGGTGCTCACGGACACGCCGTGAGCACCTCACTACATGTCATTCGAAAATGACGTCTGGTTACTTTTTAAAGATTAAGCAAGTGCCTTGATCTGATCAAGCACATCCTTAAGCTCGCCGGTAGCATACTCCTCGGTGATCGGTGCGCATGCAGCCTCCCACTCGGACTTATCAGCGATCTCGATGACGTTGCAGCCACGGCCCTTGAGCTCCTCGAGAACCTTCTCCTCTGTCTCAGCAGCGATCTTCTGGCAGTAATCAGAAGCGATCTTGGAAGCCTCGGTGATAACGTCTCTCTGGTTGTCGGTCAGCTTGTTGTTCCAGGACTCATCAGAGATAACAACCTCGATTGCGCCCAGTGTGTGACCATCCAGTGTAAGGTTCGGACCTACCTCGTCGAAACGGTTGGAAGCATAGTTTGCGATCGGCTGACCAGCACCATCCACCGTGTTTGTCTGAAGTGCGGAGTAAAGCTCGGTCATGGAAACAGATGCAGGGTTTGCACCGAGAGAAGAAACCATCTTCTGCATGATCGGGTCGTTAGAAACACGGATCTTCATGTTCTTAAGATCAGCAACGGTAGAAACCGGCTTGCTCTCAACTGTGAAGAAGTGTCTGAAGCCCTCCTCGCCGTAGAAGAGGCCCTTGATACCAACACCAGCCTCCTCAGACTCGTTCAGAATCTCTGCGCCGAGATCGCTGTGTACGAAGTTCCAGAAATGCTCTCTGGACTCGAAAACGTACGGGAGAGAAAGAAGAACGGACTTGGATGCGCCGTAGGAAGTCAGAGCGAATGCAGAGATACGGGACATATCGATGTCTCCGCCACCGCCGAGCATAGAGTCAAGAACGTCCTGCTCTGCGCCGAGTACGCCGGATGCCTGAAGGTCGATGGTGATGGAACCACCGGAGATCGCCTCAACAGCCTCCTTAAACTTGGTATCCATCTGTCCGCAGATGGTACCCTCGAGCGGGTTAACCTCTGCCATGGTCAGGGTAACAGCCGGGTCAGCTGCTGCAGCCTCGTTCACAGTGTACTCACCGTCTGCTGCGGCCTCGGTAGCCTTCTCCTCTGCTGCTGCAGTGGTCTCCTCAGCAGCTGCCTCGGTAGCTGCCTCCGTAGCTGCTGCCGTAGTAGCTGCTGCAGTAGTCTCAGCCGGCTTGGATGAGCCACAGGCTGCAAGGGATGCAACCATGGTTGCGGCGAGAACGCCACTTAAGATTCTCTTCTTCATAATAGATATCCTCCATTTTGTATAATTTGACATCCACACTCTGCGGATGTCTTTCACACATAGGTACATTATAAAGAACAATTCTGCGTCGAGACAGAGGAAAATTCTGACATTTGCCGTACTATTTTAACATTTTGTTCACAATTATTATTCACTTTTATCATAGTGTACAAAAATAAGAAATGTAATCTGTGCGATATTCACAGCAGATGATAGCTTCTCTCACCATTATGACGTTTTTATGAACAATCAGCCCAGATGATTTCGATACTCGGACGGACTCATGCCGGTGATCCGGCGGAACACCTTCGTGAAGTAATTACTGTCCGCATAGCCGACCCGCTGCCCTACTTCCTTTACGTTGCAGGAAAGATCCGCGAGCTCCTTCTTCGCGAGCTCTACCCTGTACTCTGTCAGATAGGTCACGAAATTCTTTCCGAAGTTCTGCTTGAAGAGCTTACAGAAGTACGCCTCGCTGTAGCCGAAGGCACTTGCAATATCGAGTACGGAGACGTCCTCCATATAGTGCGTCTCCACGTAGTGGCGCATACGGGATACGATCCTGTCCTCACCACTTTCTTCCTGTGCATGGCCTGCTTCGCTCTGCCCCGGCGTTTCCATCCCGGAGGATCCACCGGACGAAGCTTCCGTCTCCACCTGTGGCAGTGGCTGAAGCTGACCAGCCTTCACCTCATCGACATAGTGCATCGCCGAATCCATCGAGAGAAACAGCTCCGTCTCATCATACGGCTTCAGAAGATAATCGAGCGCATGCACCGAAATCGCCTTTCGTGCATAGTCAAACTCATTAAAGGCGGTTAGAAAAAGGATGGCACAGTCCCGGTCCTTCTGACGAATCTGCTCCGCTGCCTCCAGTCCCGTGATGCCGGGCATCTCGATGTCCAGCAGCAGGATATCCGCGCCCTTTTCCTCATACAGCTTCAGTACCTCGCGCCCGTTCTCCGCCTCGTAAAATTCCGCCGTTTCCTCACCGAACTTCTGGCGCAGCTTTTTCACCAGCACCTTCCGCTCGATGGCCTCATCATCTGCCACCAGAATTCTGTACATACGCAGCTCCTTTCCTCACTATAAATTGAAACCTGACGGGATCTGCTCCCCTTCGTCTTAAGCATGTTGCAGATGGGTCAGACCCCCTCCGGCGCCGGACGCGCTTCCACTCCCTCCCGTTCCTGTGGGATCGTCAGTGTGATGCGTGTACCGATGCCTTCCTTTGCGTCAATGCTGAGATCACCACCCTCCGGGTAGAGTGTACGAATCCGGCGATAGATATTGCCGAGACCGATGCCGATCCGCGCAGTCTTATTTTCCTCCGGGTTATGCATGCGGGCGTTCAGTGCGGACAGTCGTTCTTCCGCGATCCCCAGTCCATCGTCCTCGATCAGGAGGGTGACGATCTGCGTCGTCGGATCCTCGGTCACGGTAACGGAAACCGTACCGCCCTGTTCCTTCTTCGACAGACCGTGTACGATGGCATTTTCCACCAGCGGCTGCATCGTAAAGGACGGAATACGAATATGGCTGATGTCTTCCGGCGTGATCACCTGATACTGTATGCGACTTCCGAAACGCATCTTCTGAAGATACATATAGTTTTCAGCGATGCGGAGTTCCATTTCGATCGGCACGATCTGCTCGCGTGTATTCAGATTATACCGGAAGAGCTGTGCAAGCGACTGCGTCATCTTCTCGGTCGTCGGGGCATCCTCGAGATCCGCCATGGAGCCGATCATATTCAGTGTATTAAAGAGGAAATGCGGGTTGATCTGGCTCTTCAGCAGCTCAAGCCGATTTGCATTGAGCCGTTTCTCCATCTCGCTGTTCTCGAGCTTCTCCTGCTGCAGCAGCTCGGTCATCCGATGGTTTTCCTGAATCGTCTTTATATTCTCCTCCATCGCATGCTTCATGTCGTTAAAGATCGACACGAGCTCACCGAGATCATCCCGATTTTCTACGTGGATATCCTCGCCAGAGAAGTCGGAACGGGCGATGCGCTGCGCCTCCTGGCTGAGCTCCCGGACCGGCTTCGCGATGGATTCCTTCATCACGTTTCCCATCTCTACGACGATGACGAGCATAATCAGCGTAAAGTTAACAAAAATAAACGGCAGCACCCGGAAGAGCGGGAGCTTCTCGGTATACGCACTCGAGCCAGCCTCTACGGTCAGCTGCAGCAGCCGGCGGGAATACTGCTCGAGGTAATCCTCCCGCTGATTGTATTCATTGAGATGCTTCAGGAAGTCGGTCCGATTCATGCTTCCAGACAGCATCTCGTCACGGAACGCCGCATACTGCTGATAGGCATTCTGGATGTTCCAGGTACGGGCATAGCGTTCTGCTCCGATGGTTTCATAATCAAACGGAAGCGCATCGATCGAGCGCTCCGTACGGTGAATCGCCTTCTCGAGTGTATCCCGAGCCGTTTCGGTACCGGCAGAAACATAGCCGGCGAAGGCATGCCCCTCCTCCTCCATCGCCTTCATGAAGGACTGGCAGGCGCGGTTCTCATCGAGGAGCTGACCGTAGTCGCGGAGAGAATAGTTCATCGTGAATATGGCGAAGCCGGCCGAGACCAGTATGATGAATACGATCACAGCTGCAAAGCTCTGCACCTTCCGGTCGATGGACATACGCCACCACTGACGCTTAAACATGCCACTCCTTTCGGATCTCTCCTTCACAGCGCTGCACCTCACGAAGCAGGTCCTGGGCGGACCACAGGACGGCACCGCTTCCCCAGGTGATGACCTGCACCACCTTATCCGAGGTCGCCACGGTGACGTTATACTGCTTCGAGAGCTCGTGGGTCTCCTCCTCGATGTACTCGTCGGCCGTCATCGCTTCCCGCGTGAAGACCACGTAGATGTTATGGTACTTCGTCTGCTCTACGACATGCCCTGCCACACGATAGGCATCGAACACGACGATCAGCTCGACACCGGTATAACCGGCATAGTTCGAGAGGATATCGAGGAGCTTTCCGCGCGCGGCATCGAGATTCACCGCGGCCAGTGTCTTCAGCTCCTCCCAGGCAAACACGATGTTATAGCCATCCACGAGCAGATAATTCTTTTTCTTCACCAGCGGTTTCTTCACCCGGCGGTTCTCTGCGAGATTTGCTTCCTTTTCCCGCGCACGGATGGTGCGGGCACTCGCGATGTTCATGTCCTTCGCCCGGTTTTTGATCGGTCCATAGGTACGCACGAAGATATCCTCGAGCTCCTGATCAGCGATGTAATGACCGCCGCTCCGGTAGCCCTCGTCCTTCTTCCCCTCATGCATACGCTCGAGGCGCAGGGCATCCGCTTCGAAGTCACGCTTCTCCACCGGGCCATCCAGTGCAAGCGGTGACTCGACATGCATGTAGCTCTCCACCTCATCAAACGGCACGATGAAGCCGGTACCATGCGCACAGAAGACGGAGGAGCATGGATTCAGGATATCCTGATCCGGGTCATAGCCCCGGGCGAGGATCACCTCCTCCGGATTATGACAGCGATCATAGCCGCTGAAGCGCAGAGTGAGACTGCCCAGCCCCTTCGTGTAGACCATCACCTCCTGATGATAGTTCCGCATCCGAACGACCGGTGCGGTACCCTCGAGTACTGCCCGCTCCCCCTTCATCTCCGGAGAGCCGAAGTGTGCGTTCATATTTGAGAGATCCGTCATCGCACGGCCGACATAGTCGGTCGGAATCTCGAGCGTGAAGGCATAGTACGGCTCCAGCAGGATGTTCTCCGCCTTCCGGAGACCCTGGCGCACCGCCCGGTAGGTCGCCTCACGGAAATCGCCACCCTCGGTATGCTTGTTGCTGGCCCGTCCGGCCACGAGTGTGAAGCGAAGATCGGTGACCGGGCTGCCGGTGAGCACACCGATATGCTCACGCTCCTTTAAGTGGGTCAGTACGAGACGCTGCCAGTTGATCGCCAGCGCATCGGTGGAACAGTCGGTTCGGAACTGAAGACCGCTGCCGCGCGGAAGTGGTTCCAGCAGAAGATGCACCTCGGCATAGTGTCGGAGCGGCTCGAAATGGCCCACACCCTCGACCGGTCCCGCAATCGTTTCCTGGTAGAGGATGCGACCGGCTGAAAACCCGATCTCGATACCATAGCGCTCCTTCACCATGCGCTTCAGGATCTCGGTCTGGACCTCCCCCATGAGATGAATGTGAATCTCCTTCTGCGTACTGTCCCAACGGATATGGAGCTCCGGGAATTCATCGGCAAGCGACTGCAGCTTCCGATAGAGCTCCAGCGCATCCACATCTTCGGATACGAGCTGATAGTCCAGCACCGGACGCAGACTCGGGTCACGTCCTGCCGGCTCACAGCCGAGGCTGTCGCCGGTCTTCAGTCCTGGAAGATCCGGGATCGCCACGACGGATCCGGCTTCCGCCATATCCGCGGTGGTATACTTCACACCGCTGTAGAAACGAAGCTCCGGCACCTTCTCGCCTGGCAGAAGCTCGGCACGCACCTTCAGCTCGCCACCGGTAATCTTCATATAGGAAAGGCGATGGCCCTGTGCATCCCGTCCGATCTTAAACACGCGGGCCCCGAAGCTCGTCGGATAGAGCGGAATTTCGATCAGCTGGTACATCCCCTGGAGCAGTGCCTCCACGCCATCGCCCTTCAGTGCCGAACCGAAAAATACCGGAAAGAGCTTCCGGTCGAGGATCATGTTCCGCACATCCTTCGGCTCGAGGACACCGGTTTCGAGGTAGCGCTCCATGCAGTGCTCGTCGCACATGGCGATATTTTCCTTCAGCGCCTCGGCCATCGCGTAGCGGCCGGCCTCGCTGAAATCAACGAGGCGCATACCGAAGTGTTTTTCCAGATCTGCCATCAGGGCTGACTTCTCCGTCCCCGGCTGATCCATCTTGTTTACGAACACGAAACACGGAACATGGTAGCGTTCCAGCAGACGCCATAGGGTCTCGGTGTGTCCCTGTACACCATCCGCACCATTGACCACGAGGATCGCATAATCCATCACGGACAGGGTCTTCTCCATCTCGGCGGAAAAATCCACATGTCCTGGCGTATCGAGGAGGGTCACCGCGATATCCTGAAGCTGAAAGCTCGCCATCTTCGAAAAGATGGTGATGCCGCGTTCCTTCTCCATCTGGTCGGTATCGAGATAGGCATCGCCCTTATCTACTCTTCCCAGCTTCTGGATGCGTCCGGAAGTATAGAGAATTCGCTCCGACAGCGTCGTCTTCCCCGCATCTACGTGTGCGAGGATTCCCAGCACCAGTCGTTTTGTATAATTATCCGCCATCTCTTTTCCTCCTGTATCCATGTTCTATCGGATGCGCGCAGTCGACAGCCTGCGTTCACGTCATGATGCTTCCAGCGTGCAGTGGCCGTATGCATCTTATGCACCAGCCTCGCATGAATGGAGGAGGCTGGTTTACCGCGGCAGATTCAGTTCATCCTTATACTGTGTTGTGAAGATCCTGCGCAGCTCATCCACGACCTGTCCCAGGCTCTTGCCACGCTCATCGATGCGGATATCCGCATACTTTTCATAGAGGCGGGTCCGTTCATCATACAGGTCTTTCAGTGTGTAGCCATCCGGAATCGCGACGCCACGGTCGACGATGTTACCGATGCGGCGTACCATCTCATCGTAGCTGATGTCGAGGTAGACGACCTTACCGATGGACCGGAGGTGCTGCATCGCCCAGTCCTCGTAACAGATGGAGCCACCCGGTGCGATGACCGAGTTCTCTACATCGAGCCCCGCCGCGATATCGCCTTCGACCTGCAGGAAGCCCTGCTGTCCTTTTTCAGCGATGATTTCCTTCAGAAGCTTCCCCGTCTTCTCCTGGATGACGATATCGACATCCACAAAGCTCATCCCCAGTCGCTTCGCCAGCAGTACGCCGACGGTGGACTTGCCGCTGGATGGCATTCCGATCATCGTAATGTTCATAGTGTCTCCTCTCTATTCCACTTCTCCAGAACGTGGCTGAAGGACTGGCTTCAGCCTCTGATCGTGCACGTACTTTACAGCTGCTCTGCGAAAAGGGTCAGCTGTGGCACGAGCTGCTTCTTACGTGAAACAACACCCGGAAGCTCGACGGACCAGGCATCGACTGCCTTCTCGCCTTCGCTTCGTGCAGGTCTCCGCACTGATTCTACGGCGAAGGCAGTATTCACGAGCGGGCCTGCGCCGGATCCGATGGCCAGGAGGTCGGTACTGCGCTCGAGGATGTTCGTCAGCATGATGAAGCTCATGTCGATTCCCTCGATCTTCATCGCCTCGAGGGCGAAATCCTCCAGCGCGTCCTTCATGCTTTCGAGCTCTTCCTTATTCAGGGAGGTTACCTGGCTGACACCGAAGTCGACCTTGCCGGCCTTGAAGTGCTTGAAATCCTGGTAGAAGATTTCCTTGATGGTTTTCCCCTTCAGGTTCGAGCCGGCGGAGAACATATCGAAGGCGTACTTCTCGATGTCGACACCGACGATCTCCGCAAGCTCACGTGCGGTCTTCTCATCCTTCGGCGTGCAGGTCGGCGAACGGAAGAGCAGGGTATCAGAGATGATCGCAGACATCAGAAGACCGGCCGTCGTACGATCGATCTCCACGCCACTCTCACGGTACATCATCGTGATGATCGTCGAGCAGCAGCCGAGCGGCTGGTTTCGGAAGTATACCGGGGACATGGTCTGCACGGCACCGATCTTATGGTGATCGATGATCTCGAGGATGTCGGCAGATTCGATGCCCTCGACCGCCTGTCCGGCTTCGTTATGATCCACGAGGATGACCTGCTTGCCATGATTTCCGAGGAGATTTCGGCGGGAAATCATACCGAGGTAGGAACCGTCCTTACTGAGGACCGGGAAATCACGGTGACGCTTGCTCGCCATGATGTCATGGATATCATCCACGAAGTCGTCCTCGGTGAAGGTAATCAGATTATCCTCCGTCATGAAGTAGTTGATCGGCATCGACTGGTTGATGAGTCGCGCTGCGGTATAGGCGTCGTAGCTGGTGACCATGATGATCATACCGTTCTGCTCGGCCAGTGCCTTGATGGTCGGAGAAACATCCGCACCCTCACAGATGATGATGCAGTCGGCACCGTTATCCATCGCAGAGAGCTGATTCTCCGCACGGTTTCCGAGGAGGACGATGTCGTGCTTCTCGATATAGTAGGACATCATCTCCGGGTTGGCGGCTGCGATCAGCACCTTTCCCTCGGTGCAGAAGCGCTTGACATCACCGGTAACGACGGTCGCTTCCAGTGTTTCCTGGATGTTTGAAAACTGTGTATGCGCCTTCGAGATGATCTGCGAGTCATAGACATTAAAATATGACTTCGCGATATCGCCGATGGTGATGACGCCTTCCAGGGCGTTCCGTTTCGTGACGACTGGAAGGGTGACGACATTGCCCTCGTTCATCATGGTCCATGCCTTCTTGAGGGACATGTTTTTATTTACACCCGGGGTCTGACGGTACTCGATATCGGAGACCTGGGTCTTTACGGTGGTGATCAGCCGTGGTTCCGGAACCTCGAAGTAATCGAGAACGAAGGCGGTCTCACGGGATGGCTCGCCGGCGCGACAAGGGATGTACTTACAGCTGCCGGTGATTTTATTTTTCAGGTTTGCGTATGCGATCGCAGCGCAGATGGAGTCGGTATCCGGGTTACGATGGCCCGTGACCAGCACCTCACGCTCCGTGTTATGCGGGATCAGTGTTTTATTTTTCGGCATGTATTCTCCTAACAGATAAAGCTAAGTTTACTTGTTATACGTTACCACAAATGCGACAGCAACTCAATCAGTCGAAATATTTCAAAAAGCAAAAACATTTACCGTTTGTTCATAATTTATTCATATTTCGAGATTATATTAACAATGTACAGAAAGTTAGATGAAGAAAGCGTTCTGTGCAACATGAATGTTGGTATTTTTCTCCAATTGATAGATTTTTCATAATTGCCCCGGTGGAGCTTCGGCTTCACCGGGGTCTCCTCATTTCAGGAGAACTGTTCGCTCGTGTACTGATCCGGCAGGGGCGTGTCGGGAAGCCGGTAGCAGGACGGAGGACCGACACGCCCCTGCCGGAGGACAGTTGACGCGTGCACCGTAACTATATAGTAAGAAATCCCTGCAGGGCATCGCCTGCAGGGATTTCTCTACATCATATGATGATTGATTCTGTTTACTTCGCGTAGTCTACGGCACGGGATTCGCGGATCACGTTGACCTTGATGACGCCAGGATACTGCATCTGATCCTGGATCTGCTTCGCGATATCGTGTGCCATGATGGTCATATCATCGTCGGATACCTGATCCGGGACAACCATGATACGCACTTCTCGTCCGGCCTGAACGGCGAAGGACTTCTCTACGCCCTTGTAGGAGTTCGTGATATCCTCGAGTTCCTTCAGACGATTCGTGTAGGTCTCGAGAGACTTACGACGTGCGCCCGGACGAGCTGCGGAAATCGCATCGGCTGCGGCGACGAGACAGGCAATCAGGGATGTCGGCTCGGTACCGCCATGATGTGATGCCACGGTGTTGATGACCACCTCCGGCTCATGATACTTCTTGCAGAGATCGACGCCGAGCTGGACATGCGTTCCTTCCATATCGTGGTCGATGGCCTTACCGATATCATGCAGCAGACCGGCTCTCTTCGCCATACGAACGTCGAGTCCGAGCTCCTCGGCGAGGAGTCCGGAAATCTGTGCGACCTCCACGGAGTGACGAAGTGCATTCTGACCATAGGAGGTACGGAACTTCATACGACCGAGAAGCTTCACCAGCTCCGGATTCAGACCGTGTACGCCGACCTCGAGGACAGCGGCATCACCCTCCTCACGGATGGTTTCGTCGACTTCCTTCTGTGCCTTCTCTACGACCTCTTCGATTCTCGCCGGATGGATACGTCCATCGACGATGAGCTTCTCGAGGGCGATTCTGGCGACCTCACGACGCACCGGATCAAATCCGGAAAGAACAACCGCCTCCGGCGTATCGTCGACGATCAGCTCTACGCCGGTCAGCTGCTCCAGTGTACGAATATTACGTCCCTCACGGCCGATGATGCGGCCCTTCATATCATCATTCGGAAGCTGCACGACGGAAACGGTCGACTCGGTCACCTGATCGGCTGCACAGCGCTGAATCGCATCCACGATGTAGTTGCGGGCGCTCTTCTCCGCCTCTTCCTTCGCCTGATTATCATACTCGCGAATCATCTTCGCATAATCGTGCTTCGTGTCCTCTTCGAGGGACTTCAGAAGCTCTGACTTCGCCTGATCTCTCGTGAGACCGGATACACGCTCGAGCTCCGTCACCTTCTGATTATGCAGCTCGTCGATCTCGGCTTCCTTCTTCTGCATCCGCTCCTGCTGCATCCGGAGCTCCTGCTCCTTCTGATCCAGGGAAGCAGCCTTCTTCTCAGATGCTTCCTCTCTCTTCAGCATACGATGCTCGAGATCGGATACCTCCTTACGACGGTCCTTGATCTCCTTATCCAGATCGTTTTTCGCCTTTAATGCCTCTTCCTTCGTCTCGAGAAGAGCTTCACGCTTCTTATTCTCAGCTGTTCTGATCGCATCATCGATGATCTCTCTGGATTTCTTCTCAGCGGAGCCGACTGTCTTTTCGAAGTCGCTCTTTGCCTTGTTTGTTCCAGCGAAGAACATAATGAGGCCTGTCACAACGGCCACTGCCACAACGATAACGATGGTCACTTTGTGTTCCTCCTTCACTATTATGTTGTTAATGTACAAACAGATATGTGAACGAGTCAAAACGGCAGACTGTCCGTCCCGGCCCAGACCAATTCTATTTATAATACAGCTTATATTTGAAATTATTTTCAAATTACATTAACTCAACCACCTAATTTTATATAAATATAACAATCATGTCAACAAGAAGGGGAAGAACAAAAAAACCGCCCGCAGCAGGCTGCGAACAGTTTTTCATACATACCGTTTCCTATGCGATGGACGCTTCGACGCCGTCCAGGGTCTTATAAAGCAGTGTATACAGAGCATGGATCTCATCTTTCTGAAGCTGCATACATGCGTTGATTTCCCGCGGGATATCGAGTGCGTCTTCCCGAAGTGCCTCACCCTTCTCGGTGATGGAGACATCCAGTGCACGCTCGTCACTGTGGGAGCGAGCCCGTCGGATGAGTCCCTTCGTTTCGAGTCGCTTCAGCAGCGGGGTCAATGTACCGGAATCCAGGTACAGATTCTCTCCGAGCGTCTTTACGTTCACACTTTTCTTCTCCCATAACACCATCATCACGATGTACTGCGTATAGGTCAGATCCAGTTTATCCAGGAACGGCTTATAGTGCCGTACGACCTCCTTCGCACATGCATAGAGTGGGAAGCAAAGCTGGTTTTCCAGTTTCAAGCAATCGTATTTATCTGCCATGATACCCTCCGGCTGTTTTTCGTCACGAATCGGTATCTTAGCATATGTGGCCTGGGCATGCAATTATATTTTGCACGACAGATCCTGATCAGCAGTAAGGCTACAGGCTTTCTCCGGCATCGATTGCCAGTGCCCGTGTCACGAGCTCATAGCTGAAGCCCTTCCGGAGCAGCGCGGCATAGAGCTTCCGCTTCTCCTCTACGCCGAGTGCCTCCGTATCCTTACACTTCTTACGAATCGCCCGCTGCACGGCCAGAAGCTCCGCATTGCCGGCGCGCTGCTCGTCTGCACGGAAGGCATCCATCGCCGCACGGATCTCCGCCTGTCCGACGCCACGCTGGTAGAGCTTCTGCTCGATCTCCCGGAGCGACTTCTGTCCAGCATAGGTTTTAATCAGCTGCTCAGCGAATCGCCGATCATCGATGTACCCATAGCTCTTCAGCATCTTCATCGCTTCATCGATGATATCCTCCGTGTATTTTCCGGATTTCCGAAGCTTCTCCCGGAGACGGGATTCGCTCTTCTCTGAGTGCTCGATGAGATAGAGGCAGCGCTCCTTACAGCGATTCACAAGCTTCTCCCGCTCGCTCAGCTGATCCGGGTCCAGCACATAACGCTCCCCACTGCCATGCTCTCTCTGAAAATCCTCCAGACTTTTCAATGACGCTTCCTTTCCTGCAGATGCATGCACCTTTTCGCCCTTCGTATGATGCTCATGAATCCGCACAAAAAAGCCGGATCATCCCCATCGGAATCATCCGGCTGATAAGAAAATGCAGACTTACATCTCATCCTCTTCGTCCGCATCGTCCACATCGTCTGACTGCATCTGCTGCGCAGCCGCCTCGGCAAACTCGTCCTTCGGCAGTCCGTACTTCTCGCGTACGAGACCTTCGATCTCCGCCATGGTCGCCGGATTCTGGCGGAGGTACTCCTTCGCATTCTCACGGCCCTGTCCGATCTTGTCGCCATGATAAGCAAACCATGCACCAGACTTCTCGACGATGTTCTCGTTGACCGCAAGATCCAGGACGTCACCGGCCTTCGAGATGCCCTCGCCGAACATGACATCGAACTCCGCCTGCTTAAACGGCGGGGCGATCTTGTTCTTTACAACCTTTACACGTACACGGTTACCGGCGGCATCCCCGTTCTGCTTCAGGGTCTCCACCCGACGGATATCCAGTCGGACGGAGGCGTAGAACTTCAGTGCCCGTCCACCGGTCGTCGTCTCCGGATTTCCGAACATCACGCCGACCTTCTCACGCAGCTGGTTGATGAAGATCAGGATACAGTTCGACTTCGCGATGACCGCCGTCAGCTTACGAAGCGCCTGCGACATGAGTCGTGCCTGCAGACCGACGTGGCTGTCGCCCATCTCACCATCGATCTCCGCCTTCGGAACGAGGGCAGCGACCGAGTCGATGACTAGGATGTCGATCGCGCCGGAGCGCACCATCGTCTCGGCGATCTCCAGTGCCTGCTCACCGGAATCCGGCTGGGAAATATAGAGATTATCGATATCGACGCCGATGTTCTGCGCGTACTTCGGATCCAGTGCATGCTCTGCATCGATGAAGCCGGCGATCCCGCCACGCTTCTGCACTTCGGCCACGGCATGGAGCGCGAGCGTCGTCTTACCAGAGGACTCCGGTCCATAGATCTCGATGATTCTTCCCTTCGGGTAGCCGCCGGCACCGAGCGCGATATCCAGGGAAAGGGATCCGGTCGGTACGGTTTCGATATTAAGATTTGCGGCAGACTCACCGAGCTTCATGATTGAGCCCTTACCAAAATTCTTTTCGATCTGTGTGAGTGCCACATCCAGGGCCTTCAGCTTCTGGTCATGATCCTGATTATAGTCAACCGGTGCCTTACTGGTCTTCGCTGCCATGTCTATCCTCCGTAAAAACGTATGTTCTTTTAATTCATCATTTTAAGCTTAAATCCTGTCACTGTCAAGGAGTATACACCTTCCTTTTCCTTTGCACGAAGTATAGCATAGTGTTTATCCTTTGAATATAGTCGTTATGTCGACCATAGTCTGTCTGCAGACCATAGTTCTAGTCTGCAGACAGACTAGAAAAAACGATGCACAAAACCCGCGCAGGAGACGCTTTTTCAAGCTTTCCGACATCCCATATACTAACACATGGAGTGCGCAACATTTTGTACATCGTTCTTTTAAAAAAATATTATCGTACTGTGTTTCTGATGGTTGCCCTCCGGCCCTGCCTGATCAGTACACGTGTGCACAGTAACGGGAACCGCCATACTACGATGAAACCGAAGGCATCACAGGATGCCCTGCAGTGCGTTCTGGTAGTTCAGCACCGCCTGAGAAGCGTTGATGGCGGACATGTCCGCCTGCATCTTCGATGCGATATACTGCATCGATGCTGCCTTATAATCCGTGAGGCTCATCATGCCGGCAGCCAGCATACGCTCCGCCGAGGCCTTCTGCCGGTCCGCGATCTGGAAGCCGAGCTGCGCCGATTCATAGTCTGTACCCGCCTGCACGGCCGCGTTATAGAGCTCCGTCATCGTGATGTTCAGGTTCTGCTCCGCGGATCTCCGCTCGATATCCGTCGCGGTATAGCCGGTGATGTTCTTATCAACCGTACTCATCGCGCTGCCATAGGCCACATTATGGAGCCGTGCCTCAGCGATGTCCGCGTCGAGATTCCGGCCGGTCATATAGCTTATGTCGTACGCCGGAAGCTTTCCGATCGTCACCTTCGCGGTATCCGCCGCATTCCATCCGAGCGTCAGCGCGATGGCATCCTTCACGGAACGCAGCTTCTCTTCGGTGTCGGAGAGGCTCAGCTTCACACCCTCGAGATTCCCCTTCGCCTGCTGTACCTCGAGGGTCGTCGCCGAGCCGAGGGCCTGCTGCCGCTCAGCACGCTCATACATCCCTTCGTACATCTCGACCTGCTCCGCGTACATCTCCCGGAGCTCCACGAGACTCTGGTAGCCCACGAACGCACTGTTCATGCCGGAGATCATGGCCACCTTCGTCGGGTGCAGTCCCTGCTTCATCTTCGTCACGAGGGTCGAAATACCGCCTTCCATCTGGTTCTTCGCATAGGTAGGCGACGCGCTGTTCGTGGAGCTGATGGCATATTCCATGCTCTTTATCTGCATAAGATACGCCTGCTTCTCTTCCTCGCTCGTACTGTCCGTCGCCTTTTCCCGGAGCTCCGAGATGGTGTCTCTCAGATCACTGATCGTACCCGACAGCGCATCCACCACCTGCCCCATACCTTCAGCCTGTCCATCGATCATCGCCGTCTGCGTCCGCCCGATGATACTCCGGTACTCCACGAGATCCGGGATCTCGCTGTACTCGATGACATCATCCATGAGCGCCGCCCAGGTGGCGTCATCCATCCCATCCGGCCGTCCCGTGCTATCCTGCCCCGTCAGCGTGTGGCTTTCACCGTACAGCGGATGGCTGATGGTCGTAGTCGCGGCCAATGCAGGCGATCCACAACCATAGGCACCGAGCGTCAGGATCAGAAGCGCGGTCATATATGTTCTGTTCTTCATCGTCACTCTCCTGTTCATCGGATCAAATCAGAACCGTATCCGGCATGCTGTATGCACGGTGCGGACACGCGCATCGGCACGACGCCTGTGCTTCCTCGATTCGATCCAATGCATGCTTATCCGTTACGTCAGGACGCGCTGCTGCCCGCGAGGCCATCCCGGCCGGCGAGGTAGCTGAAGTATGCACTCTGAAGCGCATAGCGATCGAGCTTCACGGTATACTCTGCCGCCGATGCACTGTACTGCGCATCTTCGAGATCACGCGCACTCGCCGCGCCTGCTGCGTAGCTCCGGGTCACACGTCCGAGCGTCGTCTGCATATTCTGCAGATTCAGCTCTGCCTTCCGAAGCTCGTTCTGTGCACTCAGAACGGCGTTATAGCGGGCTGTCATGTTCGACTGCACCTGATTCTCGTCGTTCGTCACGGTAATCTGCGTCGTGTTCTTCGTGCCGTCGCTCTCGGCCAGCGCGAGCTTCCGCTGATCGATTTTCAGCTGGTAATTATTCTGAAGTGCCGTCTTCGTATCCTGGGCGAGATCGAGTGCGGAAATCATCTCCTCCGTCACCTCCGGCACCGCACAGATCTCCGGCGTCGCATCGTAGTTCCAGCCGAGGTTCACGAGCACGGTCTGTCGCGCCTTCGTGGCATCCGCGGTCGCGGCCTGCAGCGCAGCCTTCGCATCCTTCGCCGTCTTCTGTGCCGTCAGCACGTCGAGCTCCGTACCCGTGCCCGCCTGCAGCTTCCGCTCGGCGACGCCGATCTTCGTCTCGTTATACTCCGCCGTCAGCTGATCGAGCTCCTTCGTAAGCTCCGATGTATAGATCGCGATGATCTGCTGCCGGATCGCCTCCGTCATGTTCTGCTCGGTCTTCTGATTCGTAAGCTCCACGATCTGCCGGTCCGAATTCTGAATCGTCGTTTCGATACCCGCGAGCGAGGTACTCCGGGTCATCTCTGCCGTGGCATCCGAGATGTCTCCGTTTCCCAGCGAATTCGAATACGTGCTCTCGATGGCGTCGAGCACATCATCGTAGTCGAGATCGTAGGTGCCACTGTTCTCGTTATTCCGATAGTTCAGCCACATCGCCGACACCGTCGGATTATACTCATGCACGAGGTCCTGCAGCTCATCCCAGGTGATCACCTGATCGCGCAGCGTCGCCCACTGCTCTGCCGTCCGCTCCCGCTCATAGGAGGTCTGCGCCGGTGCATAATCGATCGTCGCCCCTGTCACGGCGAGTGCCTGTCCGGACATCGCCATACTGAGCACCAGCGTCAGGGCGGTCATCTGCTTTCTGCTTTTCTTCATTGAGTTCTCCTTTTAATCTGGAAATCCATCGGTCATATCCGCATCGTCCATCGGGGTCGGATCATCGTCCGGTGTACCGTAGCGCTCCCACTCCGATGCTGCTTTCTTCTGATAATACTCTGCCGGATTGCGACCCTCCATATAGCCGGCCTCCGGAACATCCTGCTCGACGTTTCGCTTTCGCTTATCCATGACCGCATAGTAGGTCGGCAGCATCAGAAGGGCGAGGATGGTCGAGGCGGTGAGTCCACCGACGTCGACGAGGGCGAGGCCCTGCATCATCTGTCCGTTGTCACCGATCCCCATCGCCATCGGCACCATGGAGATGACGGTCGTGAGGGTCGTCATCAGAATCGGACGAAGTCGGGTCGCACCGGCCTCGATGAGGGCACGCTGGAGTGGCATCGCCATACGGTACTGATTGACGGTATCGACATAGAGGATACCGTTATTTACGACGGTACCGATCAGCATCAGGAAACCGAGGAGGGACGGCATGGAAATCGTCGCATCCACGATCCACAGCAGGAAGAAGGAACCGATCAGCGCAAACGGCAGGGTCGTCATGACCATGAACGAGAAGCGCATCGACTCAAACTGTGCTGCCATGACCACCCAGATCAGGAAGATCGCGATGATGATGGCCATGCCCAGCGAGCTGAACTCCTCCATCATCATCTTCGTGCTGGCGCTCTCTGCGTAGCCGATCCCGTTCGTAAGGTACTTCGCGATGACCTCCTGATCGATGGTCTTCGAGGTCTTTTTATCCGCGAGATCCGTATAATCCGCCGTGATGGTCACCTGATACTTACGATCATCTCGTACGATGGTGGCCGGAGAATCCTCGAACCTGATATCGCAGAGATCCTTCAGCTGTACCTGGGCACCGGTCGGCGTGCTCAGGAAGATATCCTCTACCTTCTGAAGATGGTCATACTCATCCTTCGGATACTCGACCTTCACATCCACATCCTCATCATCAACCTGCATGGTCATCGCCTTCGTACCGGAAAGCATGCTGTAGAGCTGCTGACCGACCTGTACCGGGGTGAGGTCCTCGGCTGCGGCCTTGATCGGGTCGACATGGAAGCGGATGAGCGGTGCTGCATTCTCGAGGGAAGAGTGAACAGCCGTGACATCCTTCCGCTGACGAAGCTCGTCTACGATCTGATCGGATGCTTCCTTCAGCTTATCATAGTTCGTCGAGGTGATGATCGTAGAATAGGTATCGTTATCGACGGACATCGTCGACATCATACTGTAGGACTCGACGGTGATGACCGCATCCTTCGTGCCATCAAGGGCCTTCCGCCATTCGTTCGCCTTTTCCTTCGTGGACATGCTGCGATCCTTCTTCAGGTACGCGGTGACACTGTTGCCGCCACCGCCCATCATGGACATCATGCCCGAGCTGCCGGCGCTCACCATATAGTCCTCGGTATCCGGATCGGCAGCGACCATGGCCTCGATGTTCTGAAGGATCTTATCCACCTCCTCGATCTTGAGACCTGGTTTCGTCGAAACCGTGATATTGACCTGGCCCTGATCGGTCTGCGGCATCATCTCCGTACGGATCTGCGATGCCAGCAGGAAGGAAAGAATCAGCAGGCCGACGGTCGAGAGAAGCACCATCTTCTTATGACGAAGCAGCTTCTCCATGATACGGCGGTAGCCGCCCTGCATGCTGCGGATCGCCTTATAGGCCGGTGCCTTCGTGTTCTCCTTCGGCTTATAGAAGACGAAGCAGAGCGGTACGATGGAAACCGCTGAAATCAGCGAGGCGATCATACAGAACACGATGGTGAAGCCGAGCGGTGCGAAGAACTGTCCGGACAGACCGGTCAGGAAGCCGAGCGGCAGGAATACGACGCAGGTCGTGACGGTCGATCCGAGAACGGATCCTCCGACCGTCTTCACGGCCTCGACCGCTGCGCTGCGACGCGTCTTCACGCCGATCGCCACATACTTATCCATCGCACGGAAGCAGGCCTCCAGGACGACGATGGAGTCATCGACCATCATGCCGACGCCGAGCACCAGCGCAGACATCGTGATCATGTTGAGGGAGTAGCCCATCGCCCACATCGCGATGAGCGCCGTCAGGATCGAGATCGGGATGGAGGTACCGACGATGAGGGATGCCTTCCCGTCACCGAAGAAGATAAAGATGATGACCATCGAGATGATGACGGCGGCGATCATGGTCTGGAAAACGGATGAAAGCGAGCTCTTGATCATGTCCGCCTCGTCGGTGACGACGATGATATCGAGATTCTCATCCTTCTGCTTGAGCTCATTTACCTCCTCCATGACTTCCTTCGACATGCTTACCGCCGAGGAGTCCTGGGTCTTCGTGATGCTCAGCATCATCGTATCATTTCCGTCATAGCGACCGATGGCCGACTGGTCCTCCAGTGCGAGCTGCACGAGGGCGATGTCCTTCAGGTAGATCGTACTGCCGTTTCCGGTGACGATCGGGATATTCTGAAGCGACTGCACATCCGGGTAGCTGACCGAAGTGGTGACGGAAAGATCCTGGCTGCCGACACTGGTGGTACCTGCCGGATAACTGAAATCCGCAGCACCGACAAGCTGTGCCACCGTCGACATGGAGAGATGATACTGCTTCAGCTTCTCCGGAATCAGCTGGATCTGTACGTACTGCTTCTGCCCACCTGTGGTATCCACCGATGCAACCGAGCTCAGCTTGTTGAACTCCGGTGCGATATCATTCTCGACGTAGTTGTACATGTTCTCCTGCGTCGGGTTCTGCACCGTGAGGTACATGGACGGCTGTCCGTTCATGTTCATCTCGAGGTAGATCGGATCATCCGCGCCATCCGGAAGCTTCGACTTGATGGAATCCATTTTCTTCTTCAGCGCATCATAGGCCTCATCCATATCCGTACCATACTCATACTGGATGATGGTCATGCCATAGTTTTCCGCTGACTGGGAGGTGACCTCCTTCACATCTGACAGAACGGATACACCATCCTCGATCGGCTTCGTAATCAGCTTATCCACATCCTCCGGTGATGCGCCCGCATAGGTTGTGCTGACGATCATCATCGGCATATCGATATCGGACATAAGCTCCATCTTCTGGTTCGTGATGGACATGAATCCGAAGAAGATCAGACTGATGACCACGAGGAAGGTGGTAACCGGTCTTTTCAGGACAAATTCGGTTATTTTATGCATAGTATTCTCTCCTCAGGTTCAGTCTGCTGCGCGGGTCTCTGTCGTCTCTTGCTCTGTGGATGCATCCTCGATCGTCTGGCCGTTCGCATCCACGATCCGGACCTCGGCACCATCATAGATGTCATCGGTCCAGCTGTTCACGATCTGCTCCGTGCCATCGAGGCCATCGGTCACTTCATAGTACTGATCATCGGAGATACCGGTGGTGATGAAGACACGCTTCACGAGACCATCTTCATAGGTATACACGTATGGATTTCCACCGGAATAGTACACGGCATCCACCGGCACGAGCAGGCTGTGGTCTGCCCTCGCAGCCACCAGGGAAAGCTTCGTGCTGCTGCCATCGGACAGCGCCTCGGCGCCGGAAAGGGTCGCCTCCACCGGGAAGAGGCCCGACTGCGGATCCACGAGCTGGCTCAGCTTCGTGATCGTACCACTGTAGCTGGTGCCGTTCTTCTCTACGGTTACGGTCTGGCCCATCGTCAGGTTCTGAAGGACCTCCTCGGTCACGTTAAACTGGACGACCTTCGCGCCGGTACCGGTGATGACGCAGAGCTGAGAGGACTGGGAGACCATACCGTGCAGCGTCATGTTCTGGTTCTGTACGACGCCGGCCGCCGGTGCAGTCACCGTAGCGAACTCCACCTGAGTCTCATAGTTCAGCTTCGCACTCGCCGCCTGGGCCTTCGCAGCATCCACCTGAGA
This sequence comes from uncultured Oribacterium sp., assembly GCA_902485915.1. GTDB lineage: Bacteria > Bacillota > Clostridia > Lachnospirales > Lachnospiraceae > Oribacterium. The sequence continues at coordinate 16,539 of CABTMH010000169.1, read as the reverse complement.
AGCGGCTGCCTTTGCGGAGTTCGAGGTCTGTTGATAGCTCTGCACAGAGATATCGCCGGACTCGTAGAGCGGCGTCATACGATTCACTGCATCCTGCGCAGTCGCTGCCTGCTGCGAAGCCGCCTGAACGGAAGCATTGGCCGCCTCCAGCTGAGACTTCGCGGCATCGATCTGCTTCTGGTTATCGATCTTCGCGATCGGCGCCCCCGCCTCGACGGACTGGCCGTTCTGCACATAGATTTCGATCAGCTCACCGGCCACCTTCGGGGTGATATAGTAGGTATCGGACGGCTGAACCGTACCCATAAGCGAGGTCGTCTGCTCGATGCTTCCCTCCGTCGCCGTGGTCAGCGTGACCGCCGGCAGCCCCTTCGTCTGCATCTCCTCCTGTGGCTTCATGATGCGCGTCGCGACGAGCCCTGCAAAGCCGAGCACAACGACGGCACCGATGGCGATTTTTACCTGTTTCTTCATATATAATCTCCTGTTTTTCTGATTGTGTGATTTTCCCGTTTGATCTTCCGACGCTTACTGCATCCGACCAATGTCGTCGACCTGGACGCAGATGGCTTACTCGCCTGCGCTCGCTTCCGCCCTTTCGTGAAAACTGTTTTGAACGCGGCACTATGGCTTACACGCCTGCGCTCACTTCACCGGCCGGCTCCTCTTCTCTCGAGAAATGCGGATCCGCGCCTTCCCGCAGAACTGCAAGCTCCATCTCAAAGTTCTGAAGGATGCGCGCGTGATGCTCCTTCGCATGCCCGACCAGCGCCATGAGCGTCATCATCGCGACGGCGTTTCCTAGGCGGATGATGGACTCAAACTGCCTCGGCCGGTCATAATGCCGAAAACACCCCGGATCAACCTGTTTTCGAAACCACTCTGTTTTCGCGATCTCCGCATGATCCATCTTTCCACTTTCCGAAAATGCGATGACGCGCTGCATCATACCACTCTGCATCATGATGTTGATGTCTTCCTGGATAGAGCCTTCGTCGATGAGCTTTTCGATGCTGTAGACCCATTCACGAAGCGCTTCCCAGTAGTTTCCCTGTTTCCGAAGCAGAAGTTCCCGGAAGTACTCTTCGTTTCGCATCCCCTCATTACGAAATACATAGTGGAGGAGATCCAGCTTATCCTCGAAGTAGGTATAGAAGCTGCCGCGGGAGATCCCTGATGCCTTGATGATCTGATTGATGGAGGCATCCTCGAACGGGACCCTCGCAAATTCATGCCTTGCTGCCTGTAGTATTCTGTCTTTTTTATCCTGGGAAAGCTTAAGAAATCTTTCCGTCGCCATAAAATCTCCTCTCCTGGACGGCGCCTCGAACGCTCCGCATATCGCCGCTTCACGTCTGTGCCGGTATCATTTTCCGAGTAGGTGACATGATGTCACTAAAAGTGACAATGTGTCACTCGTGTTACAGAGTATAAGCGTGCTTTAATGATTTGTCAATTTGATGTTTCGATTTCTGTACATAAGAGAAGCGGAATGCTTGCTTTAAGCAGCAGAATGCCCTAAAATAAGCGTAATGTATACAAAGGTCAAAATACAAATCAAGGAAACAGGGAGTTATGAATCACATCAAGCTTCAGGCATATGGCAAAATCAATCTGTCGCTCGACGTGCTGCGGCAGCGGCCGAACGGTTATCATGATGTCCGCATGATCATGCAGACCGTGAAGCTCCACGACAACATCGATATGGAGCGAACCGACAGGTCAGGCATCGTGCTGAAAACCAATCTGCCGGTTCTGCCGGTCAACGAAAACAATCTCATGTACCGGGCGGCGAAGATGCTGATGGACGAGTTCCATCTCGAGGGCGGTGTCCGGATGTCCCTTCGGAAGGTCATCCCGGTGGCCGCCGGCATGGCTGGAGGATCTGCGGATGCGGCCGCGGTACTGTACGGTATGAACCGGCTGTTTGATCTCCGGCTGAGTATCGAAGAGCTGAAGAAGCGCGGTGTGCAGCTCGGGGCGGACATCCCGTTCTGTCTCATGCGCGGGACGGCACTGTCCGAGGGCATCGGAGAGATCCTGACCCCGCTTCCGGCACTGCCGGCCTGCTCGATCGTGCTTGCGAAGCCGGCGATCTCGGTATCCACGAAGGCCGTTTACGAGAACCTGCATGTCAACACGCTCCCGGCGGAGGCACACCCGGATGTGGATCAGGTGATCGAGGCGCTGAAGGCGCGGGATGTACGTGCGGTCGCCGGACAGATGGGCAATATCCTCGAAACCGTCACCAGCCGGCAGCATCCGGAAATCGACGCCATCAAAGAGCGTATGATGGCGCTCGGCGCACTGAATGCCATGATGTCCGGCTCCGGCCCGACGGTGTTCGGCCTCTTCGACGATCCCGAAAAGGCACAGGCCTGCTATCAGGCTCTGCTTTCCGCGAAAGAAAGCGGACTCGCGAAGCAGGTATACCTCACCGAGCCATGGCGGAAGCCATCCAGAACCTCACCGAGCCGCCCAGCCCGCCTGTGAACGATTTTCTTCGGAGGACAAGTACAGTGATGAATGATTTTACAGTAAATATGAATGAATATCTTCCTTTACGGGATCTCGTGTTCAACACACTCCGTCAGGCGATCCTGAAGGGTGAGCTGAAGCCGGGTGAACGTCTCATGGAGATCCAGCTCGCCGAGAAGCTCGGTGTCTCTCGTACACCGATTCGTGAGGCGATCCGAAAGCTGGAGCTGGAAGGTCTCGTACTGATGATTCCGCGCCGAGGCGCCGAGGTCGCGAAGATATCCCACAAGAATCTGCAGGATACCCTCGAGGTGCGTGGGGCCCTGGAGGAGCTGGCGACGGACCTCGCCTGTCAGCGGATCTCCGATGAGGAGCTTCGGGAGCTGAGTGCTGCGGAGGATAATTTCCAGAAGGTCGTGAAAAACGGCGGTACGGAGATCGAGATCGCCGAGGCCGATGAGGCCTACCATGACATCATCTATAAGGCCTCCGGAAACGAGAAGCTCGTCCAGATGATCAATAATCTCCGGGAGCAGATGTACCGCTACCGTCTCGAGTACATCAAGGACGAGGCGAAGCGTGGCATCCTCGTGCATGAGCATGAGGAGATCCTGCAGGCTATCCGGATCCGTGATCTCATCCGCGCGAAGACACTGATGAAGGAGCACATCGATAATCAGGAGATGACCGTTTCGCAGAACCTCGTCGATGAGGCGGAAGCCGCTTCGGAGACTGGCAGGAAGAGTCGGAAGCGTTAACAGCGGAAGAGGCCGATAGGAAGAGCCGGAAAGCTTAACAGCGGAAGAGTCCGGCAGGAAGAGCCGGAAAGCTTAACAGCGGAGGGTGGCAGATAGCCACCCTCCGCTGTTTTTCACTTCTGTTTATCGCCGGCTTTCATGGCAGGTGAAGTAAATCACCTGGTGGTCGCGGGCGATGGCCTCGAGGAAGCGCATGCCGCCCTCGACCTTCGGCGGATCGAGGTTGATGAACGGGTCATCGAGGAGGATGAACGGCTTCTCCTCCTCATACATGGCGTCGATGAAGGCCATGCGCCGCGCGAGCTCCACGAGGTTCCGGTAGCCGGCAGAAAGAAGCTCCGTATTACGCGCCTCTCCTTCTGCGAGGAGATGCACGTTAAAATCCGCATCCATGCGGAACGGAATCGCCGGCTGCGAGGCATTGGCCAGGATACGGTAGTACTTCGTGAACGCATCCATCATCGGGTCCATGTACTGCTTCGTGAAGTCGTTCCGTGCCTTCGTGAGGTGGTCGCGGACGAGCGTCAGCCGATGGTGGCGCTGCTCCATCGCAGCGAGGTCCTCGAGGGCCTGCTGTGCGTGCCGCTCCATCTCGTACAGCTCCGCCAGTCTGCGCTCCGATGCTTCCTGTTCAGCGGACAGCTGCTGGATACGGGTGTCGAGCTCTTCGAGCTGTGCCCGCAGTGTCTGCATCTGCTGGCTCAGCGCTGCGAGACTCTCCGCTGCCTCCACCGGTCGCCGGATCGCGCGCAGCTGCTCCATATCATGGCTCTGCTCGAAGGCCTCCTGCGCATGCTGTCGCTTCGAGAGCTCGATGGCGATCGTTCGGATATCCGTAAGCCGGCTGTAGCTGAGCATGTCCGTGCCGAGCCGGCGGAGCAGGGCTGCCCGGTTCGGATGTCTTCGGTCAATGTCTTCGCCACCGACATCATCTCCCTCCACCACCGTAAAATAATCCGCAGCGGCACTGTAGTCCATCTCCGGATAGAAACGGCTCAGGAAGCGGTTCAGCTCCTGGTTCAGTCGCTCGAACTCCACACGCATGTTCTGCATCGCTGCCATGCGCTCCTGATCATCGTTCTTCGTTCCAGTGCTTTTCACGAAGCAAGCGGTAGACAACAGCAACGCGAGCGCCGCGAGACCGAGCAGCACGACACCCGGCAGGATGTTCCCGCCGAAGTGAAGAAGACCGTACACACCGGCCAGCAGCAGAAGGAGGGACAGCAGTAGCCCGGCGAAGGCGTGTGTCTGCTGCGCACGCTTCTGCGGCGATGCCTTCCGTCTCCGACGTCCACCCTGCTGCTCGAGGCCGGCGATGCGATCGGCCAGCCAGGCGATGCGACCGAGGCGCTTCTCCGCGCCGCGCATCTCAGCTTCCGATGGCAGTCCGCTCCGGAAGGTCTCCTGGAGACGCCGCAGCTCCCGTTGCAGCTGCTGCGCCCGCTGCTCTCCGCTCAAGGTGCCGAGGTACCGCCGCTCCTGCTCCAGGAGTCGCGTCCGGCTGTCGCTGCAGGCCGCGCACAGGCGGTCATACTCCATCCGGTCGCGGATCGCGTCCTGCTGCTGACTCTGCTGGACCAGTCGGCGGCTGGTGCTCTCCAGTACCGACTGCAGGCGCTGCTTCGTTTCGCGCGCCTGGTGGAGTGCGGCCGCCCCGTCGACCGCCTGCTTCTCTTCCGCTTCCCGACCGGCACAGCCGTTCTTCAGCTCTTCGAGCTCCAGGCGTTTCTTAAAGATCGCACCGGTCCGCCGCGCCGGTGAGAGTGCATTGATCTCATCCTTCAGCTGCTCGATGACCTCTGCATAGCGGTTCATATCCTCCGGATCCTCCGAGACGTTACCGATACGCGCGTTGATCTCCGAGGTCACGCCGGTTTCGAGCGCCTGCTGCCCGATGAAGCAGGTACGCCGGAAGGAGGTCTCATCGATGCGGAAGAGCTCCTCTCCGATGCGCTCACTATAGTCCTTCGACGGCAGATTCGTCTCCGCATCGTAGAGCATGAACTGGTCCTGCCCCTTCCGCTCGCCGAAGTGCCGTGTGATGCGGTAGCACTTTCCGTCGTCGAGCGCGAAGCAGAGCGAGCCACCGAAGCTGCCGCCCTGCCATGGACGGTATTTCTTCCGCTCATTGTCGCTGTCCTGCGCCTTCCGCTCACCGGACAGTCCATAGAACATGACCCGGATAAAGGCCGCCAGCGTCGACTTCCCGAAGCCGTTCTCCCGGAGGAAGACATTGAGCCCGTCCTGGAAGTCAAGCTCCAGATGCTGCAGCTTTCCGAAATTATCGATTTGACAGTTCAGTAATCTCATCTACAATCCTTCGATTCTCTCTATCTTTACAGGGACACGCTCCTCGGAAGCACTGCCCGATCTGTCCCGTTCTGCCACGGCGCTCCACTCACAGAAGCTCCTCGCCCCGCAGCAGCCGGAGGCCTGCTTCGATCACCGCCGCCTTCGTCTGCTCATCGAGCGTCGCATCCTCCTCGACCGAGTGGACGAACGCGCCCTTCAGCGATTTATCATGCTGATACATCGACGGGTCGATGAAACGCCGTGTCTCATCCACGACCCGAAGAAAGTAAAACATCGGTGCAAGCTGCGTACGGATGAAGTCGAGGCTAAGCTCCACATCCATCGCAAGCGCGCCGCGAAGCTCCAGCTTCACGAGATCCTGCGAGCGCATGCGCACCCCGGCCCCCGCCTGAAGGATCGCCTCGACGCGCTCTGCCGGGATCTCCGCGATCGCCGGATCCGCACTCGGCGTTCCGGAAAGCAGTGACAGCAGGGCACGCGCACGCCGCACGATCGCCATCGACGAGTCAAGCCCCTGCACATCCAGCGGCACCGTCCAGAGATGGCGTGTACTGATATCCACGAGCTGACGCCGGATCTGATGTGTCGCCTCATCGATATCGAGCAGGACGAAGCCATGCTGCGTACACTCATCGAAACCACGTCCCTCGAGGCAGCCAGGATAGCACCAGCTTCCGCGCCCGTCGAGGCTTCCCTCCTGGTACTGGTGCACATGTCCGAGCGCCAGATAATCGATGCCCTGATGCGCATAGTCCGCGAGACGGATCGTTTCAGTCGACGCACTGTCCTGCGCAGTGCTTTCGCTGATCTGCCCATGGAGGAGGACGATGTTCACATCGGCCTCTTCGAGGCGCAGGGTCTTCGCCGCCAGCTCGTTCAGGGTGCCGGATTCCGTAAACTCACGGCCGGCGATCACGAGATGGTCCAACAGCCGGTACTTCCGCCAGGTGTCCTGGAAGGTATAGAGATTCTCCGGCAGGCTCTCCGCCTGGTTCAGAAAGCTGTCCGTGTCATGATTTCCTTTTAAATAGAAAAACGCGATCTCCGGGTGGGTACGTACGCTCTCGAGGACAGCATGCGCCGTCGTCAGACTCACGGCCGGCCGGTCGAAGAGGTCGCCGGCGATGAGGATCGCGCGCACCTGATGCTGCTCCGCGTACGTGACGAGGCGGAGCCAGGTGCCGAGCAGTTCCTGCCGCCGCTCCCGGGCTGCCGCATCCCCGAGATGCGTGCTCATCCGGCTGTCGAGATGCAGGTCTGCGCAGTGAATCAGTTTCATAAAAAACTCCTCTGAAAAGAGAATAATCCGTCAAACAAATGTACGCGACTATTCTAGCATTTCAGAGGAGTGAACTCAATCTCTATTCTTCATAAGGTCAGGGGGGGGGCCGGATGGGCGTGTCGGAAAGCCGGTAGCGGGCCGGAGGACCGATGACGCATTTCGGGTCTCGATTTTATGAGATGTATCCGCCGATCTTCATCTTGCGGAGGCTACTGTGGTGGATGTGCAGCAGGAAGCCGAAGATACCATATACAAAGACGAGGGTGATAAAGGCACCCACCAGCTGATGATGTCCGCCGAGCAGCATCAGGCAGAGATAGGCCACCAGGATCGAGAGGACGGTGCCTATGAACTTAAAGCGGTTCGTCCGAAGGTGTTCTTTCGCATAGCGTTCGGTCGCCAGCAGGCACAGATAGTAGACGAGCAGCATACTGGTCATCCACATGGTCTTCGGCAGAAGCGGGACCAGCGGGCGCGCGAGGAGCTCGAGCGCGATGGTCGTCGAGTTGATCGCGAGGATCATGATGACGTGGATCGCGAGGAAGCCGAGGCCGGAGGTCTTCCTGTGGTGGTCGAGGACATTGTCGTTAAAAAAGCCGTAGCTCAGGAACATGCCGATGACGATCAGGAAGGAAATGATGTTCAGAAGCACATTCTTACCCGTTTCGAAGAAGCTGGCGATGCCGATGATCATCTCACCGAAGGTCAGGATCACGAGCAGCAGATTTCGCTCGGCGAGGTGCGGGAAGTCGCACGGTCTCGCCTTATAGGCACGGAACTCACTGGCTTTTGCGACATAGCCGTAAATCAGCGCAAGCGGCGAGAGCACGAGTCCGGTGATTTCATGCACCGGGATCGACACGAGGATGATACCGCACTCGATGAGATAATGGATGACATTCGCCCCGAGTATCCTCCGGTCGATGTCATCGAGATGCGGGGCGAAACGCAGCTTGTCCCAGTTTCGATACGCGAGGTTCAGCATGATCAGTGCCCAGGCCCCGTGGTAGCGGATATAGTGATCGAGCCAGTGGTGGTTCGAGCCGCTCGCCATGTAGTACAGGAGGTACATATTGATGAAGATACTGATGTAATCCCGGAGGGCTTTCCGGCCGTAACGGTTAAAAAACATCGTGGTAAACATCCAGACCTGCATGACGACCGCGGTCAGAAAAAGGAAGGTCTGGATCGCGCTCATCGGCGGGAAGGAATGCTCATAGGCATGAAACAGTGCGTTGATCGTACGGAGGCTATACACGAAGATGAGGTCGAAAAAGAGCTCGACATACTCGACCTTCTTCTCGACGATGCCGGCGACGGCTTCCTCGCTTTCATGATTCACGCGGGACCAGATGCGGTAGAGCAGGGAGCTTTCGGCGTTTGGGCCCAGCCCCTCCTCTGTCTGCAGTGCGTCACTCTCTGCTTCGCCGATGACCTTATTAAAGTATTCGCGTCGGGCATGCTCCTGTTCGTCGATATCGTCGCCCGTGGTGCGGACGAAAAACTCAGACGGTCGACGAATCCGTCCATCATCGATATTCTCTGTGCGTTCGCCATCGGTATCTACGCCCGGAAGGGATACGACTTCCTCGTAGTTCTCATCGTAATGATCTGCCATGGTGGACTCCTTATTTGTGTGTTCGATATGACATCGATTTTCGTAATCTGTTTCTCGCATCCATCGTGTAATTTCGTGAGATCCCATGGATTTGTAGAAATTTTAACAAATCTGTGCGAAAAAGCAGGGTTTTCTGCGAAAATTATACAAAAAAAGAGCGCCATGTACATACATGACGCTCGATGTTTTTGAATTTGTTCAAAAAACGAAACCACAGGATCTGTTATAATCCTCAGATCTCCTTACCGGTCAGCATAGTGTACGCTTCCTTATAGAGAGCGATGGTCTTATCCACGACCTCCTGCGGAAGGGTTGCGTTGTTATCCGGGTTTGCCTTCAGCCAGTTACGTACGAACTGCTTATCGAAGCTGGACTGTCCCTCACCTGGCTTGTACTGGTCGAGTCTCCAGAATCTGGAGCTGTCCGGTGTCAGAACCTCATCTGCGAGGAGCACGTTGCCATCCTCATCGAGACCGAACTCGAACTTGGTATCGGCGATGATGATGCCCTTCGAAAGTGCATAGTCTGCACACTTCTTATAGACAGCGATCGTTGCATCCTTGATCTTCGTAGCGATCTCCTCGCCTCTGCCAGGGAATGCCTTCTCGAGAACCACGATGGACTGCTCGAAGTTGATGTTCTCATCGTGATCGCCGAGCTCTGCCTTCGTCGACGGAGTGTAAAGCGGCTCAGGAAGCTTCGCACACTCGACGAGGCCCTCCGGGAGCTTCATACCACAGATGGTGCCGTCCTTCTTATAGTTCTCCCAGCCGGAACCGGTGATGTAGCCACGTACGATGCACTCGATCGGGATCATCTCGAGCTTCTTGCACAGTGTCGCTCTGCCCTCAAACTCCGGCTGCTGGAAAAACTCCGGCATATCCTCGTTCTCAACAGAAATCAGATCGTTCGGGATTACATCCTTCGTCAGATCGAACCAGAACTTCGACATCTGGGTCAGAACCTTACCCTTCTCTGTGATCTGGTTGTGCAGGATCACATCAAATGCGGAAATACGGTCGGTTGCGACCATGATGAGCTTGTCTCCGAGATCATAGATCTCACGAACCTTGCCTTCCTTCACTGGCTTAAAATCTGTCATCTTTACCCTCCATATGAAATTGAACGTAGTAAATCGTTAACCACCGCATTTTAGTATAATGGATTTTCTGCAAAGCACAATAGGGGAAATGCACAGAATCACATACCTTTCTATGCATGGTTCCTGTTCGCCCGTGTACTGATTAGGTAGTGGCCGTGTCGGAAAGCCTGAATCCAGTCGACGAAAAATTAACGCTTTACAGTGCCGGTCACGAGGGTATAATGGAGGCCATTGTGGGTCGTCCTTCCGGATATCCGCGAAAGGTCGCCCACTAGTATTTACCTGATTTATGAATACATTCTATTAAGAAAAGAGGGTTCCATGAAATACGTAAAAGAAATCATGTGGATCATCGCATTCACCTTTCTCGGTGAACTGCTGAACACACTCCTGCCACTTCCGGTTCCGGCAGGTGTATATGGTATGATCCTGCTGCTCATCGCACTGGTGACCGGGATCGTGAAGCTGCCGGAGGTCGAGGGCGCGGGTAATTTCCTGCTCGACACCATGACCATGATGTTCATTCCGGCGGCGGTCGGCATCATGAGTGCCATCGATATCTTGCTCCCGGTGCTCCTGCCATACCTCGTGATCATCGTCGTGTCGACGGTGCTCGTCATGGTCGTCACGGGCCTGACCGCGACCGCGATTCTTCGGCGCAGTGAGCCGAAGGAGGATCAGGATGCAGAGGCCGCTGAGCTTTCCCTCGAGCCGCATGAGACCTTCGGCATCGGTCGCCGCGCGCTGAGTCCGAACGGTGAGATCGATGGTGCGAACGGCTACCGTGAGATCCTGCATGAGAAGGAAGTACAGCGCCATGCGTCACAGGCGGAGGCCAATGCTTCCGACGCTGCACAGATGACTTCCGCGGAAGCGGAGCGAAAGGAGGAGGCATGATGAAAGAAGCGCTGCAGAGCTCTGGCTATTTCGGTTTAATCTTAAGTATCTTTTTATTTCTGCTGGCCGTCCGGCTGAAGGCGAAGTTCCGTGTCGCCATCCTGAATCCGCTGCTGGTGTCGACGATCATGGTCATCGCGGTGCTGGTGATCTTCCAGATTCCATATGAGGATTACAAGGCGAGTGCGAATCTGCTCAGCTACCTGCTGACGCCGGCGACGGTCTGTCTCGCGATTCCGATGTACAAGCAGCTCCGGCTGCTGAAGGATAATCTGGTGGCGGTGCTGGCGGCGATCACCGCCGGCACGCTCTGCTCGATTCTCAGCATTCTCATCATGGGGAAGCTGTTCGGACTGACCGCGGAGCACATCGCCACACTGCTGCCGAAGTCGATCACGACGGCGATCGGCATGGGCGTGTCGGAGGAGGCGGGCGGTATCGTCACGCTGACCGTGGCGGCGATCATCATCACGGGCATCCTCGGCAACATGATCGCAGAGCTGGTGTTCCGGCTTTTCCATATCGATCATCCGATCGCGCGGGGTCTGGCGCTCGGTACCTCGGCACATGCGGTGGGTACCGCGAAGGCACTGGAGCTCGGTGAGATCGAGGGTGCCATGGGGTCCATCAGTATCTGTGTGGCGGGAATCCTCACCGTGATCCTGGTACCGCTCGTGATGAACGTCGCCTGATTTGTTGCGGACGCAGAACCGCCACCGTAGGGGAACCGCTCACTTAGTTCAAAGTACAGAACCTCATGAAAAGTCCGTGTAGGGCATTACAGATAAATCTGTATCCCCTACACGGACTTTTCATAAGAACCTGTTCTTTGAATGCGCAAGCTGGTTCCCCTATGGTGCCGGTTCTGCTGTGTGATGGCTGATCCCATCGAGCATTTCGAAAATCCGAACGGAATATAGTGGACATTTATAAGCCTGAATACCGAAAACCTCCTCTTACCCGAAGGCAAGAGGAGGTTTTCAGTTTACTTTAGAACGAATCCAGTTCGGAATTAACGCTGTACACGTGCGCCTGCGCCGCCCATGATCGCTTCTACTTCCTTCTTGGTTGCCATCGTGGTATCACCAGGAGTGGTCATCGCGAGTGCGCCATGCGCTGCACCGTAGTTTACAGCCTTCTCCGCATCGCCGGTGGTCATGAGGCCATATACGAGGCCGGATGCGAAGGAGTCGCCGCCGCCGACACGATCCATGATCTCGAGGCCCTTATAATCAGCTGCCTTGTAGATCTCGCCGTCTGCCCAGCAGAGTGCGGACCAGTCGTTTACGGTTGCCGTGTGAACGGTACGAAGCGTCGTTGCAACTGCCTTGAAGTTCGGGTAGGTCTTTACAGCCTCGTTGATCATCTTCTTGTAGCCGTCGATGTTGAGCTCCTTGAGAGACTCGTCCTGGCCCTCGATCTGGAAGCCGAGGCAAGCGGTGAAGTCTTCCTCGTTACCGATCATAACGTCAACGTACTGAGCGATCTCCTTATTTACCTCCTGAGCCTTTGCCTGGCCGCCGATTGCGGACCACATGGAAGGACGGTAGTTAAGGTCATAGGAAACGATGGTGCCATACTTCTTCGCAGCCTTGATCGCAGCGATTGCAGTCTCAGAAGCCTGTTCAGAAAGAGCTGCATAGATTCCGCCGGTGTGGAGCCAGCGAACGCCGAGCTCACCGAAGATGTAATCGAAATCAAAATCAGCCGGTGTAGCCTTGGAAATAGCGGTGTTTGCACGGTCAGAGCAGCCCTTTGCACCACGGATACCGAAGCCTCTCTCAGTGAAGTTCAGACCGTTTCTGCATACGCGGCCGATTCCGTCGGTGTCCATCCACTTTACGAGGGATGTATCCACACCACCCTGCATCATGAAGTCCTCAACCAGATGGCCGACCTCGTTATCTGCAAGTGCAGTAAGAACAGCGGTCTTTAAGCCGAAGCACTTACGAAGTCCGCGGATAACGTTGTACTCTCCGCCGCCTTCCCATGCACGGAAGGATCTGGCAGTTCTGATTCTACCCTCACCCGGATCCAGACGAAGCATAACCTCACCCAGAGAAACCGCATCAAATGCACACTCATTTGCTGGTCTTAAATTTAAATCCATAACTTCCTCCATTTAAAACTGTCCGCACTATGCCGACAGAACCTAACTGGTTTACCTGAAAGCGCAGTACCACTTGTAAGCGTTTTCAAAACACATTCAGTATAGCACAGCCCCTTTCATGTCATCAAGCCGTCTTGTACTAAATTAAGAACTATTTTTGTCTGTCCGTTACTGTTCACACGTGTACTGATCAGGCATGGAGACGTGTCGGGAAGCCGGTTGACGAGAGAAAAGTAAAGAAAAAAGCCCCATAAAAGGGAGGAGGGCAGGTGATCCTTCGATCCCTGCCCGAGTATTATGAAAAAAATCTTCTTAAATCGATAACTTATTTGTTATCTTGGTTATAATATATAGGTCAATGGTGAACAAAGTATGTGGGGCACGTGAACATTCTGTTAACATTCAGGTTCAAATATGAACGGACTATGAACGCAGAATTCAAATTTGACTTTTTGAGTACAGAGACTTCTGCTACACTTCAGAAAGTGCAGGAACAGGTGTCAGGAAAAACGGTATCCCGGGCCTGTATCGTTCAGAAAAAATGGAGATAAGAGCATGATCAGAAATGTGATATTCGATGTGGATGGTACCTTATGGGACTCGGCGCGTCAGGTGACGGCTGCCTGGCAGGAGGTGCTGGACCGTCATCCGGAAACGAAGGGCGTGAAGATCACGGTCGAGGATATGTACCGCTTCATGGGCCATACGATGTATGAGATCAGCTACATGATGCTGCCGGATATCTCGGAGGAGCTGCGGGCGCTGATCATGCAGGACTGCATGGAGAACGAGGACCAGTATCTTCGTGCCCACAGCGGGGATTTCTATCCGGGCTGTATGGAGACGATCGAGCGTCTCCATGAGGAGGGCTACCGCGTCTATATCGTATCGAACTGCCAGGATGGTTATATCGAGACCCTCATCGAGGATGCCGGCTGGATCCTGGGACCGGTAGAGGTCGAGGGCGATGTGCAGGACTTCGAGTGTTATGGACGAACCGGAAAGAAAAAGGGCAGCAACATCCGGCTTCTGATGGAGCGCAATGGCCTTACGAAGGAGAGCTGTGTCTACGTCGGCGATACCGCGATGGACGAGGCCGGCGCCGCACAGGCCGGTATCAGCTTCATCTATGCGAGCTACGGCTTCGGCACTGTCGCGAACCCGAAGGCGGTGATTCGCGAAATCTCCGAGCTCCCGGAAGTACTCCGGCGTCTTTCGAAGTAAAATCGAAGCATTGAATCTATCGATCAGAATATGCTAGAATTCTGTTGAATCAATTTGCATACGTCTGTTCAGATGTGCCTCATATGAACAGGGGCATGAATGAGAAAAAACTGGGGGACATAATGTTACAGAGCTTTTTTAATTATGATAATCCGATCTGGCGTTTCGTGGGCCGGCTCGGGGATATGATCGTGCTGAACCTTCTGTGGTTCGTCTGCTCGATTCCGGTCGTGACGATCGGTGCGTCCACGACGGCGCTGTACTACTGCACACTGAAGTATGTTCGTAATGAGGATTACGGTGATTTTCGGATGTTCTTTCGCTCGTTCAGGCAGAATTTCAAGCAGGCGACGATCATATGGATCCCGATGCTGCTGATCGCTGCGGTGCTGGGCTTCGATTTCTGGTTCTTCGGACAGATGACGACCGGCTCTGAGACGGTGAAGTTCTTCCTGCAGGCGGTCGTGTTCACTATGATCGTCGTCTGGATCTTCGTCTTCCTGTATGTATGGCCGATCTTAAGCAGGTTCGAAAATACGACCAGAAACACCATCCTGAACGCCATCCTGATGTCGATCCGCTATCTCGGATCCACGATTTCGATGCTGATCTGTGATGTCGTGATTCTGCTGGTATGGTATATTCTGTTATTCTATATGCCATGGCTGTCTGCATTTCTGATGCTGATGGGCTTCGCGCTGATCGCCTGGATCAACTCTACGATGTTCGAGCATATCTTCCTCCGGTTCATGCCGAAAGAGGACCACAGCCACGACGGGGATGTGAACCCGATTCTCGAAGACGTCAATATGGATGGTTCCTTAAAAGAAGGTGCTTCAGAAAAAACCAGCGATGCCCTTTCAAGTTTTAAAAACGCTTCTGAAGACAATATCTGATCACAATATCTGATCACAAAAGCGGCAGAGGATGTCCTCTGCCGCTTTTCTATTTCATTCATATCCGTTCATCTTCTCTTCATTCATGCCCGTTCATCTCCTCTTCATTCATGTCCGTTCATCTCCTCCAGATACGCCTTCGCGTCCTTCAGGAACGCGGCAGTGATCAGGACGATGACGGCACCGATCGGGAAGGCTGCGATGATGCTGACGGACTGAAGGTTCGCCATGGAGCTGTCTGAGAAGACGAGGGCGACCGGAAGCAGGATGAGCAGCACCGACCAGAGTGCCTTGATCCAGCCCTGCGGCTCCTCGTCCTTTCCGAGGTTCTGATAGCTGTACTGGGAAGCTACCAGGGCGATGGAATCGAAGGAGGTCGCATAGAAGGCGATCATCGTCACGATGAGCAGCACGAGCACGACCTTCGCGAGCGGCAGCTGCTGGATGATGGTGATGATGGTGGTGTACAGGTTCTGCGTCTGCTCATAAAGAGCGACGATGTCGAAGCGACCGGACATCTGAAGTCCCAGTCCATAATTCCCGAGCACGATGAAGCTGACGAAGGTGCTACCCATGCCGAAGACATAGCCGCCGAGAATCGTCGAGCGGATGGTGCGACCACGGGATATCGATCCGATGAAAAACGGCGCTGCCACGCACCATACCATCCAGTATGCCCAGTAGAAAATCGTCCAGTTCTGGGCGAAACCGGTGCTTCTCGTCGGATCCGTATAGGTCGCGAGGCCGAGGAAGTTCTGCGCGAGACGCCCCATCGCGGAGAAGCCGGTCTCGAGGATGAAGCGCGCTTCTCCGCCGCAGACGAGCACGTAGAGAAGTAAGCCATAAAAACAGTAGGTGCAGACATTGGCGAGCAGAGAGACGCCGAGCATGCCACGCATGACCGCGCAGGTGTAGAGCACGCAGGTCACGAGCAGAATCGCGATCGTGATGGTACGATCCGGGAGGTCGATACCGAGGAGCGTCTTCAGCGCTTCACTGAGGAGCGGCGTAGCGACAGAAAAGGTGGTTGCGGTGCCGGCGAGGAGCGCAAACACGGCGAGGAGGTCGATGAAACGGCCCGGCAGACGGTCGGTGTACTTCCCGAGGATCGGACGGCAGGCTTCTGAATACTTCTGGCGCGTCCGCTTCCGGACATGCAGCATGAAGCCGAAGGCCACCGCGAGCACGAGGTAGAAGCCCCACGGAATCGGGCCCCAGTGGAACAGCGTGAAGGTGCTGGCCCAGTCCATGCGGCTGCCCATCTCCACGGTGTGCGGGTCTTCCCAGTAGAGGATCCACTCGCAGAAGGAGTAGAACAGGATATCGGCGGCGAGCCCCGCCGTGAACATCATGGCCCCCCACTGGAAGAAGCTGTACTTCGGCTTCTCATCCGGCGCACCGAGCACGATGCGGCCATAGCGCGAGAACGCGATGTAGAGCGACATCACGGCCGTTCCGAGACCGATCAGAAGATAGTACAGCCCGAAGCTGTCCCCCAGAAAGGTCCGGATACCGCCGAGCACGGCGTTCGACGCGTCCGGCAGAAGAAAAAACAGCAGCGCCAGCACCACGATCAGCGCAAACGGCACCAGCGTGATCATCCAGTCGATGCGACTCCGATCCGACACCAGCTGTTCGAGTTTTTCATTCTCGTCCTGTTTCATGTTCATTTTCTCCTTCTTCTTAAATGTTTTGAACAATATAGCACCGAAGGGCAGCCGCGTCAAGCGAATTCTACTGTATGTGAACTTCCAGAGATTTTGCAACTAAAGCTCCTCTAGCGAGCTTGTTTTGCTATCTCTGGAAGTTTTTTGTCATCGATTTCAGCCTTCGTCTTGCGACATCTCACCCTTGATGTACC
>CABTMH010000168.1 GCA_902485915.1 uncultured Oribacterium sp. | reverse complement strand
GTGCTCTTCCGATCTGGCTCGTCGAGGAGAAGGAGGAGACCTATCGGGAAATCTGCGTTTCGCATGCGGATATCTATCAGCTGCGGGACGGGCTGCCGGCGTTTCTGGACCAGCTGCAGGCCGCGGGCGTGAAGCTCGGGATCGCGACCTCGTCGCCGATCGAGAACGTCGAGTTTTATTTCCGACAGATCGACCTCGCGCGCTGGTTCACGCTCGAGCAGGTGACGTACAACGACCACAGCTTCCCAGGGAAGCCTGCGCCGGATATCTTCCTGCGTGCGGCGGAGAAACTTCACGCGGACATCCATCGAAGCTATGTGTTCGAGGATGCGAAGTCGGGTGTGCAGGCGGCCGTGGCTGCCGGTGCGGCGAAGGTCATCGCCGTGGCGGGGACGGCCGACCCGGAGGCACTTCGCGCGCTCGGCGCTGCGAGGGTGATCGAGAGCTACAAGGAAGATATCGTAAAGGAGAGATTTGAAAAATGACATTTTATTTTCCGGCGATTATTAAGAAGGCCGATACAGGATATCGTGTGTCTTTCGTGGATCTGAAGGACTGCTATGGAGAGGGTGCATCCCTCGATGAAGCGCTGGATGATGCGCGTGAAGCAGGCGTGAATTATATTCTGACGGAACTGGAAACCGATATGGAGCTTCCGACGAGAACGCTTCTCGTGGATGTCCGGACGCAGGAGGGAGAAGAAAAAACTGATCTTGCACTTGTGATGCCACGAGATGAGCAGTATGACTCGTTTGGCTGAGTGGCTGCGGTTATAGAGAACAGAATCATATACATTAAATGAAGTGGAGGTATCAATATGCGGTATAAGTCGTTTGGAAATACAGGACTCGAGGTTTCAGAGCTGTGTCTCGGCACCTGGGGCATCGGTGGTGCGGGCTGGGATCAGAATCCGGAGGAGACGAAGATGGATGCGATCCGGGCGTCGGTTGAGCAGGGCGTGAACATCTTCGATACGGCACCGGCGTACAACGCGGGCGCAGCGGAGCGGATCCTGGGTGAGACACTCGAGAAGATGGGCGTCCGGAAGGACGTGATCCTGTCGACGAAGTGCGGCAACGACTTCGAGAACGGGCAGTACGTGCACTGTGGTAAGCGCGACCACATCCTCGCACAGTGCGACGCGTCGCTTCGAAACCTCCGGACCGACTATATCGACCTGTACATCCTGCATTGGCCGCAGGACGATGCGACACCAGAAGAGACGCTCGGGGCGATGATGGAGCTGAAAAAGGCCGGCAAGGTCCGTTTCCTCGGTCTCTCGAACCACAGTGTAGCGCAGATGGAGGAGGCCGCGAAGTATGCAGACATCGATTTCATTCAGGTGCAGTATTCGATGCTGGAGCGCGAGCGTGAGGTGGAGATGCGGTACGCAGAGGCGCACGGTATGGCGACGATGGGGTATGGCGTCCTCGGCGGCGGACTCCTGACCGGATGTTATCGCGAGCTGCGGACCTATGAGACCATGGACAGCCGGAGCCGCTTCTACAAGTTCTTCCGCGAGCCGGGCTGGAGCAAGGCGCAGAAGCTCCTCGGCGTGATGGATGAGGTCTCCGCCGCACGTGGCGGCGTACCGCTCTCCGAGATCGCTGTGAACTGGGCACTGCAGAAGTCTTTCCTGACGTCCGCCCTCTTCGGCACACAGCACCGTGCCCGTGCGATCGAGAACTGCCACGCCCTCGACTGGACCCTCAGCGACGCCGAAATCGCGAAGCTCGACCAGGCACTGGTGGAGTTCGACATCTGATGCGCAGCCACCTGCGCCGAGGCCACCGGCATTGGCCTGAGGCAGTACTGTACTTCTGCGGTAGTCGAAGCCCTAAGCGCAGCCACCTGCGCCGAGGCCGCCTGCATTGGCCGATCCATACGAAAATATGTCGATTCTGTGAAGTCTGCGCTGAAAAAATGGCGAAAACAGCCCCCGAAAAAAATTCATCTTTGGTGAATCTTCGAGCCGAAAAAGGACTACCATAAGGGCGTTACAGATAGTTGTCTGTGCACCGTATCACCGCGGCCTTACATCCTGTAAGAGCAGAGATCTTTCGCGGGAAATTTGCCGGGGATGTTACGATGTTTCTGCCGCGCCCACTGCGGACGTGGATGTTATTTTCAGTGGCAGAGGCCACAGGAGGTAGTTATGGAGACATTACAGGCGAAGACAAGAGATCTGAGCGTCAAGGGAAAGAAGCTTAGACGGGAAGGCTATGCGACCGGTTCGATCAGTGGAAAGGCAATGAAGGAGTCCCTCGCGATCATCATGACGCAGAAGGATCTCGGCATGTTCTTCCAGAATCATCATGTCGGCTCCGAGGCAGAGCTCTCGGTCGATGGTACGAAGTATTCCGTTCTGATCAAGAGTGTAGATTTCGATGCGATGAAGCATCAGTATGTCGATGTTACATTCCAGCAGATGCTGGGCGATGAGAAGATCCACTCGAAGGCACTCATCGAGTTTATCAATGCAGAGAAGGCCCAGGGCTTCCTGACGAAGACCTGCGAGGAAGTCGAGTTCGTCGGCTATCCGAAGGACCTCGTCGATCATATCGTGATCGATCTCGCGCAGTATCCGGTCGGCACGAGACTGACCGTCGGCGATCTGGATATCGCGAAGGAAGGTAAGCTCGACATCAAGACACCGCTCACCGATACCGTGCTTCACGTCACCGCACATCAGCATGGTAAGGCAGCAGAGGTCGATGAGCCGGAGGCTGCGGCAGAGAAGGAGCTCGTGACACCGGCGACGAAGGAAGCCGCTGCACTCGCTGCGAAGGAAGCAAATAAATAATTCAATCGATGAATGTGAGGGCCGGAGCGTTGTCTCCGGCTCTTTTTTACTGTCGAGGTGCGCTGCTGTTCGCTCGTATACTGATCAGGCAGGGGCCTCCGTTGCCGCCCCCTCCGGCCCCCTGCCTGAATCAGCATGCGACTGGTGGCTTTATAATCCGGAATCTGATAGAATAGGGCGTGTGGATACAGATCCACACCTTATTTTTATGATTTGGATGGATTTATGGAACATCAGAACAACACACAAAAAGACTTTAAGAACTGGTCAGAGCTGCGGATTTTCCTTTCGTATTTCCGACCGCACCGGAAGCTGTTTTATCTCGATATGATCAGTGCGCTCGCCATCGCGGCGATCGATCTCGCCTTCCCGGCGGTATCCCGATGGTGCATGTACACCCTGCTTCCGAACGACGCCTGGCGCACCTTCTGGACCGTCATGGCGATCGTAACTGGCGCTTACGTCCTTCGCTCCGTTTTTTACTATGTCATCACCTACTGGGGACATAACTTCGGCGCGCGTGTCGAGGCAGACATCCGTCGTGATCTTTTTCAGCACATCCAGGAACTGAACTATGGCTTCTTCGACCACACACGTGTCGGCCAGCTGATGAGCCGTCTGACGACGGATCTTTTCGATGTGACAGAGATGGCACATCATGCGCCGGAGGATATCTTTATCTCCTCTGTGACGATCCTCGGTGCGCTCATCATCATGTTTACCATTCAGTGGCGACTCGCACTGGTGCTTACTATCATGTTGCCGGTTTTTCTGTATGTGGTGATGCGATGCCGTTTCCATATGCGGGATGCGTCACGCAAGGTGAAGACGACCGTTTCGCACATCAACACGGAATTCGAATCCGGCCTGTCCGGTATCCGTACAGCGAAGGCCTTTGCGAACGAGACCGAAGAGCTTGAAAAGTTTGAGAAGGCCAATGCCAGCTACCGCAGCGCAAAGTTCGGATTCCATCGTGCGATGGCAGAATTTCATTCGACGATGGAGTTCTGTCTCTGCATGATGTCTGTGGTGGTCATCGCGGTCGGTGGCGCCCTCATCATGAGCGATCAGCTCACGGTCATCGACCTGATTGCGTTCAGTATGTATGTATCGACCTTTGTGAATCCGATTCGGAAGCTTGCGAACACCTCGGAAGTGATTGCAAATGGCACCGCCGGTCTTCATCGTTTCGTGGAGCTGATGCGAACCGAGCCGGAGCTGAAGGATCGTCCGGGCGCACTCCAGCTTGCGAAGGTACAGGGTGACATCAAGGTGGAGCATGTATCCTTCGAATATCAGAAGGGGCAGGGCATCCTGCACGATGTATCACTCGATATCCGCGCTGGCGAGACGGTGGCGTTTGTCGGTTCCTCCGGTGGCGGTAAAACCACGCTCAGCCAGTTGATTCCACGTTTCTATGATGTGACGGATGGTGCCATCTATCTCGACGGACATGATGTACGTATGGTGACACAGGAGTCCCTGCATCAGAACATCGGTGTCGTATCCCAGGATGTCTTCCTGTTTGCGGGAAGTATCGCCGATAACATCCGCTACGGCCGCCTCGATGCGACGATGGAAGAAGTGATGCTGGCGGCTGCGAAGGCGGAGATAGCGGATGACATCGCAGAGATGCCGGAGGGATATCAGACGGATGTCGGCGAGCGTGGCGTTCTGCTTTCAGGCGGGCAGAAGCAGCGTATCTCCATCGCGCGCATCTTCCTGAAGAATCCGCCGGTGCTGATTCTCGATGAGGCGACGTCGGCGCTTGACAGTGTGACGGAAGCACGTATTCAGGCGACCTTCGAGAAGCTGTCTCAGGGCCGGACCACGATCGTCATCGCACATCGTCTCTCGACGGTGAAGAACGCTGACCGCATCGCGGTGATCGATGAAGGCAGGATCATTGAACTGGGTAACCATGAGGAGCTGATGGCACAGAACGGTGCCTATGCTGCGCTCGTGCGTACACAGGAACTGAAAAACTGAACGCAAGGGCAGAGTGTCCGTGGCCCCATGTCCGTGCCTGGCGGAGACATCGGCGTGGCGCTGCCGAAGGAGGCTCTGCGAACTTTCGGGGATCCGAGTGAGGTCTGAGGAAGGATATGTATACATGGAGGTGAAGATATGAAGGTATTAATGTTGAACGGAAGCCCGAAGGCAAATGGAAATACGAATCGGGCACTTATCGAAATCGGAGAGCAGCTGAAGAAGGAAGGCATCGAGTATGAGATTTTTCAGATAGGTGCGCAGCCGATTCGGGACTGCATCGGCTGTGGACAGTGCAGCGAGCAGGGCTGTGTATTTGATGACGATGTGACAGATGCCTTTATCGCGAAGGCGAAGGAAGCGGATGGCTTTATCTTCGGTACGCCGGTATACTATGCACATCCGAGTGGACGCATCCTGTCCCTGCTGGATCGCGCTTTCTACAGCGCTCGCGATGCCTTCGCGTTCAAGCCGGGCGCAGCCGTAGCAGTTGCACGCCGTGGCGGTACCACGGCCTCCCTCGACGCGGTTCAGAAGTATTTCGGGATCAACAACATGCCGACGGTGCCATCCACCTACTGGAATCTCGCGCATGGCTGTGTGCCGGGTGAAGTAGAGCAGGACCTCGAGGGGATGCAGACGATGCGGAATCTCGCACGAAACATGGCATGGATGTTGAGATGCATCGAAGCCGGAAAACAGGTCGGCATCGAGCATCCGGACGTCGAGCGTGCGGTGAGCACGAATTTCATTCGTTAAGCTCCGGATCAGGATGCGTGAAAGTCTATAAATTTTATTTATGGAAGCCACAAGTGAAAATTTAAAAACTGCTTGCATATAGTAAACTCTTATGATAGTGTTAGCTCATTGTTTTCACCCGTTGAAGTGTTAGGAATCGAAAGAGACCGAACATGGAGGGCGCTTTGGAGAATTCCATTTAATTGGATGCCGAAGGTGTAAGGTGCTTGCGTACCGAATCTCTCAGGCAAAAGAACGAAGCTGCATGTGAAATAGGGGAGTGTACATCGCTGTACATGGATGTTTATTTGCACAGAAGTTCTAGAGCCTGCCGGAAACGGAAAGGCTCTTTTGGTTTTCGCGAGCAACGAGCCAAAGTCCCGTGCTTGCATGGGACCTTGGCGACTGCCTCGAAAACCGTACGAACGAGCGAAGCGAAGTTCTTACGGGCCTCTTTCGATTCTCCGAAGTGACAGCACATTATGATCTATCAGGGGGTTCAACATTATGCTGCTTTCACTTGTCCAGACGATTAATTCCTATCTGTCCGACTATGTTCTCGTGATCCTGCTTCTCGGCGTGGGTCTCTGGTACTCCATCCGGACTGGCTTCGTGCAGATCCGCTGCTTCGGCTATGGCATGAAGAAGACGTTCGGTGAGCTGAGTCTCTCCGGTAAGAAGCATGCGGCGGGCATGTCATCCTTCCAGGCCCTCGCGACGGCCATCGCGGCCCAGGTCGGCACCGGTAACATCGTCGGCGCGAGTGGTGCGATCCTCACCGGCGGCCCGGGTGCGATTTTCTGGATGTGGGTCATCGCCTTCTTCGGCATGGCCACCATCTATGCAGAGGCGATTCTCGCCCAGGAGACGAGAGTGATTCGTGAGGACGGCAGCATTCACGGCGGCCCAGTGTACTATATCACGACCGCGTTTAAGGGCGCTTTCGGAAAGTTCCTCGCGCATTTCTTCGCCATCGCCATCATTCTCGCACTCGGCTTCTTCGGCTGCATGGTGCAGTCGAACTCCATCGGCTCGACCATCAGTACCGCGTTCGGTATTCCGTCGTGGATCGTCGGCATCGCCCTCGTGATTTTCTGCGGTGCCATCTTCCTCGGTGACGTCAAGCGTCTCGCATCCGTGACAGAGAAGGTCGTACCGGTGATGGCCCTCGTCTTTCTGATCGGCGGTCTCGCCGTACTGGCAGTTCGTATCCAGTATCTGCCGGCGACCTTCGCGATGATTTTCAAGTATGCGTTCCAGCCGCAGGCCATCATCGGTGGTGGTTTCGGTTATGCGCTGAAGACCGCCGTCAGCCAGGGTGCGAAGCGTGGTCTGTTCTCGAACGAAGCCGGTATGGGTTCGACACCGCATGCGCACGCGCTGGCCAATGTCTCCTGCCCGCATGAGCAGGGTGTGGTCGCGATGGTTGGTGTTTTTATCGACACCTATGTCGTGCTGACCCTCAACGCGCTGGTCATCATTTCCACGCTGTACACGAACGACGGCATCCTCGCAAGCGGTGTGATCCCGGAGACCATCGGTAAGGCAAACCTCGCGCAGACCGCATTCGGTACGGTCTTCGGCGAGCGCCTCGGTGCGATGTTCGTCGCCATCTGCCTCTTCTTCTTCGCCTTCTCGACGATCCTCAGCTGGAACCTCTTCGGAAAGATCAACGTGATCTGGCTCTTCGGTGACCGCGGCAACCGCGTCTACACCCTGATCGCCCTCGTCTTCATCTTCCTCGGCACCCTGACCTCGAGTGACCTCGTATGGGAGCTCTCCGATATGTTTAACCAGCTCATGGTCGTACCGAACGTCATCGCACTGTTCGCCCTCACCGCCATCGTCGTGAAAAACGTGAAGAGCGTGAAGCAGTCGTCTTAAAACACTGTAATACTGTTTACCGGTCTCGGAGTTCTGTGCCTCCGTTGCTGCCCCTCCGGCCCCTGCCTGATCAGTACACGTATGAACAGTAATCAGAGTGCCGGAGGGCAGCCGGTAGAAAATTTTCGCCCTTGCGCTTTTTTCTGTATTTAGTATAATGTGGGAGAAATAGGGAGCTCATATAGCTGGGCTGAGAGTAGACCGAGAGGTCTTGACCTGACACCTGATTTGGGTAATGCCAACGTAGGGAAATACAAGTCGCTGAGAATCGATGGATTCGAAGATGCTCCTTATTTGCGTGAACTGGGGGCACCACTTTTCACAGATGTTTCAAGGCGCCGGAAGACACACTTACTCTGTCTTCCGGCGCCTTTTTATATGCAGATTTCAGCGATGCTGCCTCGAAAACACCGTTATGGTGTCGTTTGTGTCGGCAAATGCAGGTGTTAGTACAGCGAAAGGAGTGGGCGAATGTTGAGAATCAATGGCGAGGAAAAGGCTTTCGCAGGCGAGCGGCTGCTCGATGTTCTTCTGAAGGAAGGTTATGAACCGGCACGGATCGTCGTGGAGCGAAACCTCGAAATCGTTCCGAAGGATCAGCTTCAGCATGTCGTACTTCGGGATGAGGACGTCATCGAAGTGCTTCGATTCGTAGGCGGCGGCTAAAAAAAGAAAGCACAGCATCAAAATCCGACATGTTCTGAGGTGAGTGATGTGTGTATGGTAAAAGAAAGACTGGAAAAGGATGAAAAGATGGGTGAAAAGTCGGATATCCAGGATGAAATGAAGGCACGGATTTCGGAAGAAGCGCTGGATGCTGCTTTCGATGCGCGTTTTCCGAAGGCGATGCAGGAGAAGCTTCGCGGCGCGCGGGTCGCCATCGCCGGACTCGGTGGACTCGGATCGAACATCGCAGTGATGCTTGCACGAAGCGGTATCGGAAAGCTCCTGCTGGTGGACTTTGATGTCGTGGATGTGACGAATCTGAATCGTCAGATGTATCTCATACGACATCTCGGACGACCGAAAACGGAAGCATTGACCGAACTCTTATATGAGATTAATCCGTATATGGAGTATGAAAGTCGCTGTGTGAAGGTGACACCGGAAAATGTGGCGTCGTTGTTCGCGGATTATCCGATCGTATGTGAGGCCTTCGACCAGCCGGATCAGAAAGCGATGCTGGTGCGCGAACTGCTGATGCAGTGTCCGGACAGTGTGGTGATCTCCGGCAACGGGATGGCGGGCTATGCGGATGCCAATGAAATCTGCACGACACAGATGATGCGTCGCCTTTATGTGTGTGGCGACCAGAAGACCGATGTGAGCATCGGTACCGGTCTGATGGCACCGCGTGTTGCGGCCTGCGCTGCACATCAGGCGAATAAAGTGATTCAGCTGATTCTGAAATAGAAAGGAAAGAATATGGAAGACAAGTTTATGTTAGGTGGGAAAGAGTTTAAGAGCCGTTTTATCCTCGGTTCTGGAAAATATAATATGAATCTGATCAACGCAGCGGTCGAGCAGGGCGGTGCTGAAATCATCACCCTCGCACTTCGTCGTGCAAACACGAAGGAGAGTGAGAGTATCCTCGACTTCATCCCGGAGGGTGTGACACTGCTGCCGAACACATCAGGCGCACGAAATGCAGAGGAAGCGGTACGTATCGCACGTCTCAGTCGGGCGATGGGCTGTGGTGATTTCGTCAAAGTGGAAATCATGCGCGACGCGAAGTATCTTTTCCCGGATAACGATGAGACTGTAAAAGCAACCGAGATTCTCGCGAAAGAGGGCTTCATCGTACTTCCGTACATGAATCCGGATCTTAATGTAGCACGCGATCTTCAGAGTGCAGGTGCGGCTGCCGTTATGCCACTGGCAGCACCGATCGGCAGTAACAAGGGGCTTGCGACGAAGGCGATGATTCAGGTGCTGATCGATGAGATCGATCTTCCGATCATCGTCGATGCCGGTATCGGCAAGCCATCGCAGGCCTGTGAGGCGATGGAGATGGGTGCAGCAGCGGTCATGGCGAACACGGCCATCGCAACCGCCGGTGATGTTCCGGAGATGGCTTCGGCCTTCCGTCTCGCCATCGAGGCCGGCCGTAAGGCATACCTTACCGGTATGGGCCGTGTACTCGCACGCGGCGGCAGTGCATCCGATCCACTGACGGGCTTCCTTCGCTGATGGTGGGGCGAGAATAGATGATTCCTCTTCACGCGCCAACTGCCCTCCGGCCACTGCCTGACCAGGACACGTGTGAACCGTAATCATAGCTTTCAGAGATAATAATCATAGAGGAGACATGAACGATCATGAATGAAGAAAATCAGGTATACTTCGTGGACAGTGATCAGCTGCCGCCAGAAGCACTCGCACGAAAGCATAGACTCGAGCAGGATCCGAGCTTCCGTACCGACCATATGAAATACATGGAGGGCATGGAAGTCATCGATTCAGATATCAAGGATCGGGTGCTGCAGGCGATGGCGGCGTATGACTACGACGCATACACAGCAGCGGATGTCGAGCGGGCGCTCTCACATGAAACCTGCTCCATCGAAGACTTTAAGGCTCTGCTCTCGCCGGCAGCGGCACCGTATCTCGAGCAGATGGCACGGAAAGCAGAAGAAGTGACGAAAAATCATTTCGGTAACACCGTGTATATCTTCACGCCACTGTACATCGCAAACTACTGTCAGAATTACTGCATCTACTGTGGCTTCAACTGCTATAACAAGATCCGTCGTAAGAAGCTGACCTTTGAGGAAATCGAGCATGAGATGCAGGTCATCGCACGGACCGGTATGGAAGAGATTCTGATGCTGACCGGTGAGAGCCGAGTATACTCGGATGTAGAGTACATCGGCGAGGCAGTAAAAATCGCAAAGAAGTATTTTAAGAACATCGGTATCGAGATTTATCCGGTCAATGTCGATGAGTATCGTTACCTGCATGAGTGCGGCGTGGATTACGTCACTGTTTTCCAGGAGACCTACAACACCGATAAGTACGAGACGCTTCATCTTATGGGGCACAAGCGTGTCTGGCCGTATCGCTTCGATGCGCAGGAGCGTGCGCTGATGGGTGGTATGCGTGGCGCCGGTTTTTCTGCACTGCTGGGCCTCGATGACTTCCGGAAGGATGCACTGGCGACAGCATTGCATGTGTTCTACATTAAACGGAAGTAT
>CABTMH010000167.1 GCA_902485915.1 uncultured Oribacterium sp. | reverse complement strand
CGGGCGGCGAGGCCTTCGATTTATCTGTGAATCTCTGCGTCGAGCCGATCACCCTTCAGATCGAGGGTGATGGTGTCGCCTTCCTGCACCCTGTCCTCGAGGATGATGCGGGCGACGAGGGTTTCGACGTTCTTCTGTATGAAACGACGAAGCGGACGTGCACCGAACTGCGGATCATAGCCGTGCTCGGTGACATAGTCACGCGCAGCGTCGGTGAGCTCGATCTTCAGCTGACGATCTGCGAGACGGCGGTTGATGTCGGCCACCATGAGCTCCGTGATATGCGCGATGTTGTCCTTCGTCAGCGGCTTGAACATGATGATCTCATCGAGACGGTTCAGGAACTCCGGACGGAAGGAGCGGAAGAGCTCGTCATGTACCTGTTTCCGTGCGCTTTCGGTGATCTCACCATTTGCGTCGATGCCGTCCAGCAGATACTGCGCGCCGAGGTTCGAGGTCAGGATGATGATGGTGTTCTTGAAGTCCACGGTCTTACCCTGGCTGTCGGTGATCCGACCGTCATCGAGGATCTGCAGGAGGATGTTGAAGACATCCGGATGCGCCTTCTCGATTTCATCGAAGAGAACGACAGAGTATGGCTTTCTGCGGACAGCCTCGGTCAACTGACCACCCTCCTCATAGCCGACATAGCCAGGCGCAGCACCGATCAGTCTCGATACGGAGTACTTCTCCATATACTCGGACATATCGATACGAACCATGGCGTTTTCGTCATCGAAGAGGTTTTGTGCGAGGGACTTCGCGAGCTCCGTCTTACCGACACCGGTCGGACCCATGAAGAGGAACGAACCGATCGGTCGTGTCGGATCCTTGATGCCGGCCTTCGAACGCTGGATGGCCTCGACGACCTTCTCCACCGCTTCGTCCTGGCCGATCAGGCGCTTGTGGATCTCATCCCCGAGATGCAGCACCTTCGAACGCTCGGACTCGTTCAGCTTCGATACCGGGATACCGGTCCAGCGGCTGACGATCTTCCCGATCTCATCCTCGGTCACGGTCTCCTGGAGGAGTGCACGATCCTCTCCATGGACGCTGTTCTCTGCGTCCGCCAGTTTCTTCTCGATGGCCGGAAGGTCGGCGTACTGGATCTGGGAGGCCTTTGCATAGTCGCCCGTCTGCATTGCCCGCTCCATATCCTTCTTCAGCTGATCCCGCTGCTCGCGGAGCATCTGCAGGTCACCGGCCGACTTCTTCTCGTTGTCCCACTGTGCCTGCTTCGTATCGAACTGTGACTGCAGCTCGGCGAGCTCCTTCTCGATGTCGGCGAGACGCTGCTTCGAGAGGGTATCGTCCTCCTTCTTCAGCGAGATCTGTTCCATCTTAAGCTGTGTGATCTTACTCTGCAGGGCAGCCATGTCCTCCGGCATCGACTCCATCTGGGTCTTGACCATCGCGCAGGCTTCATCCACGAGGTCGATGGCCTTATCCGGCAGGAAACGGTCGGAGATGTAACGATCACTGAGGGTCGCTGCGGCGACGAGTGCGTTATCGCTGATCGTAACACCGTGGTACTTCTCGTAGCTTTCCTTGATACCACGCAGGATATAGATGGTATCCTCGACCGACGGCTCATCGATCATAACCGGCTGGAAACGACGCTCGAGCGCCGCATCTTTTTCGATGTATTTATGATATTCATTCAGCGTCGTCGCACCGATACAGTGGAGCTCACCACGCGCCAGCATCGGCTTCAGGATGTTGCCTGCATCGAGCGAGCCCTCCTGGTTGCCGGCACCGACGATGGTATGCAGCTCATCGATGAACATGAGGATCTGGCCCTCGGACCTGCGAACCTCATCGAGCACCGCCTTCAGTCTTTCCTCGAACTCACCACGGTACTTCGCACCGGCGACGAGCGAACCCATGTTGAGGGCGAAGACCTTCTTATCCTTCAGACTCTCCGGTACCTCACCCTTCGCGATGCGCTGTGCGAGACCCTCGACGACGGCTGTCTTACCGACACCCGGCTCACCGATCAGCACCGGGTTGTTCTTGCTTTTACGGCTGAGGATACGGATGATGTTCCTGATCTCATCATCACGACCGATGATCGGATCATCCTTCTGATCCTTCGCACGCTGCACCATCTCGTAGCCGTACTTGTTTAAGGTATCATAGCTGTCCTCCGGGTTATCGGACAGGACACGCTGATTACCTCTCACCTCGGCGAGTGCCTTCAGGAAGCCATCCTTCGTGATGCCATACTGCTGGAACAGCTTCTTCAGGGTCGGATCTGCTTCCTTCAGGAGGCTGAGGAAGATGTGCTCCACGGAAACATACTCATCGCCCATGGACTTCGCATGCTCCTCGGCCTTCGTGAGTGCCAGGTTCGCCCCCTGCGAGAAGTACATCTGACCGGCACCCGATACCTTCGGGAGACGGCTGATCTCATCTGTGATGGACGACGCAAACTGCGCCATCGGCACACCCATCTTCTTCAGAAGCTGTGCGATCAGGCTGTCATCGATGGTGATCAGTGAGTAGAGAAGATGAACCTGCTCCACATACTGATTTCCATATTCACTGATGATATTCTGACAGTTATTGATCGCTTCGACCGATTTCTGTGTAAATTTATTAATATTCATAAGACGGAACCTCCTTATTCCTTCGGATAAAAGTATTATAGCACGACTGTTAGCACTTTCAAGCGTCGAGTGCTAACAAAAGTATAAATTTTTTATAACGTAATTGTAAGCATTCTGCACGCTATTCTGTGCTATACTCCCATTAAGAACGAAGAGAGATCCTTAAAGGAGAAGAGATATGAGACGATTAAACTGGACGAAGCTTCTGGCTGCCGCGACGGCGATGACGCTGATGAGCGCGATGCCGTCGATGGCCGCATGGCAGTATACCCTGCAGGGCCCGATCGCGATCTGGACCGAGACGACGACCGGACAGCAGGTATGTGTATACGCTGGTCAGCCGGCTCCGGACGGCACCCCGGCACCGACCGTCACGATGACCGCCGAAACCTACACGACCGAGGCCGCGCAGCGCGCAAACACCGCACAGTCCATCGCTGCGGCCAATGCTGCCGTCGATGCGGCGAAGGCCGCCCGCGGAGGAAACGTCGTGCAGGAGACGACCCTGACTGCTGAGCAGCTCGCAGCGAACACCGCAGCCGCGAACGCAAACCTCCAGATCGGCGATGTCACCACGATCGAGAAGGTGCTGCCGAAGAGGGGCAGTGGCACCGGTCCGAATAACACCTATACGAACGCGACGCTCCCGACGATTCAGACCCAGGATCAGAGCCAGCTGAATCAGAGCGACGTGAGCGCCGGCACCTACCTTTCCCCGGCCGGTGTCGAGCAGACGACGAAGACCTATAACTATAACACCACGACCGGCACCTACAGCTACTACGCAAGTGACGGACACCTCGTGACGAACGCAGGCTCCCCGAACGTAGGCCCGACCACCGGCACGACGACCCAGACCACGACCGGCACCACCGCAAACACATCCACCGGCACGACGACGGGAAACACCACGACGCAGACCGGAACGAGCTACACTGGCACACTCCCGTCAACCGGCGCAACCAACGTAAATACCTACAAGACCCCACAGGCCTGAACGTAAATCCATTCAGCCACTTGTCTGGCGATATGGTTGACAGACCCGAAATGCGTCATCGGTCCTCCGTGCTGCTACCGGCTGTCCGACACGCCCCCCCGGCTGATCACTTACCATCATATATGGAAAAATAAAAGCAACTATGCTAGAATATTCCCCAAATGCGCAGAAACGCATCTGGGGATTTTTGCTTGCGCCGGAAACCACGGCGCCTTCACTTATAAACTATATGGAAACGAAGAACACAGAACACAGCGCGTCCGACATCGTCATCGATGTTCAGGACGTCACGAAAATCTACCGCCTGTACGATAAGCCGATCGACCGCCTGAAAGAGGCGGTGAGCCTCACGCACCGGAACTACCATCGGGACTTCTATGCCCTGAACCACGTCGGCTTCCAGGTACGAAAGGGCGAAGCCGTCGGTATCATCGGGACGAACGGCTCCGGTAAGTCGACCATGCTGAAGATCATCACCGGCGTCCTGACACCGTCCGAGGGCGCGGTCAGCATCCACGGTATCGTCTGTGCGCTCCTCGAGCTCGGTGCCGGCTTCAACCCGGACTACACCGGCATCGAGAACGTCTACATGAACGGTACGATGATGGGCTTCACGAAGGAGCAGATGGACGAGAAACTCCAGGAAATCCTTGACTTCGCAGACATCGGCGATTTCGTGCACCAGCCGGTGAAGAGCTACTCCTCCGGTATGTTCGTCCGCCTCGCCTTCGCACTCTACGTCGCGATGGACCCGGAGATCCTCATCGTCGATGAGGCCCTGTCCGTCGGCGACGTCTTCTTCCAGGCGAAGTGCTATCATCGCATGGACGAGCTCCGCCGGAACGGCACGACCATCCTCATGGTCACGCACGACCTCGGCTCTGTCATGAAGTACTGCGACCGCGTCATCTTGCTGAACAAGGGTGAGAAGGTCTCGGAGGGACTGCCTGGCGACATGGTTGATCTTTATAAGAAGATTCTCGCCGGCCGCTTCACCGAGGAGGATCAGCGCTATGCGCAGCACCAGGCCGATGCGCAGGCCGCAGCGGACTTCATCGACGGCCAGAACTTCGGCGTCGACAGCGTCGGTGCCGCGGCCCTCGCAGAAGGACCGGCGAAAACAGGTGTCCAGCTTTCGAAGGATACGTCGGGAGAGGCCAATGCAGCCGACCATGCCGGAGAGACCTCCGCGGGAGAGGACACTTCCGCAGCAGCAGCGCCGGCGCTCATGCAGGACAGCCTGAACCTGAACCCGAACGTCCAGCACTACGGCGACGGACGTGCGACCATCTGGGATCTCGGCATCCTCGACCAGCGTGGGAAGATCTCGAACGTCATCGTAAAGGGCGAGGTCTTCTCCATCAAGGAAAGGATCCGCTTCAACGCCCCGATCACTGCCCCGATCTTTACCTTCACCATCAAGGATAAGCGCGGCGCGGATCTCACCGGCACGAACACCCTCATCGAGGGCTGCGACATCCAGCCGGTGAAGGCGGGCGATGAATATACCTGCACCTTCACCCAGCGGATGACCCTGCAGGGCGGCGAGTATCTCCTCAGTATGTCCTGCACGGGCTTCGAGGAGGGCGAGCATGTGGTCTATGACCGAAAGTATGACGTCGCATCCATCACCGTTCTTTCGAACAAGAACACCGTGGGTGTGTACGATATGGAGTCCGAGGTGACTCTGGAAAGGCGTGAACACTAATGGATTTTTCACGACACATCACGAACACCATCGAATGGTTTTATTTCGAGGACGTAACCTCGGGCCGCGAGCGCGACGCATCTGTTCTGGTGCTCGGCGATAAGGAGACGACGGCACCCTTTGTGACCCTCCTCGAGCCGCGCGTACATCAGGTATCCCGCCGTCTCGACGACAGCACCTACGACTATGTCGTGATCCCGGTGCTGACGAAGAAGCTCCTCCGTCTGTTTCAGGGCGACGTCCACACGATGCTGCATGCCCTGACGGAAACCTGGCTGAAGAAGGGCGGCCGCATCCTGATGGGCATCGAAAACGCCCTCGACATCGACCGTATGGCTTCCAGTGACCGGAAGGAGGATGTCCTCTATCTTCGCTGGTCTGAGCTTACGTCCCTGCGTGCGAGCCTTCGTGAGGAGCAGCCGGGCGCACGGGAGACCCTCTACTATCTGACGCCGGAGCTCAGCATACCGCTTCATTTCTACAGTGATGCGCGCATGCCGGATGTCTCTGAGGAGGACGAAAAGACCGCACTCCTCATCCAGGAGAACCGCTTCCGCGAGTTCGCACCGGCCTACTTCTACATCTATCAGCCGGATGGCAGCGTCCGCCCGAAGGCACGGGACTATCGCCGCTTCCTTCCGGACTATATCAAGTATAATTCGACCCGCAAGCCGGCGTACGCCATCAAGACCCTGCTCTACCGGGATGATCAGGGGAAGCGCTTCGCTGTGAAGGCCGGTACGACACCGGAGGCCAATGCACACATCGAGTCACTCAGCGAGAAGGCAGAGGCGATCGCCGCAGCGAATCCGCAGCTCGCGGTACTCCGTGCCGTCGAGACCAGCCGTG
>CABTMH010000166.1 GCA_902485915.1 uncultured Oribacterium sp. | reverse complement strand
CTCGAGTTCACGCTTCTGCTGCTTTTTCGCGAGGTCCGCGCGCTTATCGTAGAGCTTCTTGCCTCGGCAGAGGCCGATTTCGACCTTCACGAGGGAGCGGCGGAAGTAGACGCGGAGCGGGACGAGGGCGTAGCCGTCCTCCTTCAGTTTACCGAGGATTTTATTGATCTCCGACTTATGAAGGAGAAGCTTGCGGTCACGCAGCGGGTCCTTGTTAAAGATGTTGCCCTTCTCGTACGGATTCACATGCATGCCGTAGATGAAGACCTCTCCGTTTTTTATGCTGCAGAAGGATTCCTTGATGGAGCACTGGCCGAGACGGAGCGACTTGACCTCCGTGCCCGCGAGCTCGATGCCGCACTCGAAGGTCTCGTCCACGAAGTAGTCGTGGTAGGCCTTCTTGTTGTTTGCGATGAGCTTGGTACCTTCTTCTTTTCCGTGATTTGCCATGGTGTTACCTCCATCGATATGGGTATGGATAACCCGTTATAAAAGCATGTCGTTCTGTAAAGCATGTACTTCTTTATATAAGGGGCGACAAAGATGCAGCGGTGATGCTGGCCCCCTGTGTCTGGTGTCGAAACAGCTATAGTATGACAGGAATTTCGCGGATTTTCAATGAACCCGTGGTTGTTCGTCGGTCCTCGGAATCTGTCTGGTGTTACAGTTAAGACAGGAGGTTCTGCGTGTGGTTCACGCCTCGCTGTCTTCCGGGCGCAGGAGCTGGAAGTCGATCGTTCTGGTGAGCTTGTCTGCATTGAGCACCCGTACACGGACGTGGTCACCGAGGCGATAGGTACGGCCGGTACGTTCACCGACCAGCTCGTACTTGTCTTCGCGGAAGATGTAGTAGTCGGAGTCCATGAGACGGACTGCACACATGCCTTCGACGGTGTTCGGGAGCTGGACATAGATGCCGTAGTTCGTGACGCCGGAGATGACGCCGTCGAACTCCTCATCGATGTGATGACGCATCCACTCGCACTCCTTCAGCTTATCGGTCTCGCGCTCCGCTTCGTCAGCGCGGCGCTCGAGGGTGGAAGAGCGGTCGGCGACGGCCGGGAGCAGGTTCTTATAGTGCTCGAGGCGACGCTTATCGAGTTCACCACGCAGGTCCTCCTTTATGATGCGGTGGATCTGGAGGTCCGGATAGCGACGGATCGGAGAGGTGAAGTGACAGTAGTACTTCGCCGCGAGGCCGAAGTGGCCGGAGCACTCGGTGGAGTAGCGGGCCTGCTTCAGGGAACGGAGCGTCATCGTTTTAATGATCGGCTCTTCCGGAGTCCCGACGATGGAATCGAGAAGCTTCTGGACCTCCTTCGGACGGATGCTCTCGTCATCGCGGATGCGGATGAAGTGGCCGAAGTTCTCGATGGCGAGGCTGAGCTGCTGGAACTTCTCGGCATCCGGCTTCTCGTGTACACGGAAGACGAACGGAACCTGCTGCCAGAAGAAATCCTCGGCGACGGTTTCGTTCGCCGCGAGCATGAAGTCTTCGATCAGCATATGGGCTTCGTTTCGCTCGTAAGGGTGAATGTCGGTGACATGGCCCTGTGCATCGAGGATGATCTTCGTCTCTGGGAAGTCGAAGTCGATGCCACCACGCTCGTAGCGGCGCTTACGGAGGAGCTGAGACAGCTCGTACATGCGCTCGAGCAGCGGTTTATACGGAAGATAGGATGCGAGGTCCTCGCCGTTCGTAAGCTCTGTGCCCGTGAGCATCGCGTGGACAGCGCTGTAGCTCATGCGCTTATCGGAGCGGATGACGGACTCGCAGATCTCGTGGTTCAGAATCTTACCGCTGGCATCGATGTCCATGACGCAGGAGAGGGTCAGACGATCCTCCTCCGGATTCAGGGAGCAGATGCCGTTGCAGAGCACGCGTGGCAGCATCGGGATCACGCGGTCCGTGAGGTAGACGGAGGTGCCACGGTTCAGGGCTTCCTGATCGATCAGCGAGTGCTCCGTCACATATTCAGTGACATCTGCGATGTGAACATAGAGACGATACTGCCTCGTCATCTCGTCGTACTCGAGGGATACGGCGTCGTCGAGATCCTTCGCGTCCTCACCGTCGATGGTGATGGTAGTGAGCTTACGGAAGTCGTGCTGCCGGCGGCGCGCGATGGCGTCCTCCGGCACGGTTTCCGGGATCGCCTGGGCAGCGCGCATGATGTCCTTCGGAAAGGCTTCCGGGAGCCCGTAGGCCCGGACGATGGAGAGGATGTCGACGCCCGGATCATTGACATGGCCGAGGATCTCGGTGATGACACCCTCCGGACTGTGCTTCGCATCTCCGTAGTTCATGATTTTTACGACGACCTTATGGCCGTTCACCGCATGCATATCCTTTCCCTGTGGGATGTAGATGTCCTTCAGAATCCGCTGGTTATCCGGCTCGACGAAGCCGACGGATTTGTTCTTATGATAGAAGCCGACGATTTCCTTATTTGCATGCTCGAGGATCTGGGTGACGTGTCCCTCAGAACGATGGCTCGCGTCTGCACTGCGGGTGATGATGATGCGCACGCGATCACCGTCGAGTGCCTCACCGACATAATCGGCCGGGATAAAGATGTCCGGCTCCTGTTCGTGACCCTCCATCGACACGAAGCCGAAGCCACGTGGATGCGCATGGAAGGTGCCGACATGTGTGAAATTTTCTGTACGGCCATACTTCCCTTTCTGGGAGATGCCGATGCGGCCCTCTGATACGAGATGGTCCAGCACCTCCTGGAGGGCGGCACGCTCCGGCTTCGGAATACCGATCAGCATGGCCATTTCCTTCGCTTTCATCGGCTGATAGATCGGATCCTTCACGAGATCCACGATCAGCTTCGCGAGTTTTTCTTTTTGATAATCCTGCATAAAGTCCTTTTCTATTTCTTACGGTCGGTTGATATGTTCGTGTTTATGTCTGTGTTCCGTAAGAAAGCTCCATTTTCCTTCGGAAAATCTCGCTTTCATGGTCAGAGATGCTACGCATCTTGACCACCAGAGTAAAGAGAGCAGAAAAGTGCCCATACATGGTCATTTTCTGTTCTCTTTACTCTGGTGCGGAACGTTAAAAAAAGTACCTGCATACAAAACGTATGCAGGTACATCGTATCAAATCTTATTCGTCATTACCAGATGACATCCAGAACAAGCGCTACGACGAAGAAGAGCACAGCTGCGATCTTCGTGAACTTCTCCAGTCCGCCCTCGATGGAACGGCCTTTGTTCTTGCCCCAGTAGGTGTCGGCCATACCGGAAATAGCACCGAGACCCTGGCTCTTACCTTCCTGCATCAGAATGATCGCGGAAAGAGCAACACCTAAAACACAGAATATAATGACAAGTGCGATTTTCATAAATCTTCACCACCTCATACATAGTTTTACAAATACCTATGAACTATAGCATACTCGTTCGGAATGTGCAAGTGGAAGTTCGCCGCATTTCACGGTGACGCTGGCTCCCTGCCGGATCTCCCTGCCTGAATCCAGTTGACGCGCGAAGAGTAGCCGTGAATTTCGTGATCTCCCGGAAAATCGTTATACCTGTAAGCAGACAATAGGTGAATCCCAGCCGTCCGGGTCTGCGGTGCCACACCCCCTCTAAGGAGTATTTCGGCCTTTATCATGCCTATTATTCACTTTTCTGTGAAACAAAACCGTAACAATCCAGGCAGGTGACCCGGAGTACAGTTGATGAGCGAAAAGTAACGTTTGCCTTTCTTATGTTTCGGAGAGATCGGCCGACGAGTTGCGGAAAGCCCACAAATGAACTAAACTTGCCTTATGTGTATACAGCGGTTCAGCTGTATGCCGTTTCAACTTCGTACGATGATCAGTTCGAACACAGTACTGTAGCGATATAACAGGAAGTAAATCATGTCAACTATCCACGACCTGAAGGTAGAGTTTTTCCGCCTGTGGCAAACGAAAGGATTTTACTTATGAATTCAAGCTCTCCGATCGGTGTTTTCGACTCTGGTGTCGGTGGCATCTCCGTTCTTCGGATCCTCCGCCACGATATGCCGAACGAAAATTATATATTCTTTGGGGACAGCATCCACGCGCCCTACGGCGATCAGCCGGAGCCCCGCATCCGTGAGATGTCGGATGCCGCTGTTCAGTTCCTTCTGGCACATGGCTGCAAGGCCATCGTCATCGCTTGCAATACAGCGACCTCAGCCGCTGCCGACTGGCTCCGCGCGAAGTATCCGGAGCTCATCATCATCGGCATGGAGCCGGCGGTGAAATCTGCGGTGGATCACGCCGAAACGAAGCATCCTCGTGTACTCGTGCTTGCGACCGCATCCACGATTCACGGCGAGCGACTGCACCACCTGATCGGCCGCTTCCATGATGCCGCCGAGATCCATCCGCTTGCTGCGCCAGGCATCGTGCCGCTCGTGGAAGCCGGAAAGGAAAACTCAGACGAGCTTCTGCACTATCTTCAGGACCTCCTCCGCCCGTTCCGTAAAAAAGAAGACGGCGGTGACGGTCTTCTCGTCGACAGCGTCGTCCTTGGGTGCACCCATTTTCCTTTCGCGATGGATGCCATCCGAAACGCCCTCGGCTACGACTTCACCTTCTATGACGGTGCCTACGGAACCGCTCGCGAAACGAAGCGTCGCCTTCAGGAAGCGCATCTCGCCAATGCTTCCGACGATACAGGCACGATCACCCTCTACTCCAGCGTACCCGGACAGGAAGCTGTCGAGCTTCAGCAGAAGCTCCTCGACCTGCCATTTACATACGCGCCGAAAAACTGAAACGCAGCATCCACTGCCGGCTGCACGACACGGCCCCTGCCTGATCCGTACACGATCGAGCAGTGACGATTGCCTCTTTTATATCAGGATGAGCGGTCCCTCGCAGTTGATTTTTACCCTCCAACAAAATATACTTAATCCTATGTGGAAAAACATGAAGGAGAGACGAAGATGCAGACAGTAGATAAGGTGAGTGTTACAGAGCTGATCGAGAAGGAAGGACTTAAAAATCTGACCCCGGATATCGATACAGATCATAAGTTTATCACGATTCCGGATGTGAACCGTCCGGCGTTACAGCTGGCGGGCTTTTTCGACCAGTTTGATTCTGAGCGTGTGCAGATCATCGGTAACGTAGAGACTGCGTACCTGATGACCTTCGATGCACCGGAGCGCCGTGCGAAGTATGCTGCGCTGTCGAAGTATCCGATTCCGGTCATCATCTATGCGCGTGGCATCGAGCCGGACAGCTGCATGATCGATGCGTGCCGTAACGCGGGTATCCCGCTGCTGCAGTCGACGCGTATGACGACGGAGCTGGAGGCGACGATCATCAGCTGGCTGAAGGTCCGGATGGCACCGATGATTTCCGTGCACGGCGTGCTCGTCGATGTATACGGTGAGGGCGTGCTGATCATGGGCGATTCCGGTATCGGTAAATCCGAGGCAGCGCTCGAGCTCATCAAGCGTGGCCATCGTCTCGTGGCAGATGACGTCGTCGAGCTCCGCAAGGTCTCCGATGATACCCTCGTCGGCAGTGCGCCGGACATCACACGTCACTTCATCGAGCTGCGCGGCATCGGTATCATCGACGTCAAGCAGATGTTCGGTGTCGAGTGCGTGAAGGATACCCAGAGCATCAACATGGTCATCAAGCTCGCCGACTGGTCGAAGGATAAGGATTACGACCGTCTCGGCCTCAAGGATAATTACACCGAGTTCCTCGGCAACAGGGTGATCTGCTACGATATCCCGGTTCGCCCGGGTCGTAATGTCGCCATCATCGTCGAGTGTGCGGCGGTCAACAACCGTGCGAAGAAGATGGGCTACAACGCGGCGCAGGTGCTCTACGAGCGTGTCACCGCGAACATGAAGAACGGAAACTGATTTATGAAAATACTGAAAAATGAACCTCTGAAGCAGCATACGAGTTTTCGGGTCGGCGGTCCGGCGAAGGTCTACGTGGTTCCGGAGGATATCGAGGAGCTTCAGAAGCTGATCCGCTTCCTCTATGAAGAGAAGCTCCCGTATGACATCATCGGAAACGGCACGAATCTGCTGGTAAGCGATGCTGGCGTCGACCATGTCGTCGTCGAGATCGGCCGTGCGCTGGAGGGCATCGAGCTTCTTCCAGAGGCCAATGCTTCCGACGAGAAAACGTATTACATCCGTGTGCTGGCCGGCACCCTGCTCAGTAAGGCGGCGCAGTTTGCAGCGACGCAGGAGCTCAGCGGTATGGAGGCACTCCGCGGCATCCCGGGCACCCTCGGCGGTGCGGTGACGATGAATGCGGGTGCGTATGGCACGGAGATGAAGGATGTGCTGTACTCCGTGGACGTCCTGACACCAGAAGGGGAGCTTCAGACCCTGACGCCGGCGGAGCTTGCGCTCGGCTACCGGCATAGTGTGATCCCCGAGAGAGGGTATGTCGTCGTGGCGGCGACATTGGCACTGCGAAAGGGAGACCCGGCGGAGATAAAGGCGCGGATGGCCGATTTCCAGAACCGGCGGAAGGAGAAGCAGCCGCTCGACAAGGCCTCGGCGGGATCGACCTTCAAACGGCCGGAGGGCTACTTCGCCGGCAAGCTGATCGAGGAGACAGGGCTCCGCGGCTTCCGGCACGGCGGCGCACAGGTGAGCGAGAAGCACTGCGGCTTCATCATCAACGACGGGACGGCGCGGGCAGCAGACATCTACTGGCTGATCGGAGAGGTACGGAAGCGCGTCCTCTTGGAGCAGCATGTGGAGCTGAGCCCGGAGGTGAAGCTCTGGGGCGAGTTCTGATCAGCGGAGGATGTCGATATCAGCTGTGGTAAGCGCGGATGAGCTGAAGATGCGTTGATCACGGAGTAAAGAGGAAACAGCGGAGGTGAGCCATGGGGAAACTTTTAATCGTGACTGGAATGAGTGGCGCCGGCAAGACGATCGCACTGAAGTCCCTCGAGGATATGGGGTACTACTGTGTCGATAATCTGCCGATTCCGCTGATCGATAAATTCGCGGAGCTGATCGTCGACGGGCATGAGCAGATCACGAAGGCGGCACTCGGGATCGATGTGCGCTCCGGCAGCGATCTGCCGCTGCTGAAGGAGGTGCTCGACACCTGGGATATCCGGGGACGCATCGACTATGAAATCGTATTTCTCGATGCCTCGGACGAGACTCTCATTAAGCGCTTCAAGGAGACCAGGCGTGCGCACCCGCTCAGTAAGGATGGACGCGTCGAGACCGGCATCGAGGCGGAGCGGAAGGCGATGGGCTGGCTGAAGGAAAAGGCCGACTACATCATCGATACCTCGCACCTGCTCACGAAGGAGCTTCGCGGACAGCTCGCGGATATCTTCGAGGGCCAGAAGGCGTATGAGAATCTGCAGGTGACGATCCTCAGCTTCGGCTTCAAGCATGGGATTCCGGAGGATGCGGATCTGCTGTTCGATGTACGCTTCCTGCCGAATCCCTACTACGATCCGGAGCTTCGGAGCCATAACGGCCTCGAGCAGAGTGTGCGTGATTACGTCTGCCAGGACGGCGTCGCAGAAGAATTTCTCCAGAAGCTCTATGATATGATCTGCTTTCTGATCCCGCACTATATCGAGGAGGGAAAGAATCAGCTCGTGATCGGCGTCGGCTGTACGGGCGGTCATCACCGCTCCGTCACCATCGCAGAGCTCCTCTATGAGCACCTGAAGAAAACGGCGGATTACGGGCTGCGCATCGACCACCGGGATATCGAACGCTGAACGGTGAGCATCACCACCGTCCAGACAGGTGCGCGCAGGACCTAGAACAGAAGCCGTTCGGAGAGGACGTGTAAACTATACCAAAACGAACAGTGTATGGAGGCAGAGTTGGGCGCAGAAGCGAAGACGAGAACATCTTTTTCAGCCAGAGTGAAACAGGAGCTACGTAAAAAAGACTTTACAGTCTCTGAAAAAGACATTAATATGGATAGCAATGGTTCGAAGGATTTCGAGATGCGGGACTTCATTCGGGAGCGTTTCCTGAGTGCGGGGTCGATCACGGATCCGACGAAGGATTATCACCTTGAGCTGGTCTGCGGTGGAGCAGAGGAGGCGGATCGGATCACCGATGTCTTCCGAAGCTTCGGCCTCGAGCCGCGTATCATGGAGCGGGGCGGGCATCTGGTTGTGTATCTGAAGGATGCTGCGCAGATTTCGGATGTACTGAAGCTGATGGGGGCCGTGGATGGCCTCATGGAGCTTGAGAATGTCAGAATACTCAAGGAGGTCAGTGAGAAGATCAACCGTCAGGTGAACTGCGAAACAGCGAACTTGCAGCGGACCGTATCCGCCGGCATCCGCCAGGTGGAGGATATCGAGCTGATCGACCGGGAGATCGGGCTTCAGAACCTGGAGCCGGGACTGCGCGAGATCGCGGAGAAGCGTCTGGAGAATCCGGATGCAACGCTCACCGAGCTTGCAGCCTGCCTCTCGGAACCGATTGGAAAGAGCGGTGCCAATCACCGACTCCGAAAGCTGTCCAGGATGGCGTCGGAGTTAAGGGGAAAAACCGCGGGTATATAGTGTAAAGATAGTGAAGAGCGTTCGGTGAAGTGGATGCATGCATCCAGGGGGGAGCGTTTGACGCGAGGCCTATCTTCGAGGAAGGATTATATGAAGGATACGAATGTAGTAGTTCAGTTACCGAAAAAACCGGATGAGCATCCGATCGCGATGCTTGTTCAAATTGCCAGCCGCTTTGACTCACGGATTTATATGGCCGATGGTCCACGTAAGGTCAACGCGAAGTCCATCATGGGGATGATGGCACTGGGACTTGATAACGGACAGGAGCTGGTGATCAGCGCAGATGGTGAAGATGAGGATGCTGCACTGAAGAGCATCACAGAGTACCTCAGCGGAGCGGAAGCTTAAGAACTGAATATTACGGAGGGGAGACGTCGAAAGGCGTCTCCCTTTTTCGATCAGCCTGGGTGAAGAAAGGCATTGAGATTCAGGGCGAGACGGAGCGTCTCCCTTTTTCAATCAGCCTGGGTTACGGCTCGCTCGGCAACTGCCCTCCGGCTCCTTGTCTGATCAGTACACGTGTGAACAGTAACGGAGGAGCCACTTACCAGCCACACAAAAAAGAACAAGCATTCGTGTATATTCTGTGCTATACTGGAGGCATCTGTTTTTACTGGAGGGTACGATGGCCTTTACGCATTTACATGTTCATACAAGCTACAGTCTTCTCGATGGTGCCGGTCGGATCCCGGAGATGATCGCACGCTGTCAGGAGCTCGGGATGGATTCGATGGCCATCACCGATCACGGTGTGATGTACGGGGTCATCGACTTCTATAAGGAGGCGCGGAAGCAGGGCATCCGTCCGATCCTCGGCTGTGAGGTCTATCTCACAGGTGGCTCCCGCTTCGATCGGGAGGTCGGAAAGGGCGAGGACCGTTACTACCATCTCGTGCTTCTCGCCGAGAATAACCAGGGCTACGCGAACCTCATGAAGATCGTGTCGACGGGCTTCATCGACGGCTTCTACTATAAGCCACGTGTCGACTTCGAGACGCTCGAGCGCTACCACGAGGGCATCATCGCCCTGTCTGCCTGCCTCGCCGGCGAGGTGTCACGAAACCTCACCCGGAACATGTATCCGGAGGCGAAGAAGGCGGCGCTGCGCTACCTCTCCATCTTCGGGCCGGAGCACTTCTACCTCGAGCTCCAGGACCATGGCTATCCGGAGCAGCGGAAGGTCAATGCAGGCTTGCTTCAGTTACATGAAGAAACCGGGATTCCGCTGGTCGCCACAAACGATATCCACTACACCCGGAAGGAGGATGCAGAGCCGCACGATATCCTGCTCTGTCTCCAGACCGGAAAGAAGATCACAGACCAGGATCGTCTGCGCTATCCGGGTGGGCAGTTCTATATCAAGTCCGAGCAGGAGATGCGGGCTTTGTTTCCGTATGCGGAGGAAGCTCTCGATAACACACATAAAATCGCAGAGCGCTGTGATGTAAGCATTAAATTCGGACACTACCATGTGCCTGGTTATCAGGTGCCGGCGGGCTATGACACGACGGGCTATCTCCGGAAGCTCTGTGAGGATGGCCTCCGGGCGCGCTATGGCGCGGACGGCGAGCAGTACCGGGCACGTCTCGACTATGAGCTCGAAACGATCGCGAGCATGGGCTTCGTCGAGTACTTCCTGATCGTCTGGGATTATGTGCACTATGCAAAGACGCATGACATCGCGGTGGGGCCGGGCAGAGGCTCGGCGGCGGGCTCCCTCGTCGCGTACTGCATCGGCATCACCGATATCGACCCGATGCGTTACGGTCTCGTCTTCGAGCGTTTCCTGAACCCGGAGCGTGTCACCATGCCCGATGTCGATATGGACTTCGAGTATGAGCGCCGGCAGGAGGTGATCGAGTACGTGACCCGGAAGTATGGAGCGGACTGTGTATCGCAGATCATCACCTTCGGTACGCTCGCCGCGCGCGGTGTCATCCGCGATGTCGGACGTGTACTGGATATCCCATATGCGAAGTGTGATATGATCTCGAAGCAGGTGCCGAATGAGCTGAACATCACGCTCGATAAGGCACTTCAGTCGAACCCGGAGCTTCGGAAGATGTATGAGGAGGATCCGGAGACGCATCGCCTCATCGATATGAGTAAGCGTCTCGAGGGACTGCCGCGCCACAGCTCCATGCATGCGGCCGGCGTCGTGATCTCCGGAAAGCCGCTGGTGGAGTACGTGCCGGTATCGCGGGCGGCCGATGGCACCATCACCACGCAGTTTACGATGACGACGATCGAGGAGCTGGGGCTTCTCAAGATGGATTTTCTCGGACTTCGGAATCTGACCGTCATCAAGGATGCTATCCGGGATGTGAATAAGCTGCATCATGCAGATTTAAGCGTCGAGAACATGAACTATGCCGATCCGAAGGTGTACCAGATGATTTCGGGCGGGCACTGTGAGGGCGTGTTCCAGCTCGAGTCGGCCGGCATGAAGAATTTCATGAAGCGGCTGAAGCCGGCAGGCATCGAGGACATCATCGCCGGGGTCGCACTCTATCGACCGGGTCCGATGGATTTCATCCCGAAGTACATAAAGGGTAAGGAGCATCCGGAGTCGATCAGCTATGACTGCCCGGAGATCCGTCCGATCCTCGAGACGACCTATGGCTGTATCGTCTACCAGGAGCAGGTCATGCA
This sequence comes from uncultured Oribacterium sp., assembly GCA_902485915.1. GTDB lineage: Bacteria > Bacillota > Clostridia > Lachnospirales > Lachnospiraceae > Oribacterium. The sequence goes on along the minus strand of CABTMH010000166.1, from coordinate 2,452 downwards.
GATCGTGCGTGATCTCGCCGGCTACTCGATGGGACGCTCGGACCTCGTGCGCCGTGCCATGAGTAAGAAGAAAACGAAGGTCATGGAGGAGGAACGGAAGAACTTCGTCTATGGTAATCCGGAGCAGCACATCCCGGGCTGCATCGCGCGGGGCATCGATGAGGCGACGGCGAACCACATCTATGATGAGATGATCGACTTCGCGAAGTATGCTTTCAACAAGTCGCATGCGGCCTGCTATGCCGTCGTTTCGTATCAGACGGCGTACCTCCGCTGCTACTATCCGGCCGAGTTTTTCGCGGCGCTCATGACCTCCTATATGGACAACATGGGGAAGACCGCCGAGTACTTCGATGTGGCACGCTCGCTCGGCATCGCGATCCTGCCGCCGGATGTGAATCAGGCGGAGATCGGCTTCTCGGTATCCACGGAGGGGGCGATCCGCTATGGACTGAGTGCGGTGAAGGGCGTCGGTCGCTCGGCTGCACAGGCCATCGTGAAGGAGCGACAGCAGCACGGACCGTATAAGGACTTCGAGGATTTCGTCGTCCGTGTCTCGGAGAAGGGCATCAACCGCCGCGCCATCGAGTACTTCATCCAGGCGGGCGGGCTCGATACCTTCCAGGGCAACCGCCGGGAGAAGATCGCGATCCTTCCGACTATCATCGAAGGCCGTGTGAAGGAAAAGCAGAATTCGATGGCGGGTCAGATGACCCTCGCGGATCTCCTCGGGGAGGATAATCAGGAGGCGGGCGAGTTCCGTATCCGCATGCCGAAGCTGCCGGAGTACTCGAAGGAGGAGCTGCTGCAGTATGAGAAGGAGGCGCTCGGCTTCTATCTGAGCGGTCATCCGCTGGATGCCTATCGCGCGGTGATGGATGCCAATGTCTCTGCCACGAGTGCAGACTTCCGCCGGGACGACGAGACAGGCACCGTGCCGCTTCGCGATCAGCAGAAGGTGACGATCGGTGGTATCCTCACGGAGCTGCAGATGAAGACCACCCGGAAACAGCAGCAGATGGCCTTTCTCGAGCTCGAGGACCGGATGGGTACCGTGGAGGTCGTCGTCTTCCCGAAGACATACCAGACGATGCGTGCACTGCTCGAGCCAGATGCGAAGCTCTTCATCGAGGGACATGTCGATGGCTCCGGTGAAAAGGACAGTAAGCTGATCGCCGATCGGATCTATGCCTTTTCGGAGGCACCGAAGGAGCTCTGGCTGCAGCTTCAGGATAAGAACCAGTACTTCGCGCAGCAGCAGGCGCTGGGGCAGCTCCTGAGAGCATACCCCGGGGCAGATGGCGTGGCGATCTATCTCCGTCAGGAAAAGGCTGTGAAACGCCTCGACCGGCAGTATGCAGTGCAGCTGGATCCGGTGCTGATGGAAAGCCTCGAACAGCTTCTCGGCGAAAAAAACGTTCGAGTTTCATATAAGGTATTGAAAAAAGTACAAAACTAAACTATTATAAGTGCGAGATTGTGAAAGCTATCACAATCTCGCCTGCTAATGTGTTTAGGGAGATTATGAATATATCTGGAGGATAGGATTATGGCGACGAAAGCAGTGAAGACGATCGGTGTACTGACATCTGGTGGTGATGCACCAGGTATGAATGCCTGTGTACGTAGTGTTGTTCGTACGGCTATTCACGAGGGCATCAAGGTAAAGGGTATCATGAGAGGATACGCGGGTCTTCTGCAGGAGGAGATCGTCGATATGGATACGACCTCCGTATCCGATACCATCAGCCGTGGTGGTACCATCCTCTATACGGCGAGATGTCAGGAGTTTACGACGCCGGAGGGTCAGGCGCGTGGTGCCGAGATCTGCCGCAAGCATGGCATCGATGGCATCGTCGTCATCGGTGGTGACGGCTCCTTCCGTGGCGCGGGTAAGCTGAGTGCACTCGGCATCAACACCATCGGTGTGCCGGGCACCATCGACCTCGATATCGCGTGCACGGATTATACGATCGGTTTCGATACCGCCATCAATACCGCGATGGAGGCCATCGATAAGCTACGTGATACCTCGACCTCTCATGAGCGTTGCTCGATTATCGAGGTGATGGGCCGTCGTGCCGGTTATATCGCACTCTGGTGTGGTGTGGCGAACGGTGCGGAGGAGATCCTTCTTCCGGAGCGTTACGATGGCGATGAGCAGGCGATCATCAACCGTATCATCGAGGCACGTAAGAGAGGTAAGAAGCACTATATCATCATCAACGCCGAGGGTATCGGTCACAGTACATCGATGGCGAAGCGTATCGAGGCCGCGACCGGGATCGAGACGAGAGCGACCATCCTCGGACATATCCAGCGTGGTGGTTCACCGACCTGTAAGGATCGTTATTATGCATCGATGATGGGTGCACGTGCCGCAGAGCTTCTGCATGAGGGCAAGTCGAATCGCCTTGTGGCTTATAAGCATGGCGAGTTCGTCGATTATGAT
>CABTMH010000165.1 GCA_902485915.1 uncultured Oribacterium sp. | reverse complement strand
TCCAAGGAGGTGAGCGTCATAACCATGCCATTCTATTCTAACAGCTTTGGCAATGAAGGGATAAGAGCCTGACTGGCTGTCAGGTCATCTTTACCCTACGACTTTATTATAGGAGGAGGCTCTTTTATGAAGAACCTGAAAAAGCTGACGATTCTGCATTCGAACGATATGCATGGTGATTTCCTCGAGGAGGAGATCGACGAGAAGCTGGTGGGTGGTGTGTCACTGCTCTCCGGTTATGTCAATAAAGTCCGGCGGGAGGAGCGAAATGTGATCTATGCCGTCGCGGGCGACATGTTCCGTGGCAGTGTCATCGATTCGGAGTATAAGGGCACCTCCACGATCGGCATCATGAACCTGGTCGGGCCGGATGTCGCAACCATCGGAAATCACGAGGTCGACTATGGGCTCGCGCATCTCCTTTTCCTCGAAAAGTGCGCCGACTTCCCGATCATCAACGCAAATCTCCACATCAAGTCGAACGGTCGCCGTATGTTCCGCCCGTACTGGATCGCGAAGCTCGACGGCATGAAGATCCTCTTCATCGGCATCATCACCGAGGAGGTCCTCGCTGCCACGAAGAGTGACGAGCTGATCGGCTCCTTCGTCGATATCGCCGAAGCCGCGCATGAGGTCGGCAACATCTGTAACGCGTACAATGCTATCGATATCGACTTCACCGTGCTCCTCACGCATATCGGCTTCGAAGAGGATAAAAAGCTCGCCGAGATGCTGGACCCGGACTGGGGCGTGGACATCATCATCGGTGGTCACAGCCATACGCTTCCGGAGGCGCCGGCGAAGGTCAATGGCGTCTACATCGTACAGGCCGGTACAGGCACGAATCAGATCGGCCGTTTCGATATCATGGTGGATACCGACCGGAACGCCATCGACAGCTTCACCTGGCAGATCATCCCGATCGACGACAGCCACTGCCCGCGTGACCGCGAGGTGGAAAACTTCATCCGGCACTATAGGGAGGTCACGTCACAGAAGTATGACCGCATCATCACCCGTTTCGCGCATGAGCTGACCCATCCGAAGCGCAATCAGGAAACCTCGCTCGGTAACCTCATCGCGGATATCCTGCGCGACAGCTTCGCCATCGACCTCATGCTGATGGGCTCTGGTGCGATCCGAAGCGAGGTCCTCGGTCCAGTGGTGCACTACGGCGATCTCGTCGAGTGTCTGCCGTATGACGACGCCGTCTATATGCTGAAGGTGACCGGTACACAGCTCGAACGCATGATCCGCCATATCCTCCGGGAGGATGCCTTCGTCGGCGAGCACACGGAGTTCTACCAGTTCTCGCATGGCATGCGCATCGTCTGGTCTCGCAGCGCCCAGGCCTTCCGTGAGCTGACGCTCGACGGTGAGCCGCTGTACGCCGACCGTCTCTACACCGTCGCGATGCAGAAGTACCACTACACGAACCTGAAGCCGTTCCTCGACATCACCCTCGAGGAGGCGGAGGAAAACGGCAAGACCAGTGTACTCTCCACCTCGGCCCGCGATGTCGTCGAGGAGTACATCACCGTGAACCAGCACCTCGCCCGCGAAGTGGAGGGACGCCTCGTCGTGGAGGCGTAATGCTCGCTTCCCGACACGACCTCCTGCCTGAATCCAGTTGACAAGCTCACTGGCTGTTCCATCTTGTAAAGCGGTTCACCTGGCGCTAAAATAGAGGCATCACAGGCGGTCGTCTGCGACCGCGACACAGAAAAGGGAGAACCACAGATGTTAAATCACGAGCACAAGAATGAACGTTGGGTATTTTATAAGGATATCGTCACAGAGTCCGGTGGAGAGGGCGTCACGAAGCGTGTCCTTGCGTACTCCGATGATGTGATGGTCGTTGAAAACACCTTCGATGAGGGGGCCATCGGCAAGCTTCATCATCACCCGCACACCCAGATCACCTATATCAAGTCTGGTAAGTTCGAGTTCACGATCGATGGCGAGAAGCACATCGTCACTGAGGGTGACACCCTTCTGAAGACCGACGGTGTCGAGCACGGCTGTGTCTGCCTCGAAGCCGGACAGCTCATCGATATCTTCACCCCATACCGTGAGGATTTCGTGAAGGACTGAGCACGCCACGCACCAGCGGGCGACTGCATTGAACCGATGTATATCACGGGGATGCTCGACGCGTCGAGGCCCCGTGATTTTTTCGATGGATGGAGGAAACGATGATTTACACAGGTATATATGATGCAAAACTGATCTATGAGGAAGCCCAGGAGGCTACGCTTTCTGCCGGTCGGCTCCCACTGAACGTCGCCGCACAGGCTAAGGCCATCCAGAGTGGTGCGAACGCAGCCGTATCGATTCCGGGCTATCCGCATCCTGTACATGCCGGAAAGCAGAGGGGCACGGTGATCGTGATTCCGGGTGGTGGCTACAGCTGGCTCAGCCACCGGGAGTGGGAACCGATCACGCATGCCTTTAACACCTACGGATTCCGTGCACTCGTCTTCAACTATGACTGCGAAAGCGAAGTTCTCGGCCTGCACCCGCTGAAGCAGGTCGCCTGGGCCATCGGAAAGACGCGGGAACTCTTCCCGGAGGAGCCGGTCTATCTCTGCGGCTTCAGTGCCGGCGCACATGTCGCCGCCTCCATCGGCATCCACTTCGATGATACGGACTGGAACGGCGATCCGATCTTCACCGAGGTCCTGGAGGCGCTGCATCAGCGCTCGGCCGATCCTGCACAGCTTTTCCGCCCGGATGGTCTGATACTCAGCTACCCGGTCATCAGTTCTGGAGCGTACTGTCATCCGAGAAGCTTCGAGCGTCTGCTCGGAAAACGTGAGGACTTCATCGCGAAGTATGGTGAGGATACGGATTACGAGCGCGCACGCCGCTGGTTCTCCCTCGAGACTCAGGTGCACGCATCGACACCGAGGACCTTCGTATGGCAGACCGTCGAGGACGATTCGGTGCCGGTACAGAACTCGCTCCTTCTCGTGAACGCGCTCATCGAGCACAGCATCCCGGTGGAGTATCATCTCTATCCGAAGGGCGTGCATGGCCTCAGCCTCTCGACCGAGGAGGTCGCCGAGCCGGCGAAGAAACGCGAGGTCGATCTCCACATCGCCGACTGGTTCGAACGCGCCATCGACTGGCTGCTCTACAGCGAAGCATGATGCACAGAAAACCGAACCTGTGATAAAAACGAGGGTGTCGCACATCCTGAATTACATTCAGGATGTGCGACGCCCTCAAGCTATCATAAGCGAAATGTTCTTTATAAATCTGTCCTGTTATTATCTTCGTCTCGTATGTTTCCGCACGTATGATGCGTCTGTCATTTAGAACGGAAGCTGGATCTTCGGGAGTGAGCCGAGGAGGCTCTTAAAGGTCTCGACATAGCCCTTCAGTTCACTGACGACATCGAAGAAGTCATCGATCTGACCGCTGTAGGTCGTATAGGTCCGCTGAAGTTTGCCGACCATATCGTCGATCTTCTCCATGGTTTCGAACGCGTCCTGCAGCTGCGTTTCATAGGTCTGGAAGGTACGATAGATGTAGATGCCGAAGCCGAAGCAGGTGATCAGCATGATGAGCACCAGTACGAGCACCGTGATCATGATGTAGCGGTTCCGCCGGATTTCGATCATCAGCTCTGCATTGGTCGGTCCCTCATAACCTGCCCCCGGCATGAAGCTGTCGCTGTTGCGACGGGACTTCGCCTGCTTCGCAGCGGCTTCCTCTGCTGCGAGGCCACCGGTGTAGCTCGATGCATCCTCCTTTTTTACCGCCTGCAGTGGCACCCCCATACGTTCCGGATCGGCCGGGCGATTCTGGGGCACACGACGAGGTGGCTGATTATGCGTCAGCAGTTCGTTTGGATCCGCCGGGCGACGCAAGCGTTCGGTTCTCGGTACAGCATTTACCTCATTCCGTGGTGCCCGCTTCACCGGACTACCTGCGGAGGCCGAAGAAGCACTGCCTGTACTTGTGGTATCTCTCATCTGCTCATCTGCCATCGCCATTTCCTCCACTTCTTATTCTAAACGTAGCCATCTGCTTATATTTTAGAAGCATCTGCTCATCGCTCCAGTTTACATCTTGATTATATCACAGTGATCCGTATGTACCATCGGCCATTCTACGAAAATATAAGCTATGCCTGAGCTGCGGGGAATGTCAGTCGCATCTGATGCCACTCGACATTTCCGTGCGTGGATGCACTGATGCCTTCATCCACGAAGCCGAAGCTCGCGTAGTAGTGTACCAGACGATCCTTACAGGTCAGGACGAGTCCCTGTCGTCCCTGCTGCCGGGCATCCTCGATGGCACGTCGGAGCAGCTGTCCGGCGCATCCACGCTTCCGGTACTCCGGCAAAGTATTTACGCCGAAGATCATCTGCCATGCACCATGTTCGTCATGCATTTCCGCGCGTTCATACATCTCATCTGAGAGGTCTGCTTCATCCGTCACGAATCCATCCACAAAAGAGATCAGTTGATCCCCCTCGTACAGAAGCCAGAAATGATCGCCATAGCAGCGGATGCGCTCAGCAAACTCTTCGCGTGTCGCAGCTTCGGCGATCGGGAAGCACTCTGCCTCCACCGCGGTGATCGCATCGATATCCACCATACGTGCATGCCGGATGTTGAATTCTTCACTCATTTTCTTCACACTCCCATTACGTTTTTCTACATTATATCGAGAAAACACTGTAAGATATACAGAAATCATCATGGCACATAAGCCGAGGGCCTGCTGGTGTTACGATTCACTCTCAACTAAATTCAGGCAGGGAGCCGAAGGGCCCCCTGCCTGATCAGTACACGTGTGAACAGTAATTATGCGTCACATCCGTCCCAGCCTGTACTTGAAGTCCCGGTAGCCGAAGTGGACGATTTCCTCGGTGCTGCCATCCGGTTTCCGGGTATAGATCCCTGGAAGCGGCATGCCGTTGAAGGTGTTGTTCTTGCAGGTCGTGTAGATCGCCATGTCACCGAAGGTGAGGAGATCCCCGATCTTCGGCTCCGTGTCGAAGCTGTAGTCACCGATCACATCGCCGGCGAGGCAGGTCGGTCCGGCGAGGCGGACCGTGCAGGCCTTTTCGCCCACGTCACCGGCCTGAAGCAGTGGCGGGCGGTACGGCATCTCGATGACGTCCGGCATGTGACAGGCCGCACTGGCATCGAGGATCGCGATGGTCGTATCACCGTTTTTCACGACGTCCAGCACATGGGTCAGCAGGTAGCCGGCATTCAGCGCGCAGGCCTCGCCCGGCTCGAGATAGACCGTCACATCCCACGCGTCCTGCGCACGACGGATACACTGCTCGAGCAGTGCGATATCATAGCCCGGCCGCGTGATATGATGGCCACCACCGAAATTAAGCCACTTCAGCTTCGGCAGGAGGTCGCCGAACTTCTCTTCTACCGCATCCAGCGTCTCCGCCAGTGCATCGGCATCCTGCTCACAGAGCGTATGGAAATGCAGGCCGTCGAGAAGCTGTGCCAGCTCCGGATGCGCTGCCACGGCGGCCTCCCACTGTGCCTGTGTCGTCCCGAGGCGGCTGCCTGGGGCACATGGATCATAGATGGCATGGCCGTCCTGGGTCGAGTGCTCCGGGTTGATGCGGAGGCCGAGGCTCCGGCCGGCGGCCTTCGCCTGTGGTCCGAACTTGAGAAGCTGCGCCGGTGAGTTAAAGACGATGTGATCCGCATAGCAGCTAAGCTCCGCCATCTCCTCTTCCCGGTATGCAGCACAGAATACATGCACCTCTTTTCCCGGCATCTCCTCTGCACCGAGCCGCGCCTCGTAGAGGCCGCTCGCCTCGGTCCCCGCGAGATACGGGGCGAGAATCGGATAGAGGTCATAGTTACTGAAGGCCTTCTGCGCGAGGAGGATCCGGCAGCCGGTCCGCTTCGCGAGGGCACCCAGAATCTCAGCATTGGCCTGAAGCTGTGCTTCGTCGAGCAGGTAGCATGGGGTCGGCAGCGCATGAAAGGCCGCCGGGGTCACGCCGCCGATCGACGCAAACGGCGCACGGGTGTCTGCTGCCGTCGCGGATGCCGAATCTGCTGCTGACTGCCCGGAAAGCTGTCCCACCGGCATCCCATCGCCCGTCTGTACGGACAGACGATCTGTCGACACTTCTGCACCCGCCTGCGCGAGGTCCCGCGGCTCCATCAGTCTACGAGCGCCGGGTTATGATTCTCGCGGCGCGGAAGTCCATACTTGTCGAGGGCGTCGAGGAAAGGATCCGGGTTGAACTCCTCGACGGTGTATACGCCCGGCTTGATCCACTCGCCGGTCAGCATCATGAGCGCGCCGCACATCGCCGGTACGCCGGTGGTGTAGCTGATGGCCTGGCTGCCGACCTCGCGATAGCACTCCTGGTGATCGCAGACGTTATAGATATAGTAGTGCTTCTCCTGACCATCCTTCTCACCGGTGAAGATGCAGCCGAT
>CABTMH010000164.1 GCA_902485915.1 uncultured Oribacterium sp. | reverse complement strand
GGATGGAACACATGTACCGACGGCTGGCGATGCGGTGACACGACCGGGAACAGCCTCTTCCGTATCCGCTGGCGATGCGGTGACACGACCGGGAACAGCCCCTTCCGTATCCGGCGACGATGTGGTGACACCGCCGAGGACAGCCCCTTCCGCATCTGGTGACGATGTGGCGGACGGAGGCATTGCCCTCCGGGGACTCGGCGACGAGGAGGCCTATGCGCTGGTCGTCGCCTATATGGGGCTCGGCGGGCTTTTATGGGCGCTTTGGTGCGTATACAAGATGGCGCTCGGGGAGAGCTTCGGCGATTATACGCTCCGAATGTACCGATACTTTAAGGATTCGTATAAATTCTTACGAAATTCGGGGAAAATTTAAGCGAAGCTTATAGAACAGACGCGCAAAAGCGTGATAGAATCTATCTATGAACAATCGGAGGGCGACACTATGAAGATGAAGGCGAAGATGCGTGTCCTGGGACTCACCCTGGCGATCGGATGTGCGGCGTTTGCGACACCGAGCTTTGCGGGCTGGGGCCAGAAGGATGGCAAGTACTACTACGTGGACGATTCCACGAATAACTATATCTACAGTAAGTGGATCCACACCTCTTCCGGCTACTACTATATCGGCAGTGACGGGTATATGGTGACGGGCTGGAAGAAGATCAACGGGAACTGGCACTACTTCCGCTCGAACGGTCTCATGGTGACCGGCTGGCGTCAGATCGATAACAAGTGGTACTACATGAAGACGGATGGTGTGATGCAGACGGGCTGGCTGAAGTTGACCGAGAACGGGACGACCCGCTGGTACTATCTGAAGGGCGATGGCTCGATGGCGACCGGCTGGCGTCAGATCAGCGATAAGTGGTACTATTTCCAGCCGGGCGACGGCACACTGCTGATGGATACCTGGGCGAAGATCGATAACAGCTGGTATCGTTTCGAGTCAAACGGCGTGATGCAGACGGGCTGGTACGCACAGGAGGGGAGCTACTACTACCTGAACGCGAAGGGCGTGATGCAGACCGGATGGAAGACCGATACCTCGGGAAACAAGTACTATCTGGATGCTTCGAGCGGAAAGATGGCCCAGGGCTGGAAGCAGATCGAGGGCGAGTGGTACTACTTCGGCGAGAATGGCAAGATGGTTGAAGGCTGGCTCGAGTCGAAGGGGACGTATTACTACTTGAACAACGGTAAGATGATCGCAGGAAAGACCGTAACCATCGGCGGTACAGACTACAGCTTCGATGCGAACGGCGCCTGCACGTCGGCGGTCGGCAGTGTTTCTGTGACCCACGCAGGTGGCGGCACGAGCAGTACCGGCAGCACGACGAGCAGTGGCACCAGCAGTAACGCCGTGACCGCGACGACACCGGGCAGCACCGGAACCACGAACATCACGACGAGTGAGCCGGGGACGAGCACGACGGCCGGCCCGGGCGGCGTATCACAGTATGAAACGACGCAGGCGGCGGGACCGGGCTCTGTGAGCGGCAGCAGCAACGTGATGACTTCCTCACCGGTGAGCACGACGACCAGTTCCTCCAGCGCGATCGAGGAACTGCAGATCGGCAGCATGACGGGACCGATGTAAAAAATCAGCATAAGCAGAAAAATGAGAAGGGGCCGGAGGGCAGCCATCAGAAACCATCGTAGTACTGTGTTTCTGATGGCTGCCCTCCGGCTCCCTGCATGATTAGAACAGTAACATTTGATATACGATGATGCGACTCTTATAGAATTGTCGAGCGAGATAGAGTATGATAGGTGTGTTTTAGAAGGACGAAGTGTGAGCAGAGAGGGGGACCGCGATGATCGAAGATTATACGAAGGCCTGGCACATGGGGGAGAGCCAGTACCGCCGGGATATCACATTCGGACGCTACCCATATCTTACGGCGCTCGATGATATCGTGAAGCCGGAAAGCATACTTGCAGAGAATCATATCGGACTGGTCGAGATTCCGATCGCCGACATCGCCGGCACGAAGACGCATGGACGACAGGAGGCCTTCGCCAGTAATTTCATGCCACTGCTGCCGCCGAAGACCGAGTTTTCGATGAAGTGGTCGGCACTCTATGATTCTGCTGTTCAGGAGGGCATCCGGGACGCGATCCTCGTGTATGAGTACATGGGGCGCTTCTACGTGCAGGAGGGTAACAAACGCGTATCGGTTTCTCGCTTTACCGGCATGGTATCCATCCTCGCGGACGTCATCCGACTGCTGCCACAGCATAGCGATGATAAGACGAATCGCATCTACTTCGAGTTCGTCGATTTCTTTAAGGTAAGCGGCATCTATGGCATCCGTTTTTCAGAGGAGGGCTCCTATCAGAAGCTCTGCCAGGTGCTCGGACTGTCCATGGAGAAGCCATGGACGTCGGAAGTGCGCAACGATGTAAAGGCGGATTTCTTCCGCTTCACGGAGCGCTTTCTTCGAAAGGGCGGCGGACATCTGGAAATCACCCGTGGCGACGCCTTCCTCATCTATCTTCGCATCTATGGTGCGAAAAATCTCGAGCATATCTCGACGCAGGAAATCGATGCGAACCTTGATAAGATCTGGCATGAATTTCTGAAGGAGCCGGAGGATATCCGTCTCGTAGAAACCCCGGATGTCCTCCAGAAGGACAGCTCCTTCTTTAAGCGCCTGATGCAGCAGAACGCGGACCGGAAGCTGACGGTGGCGTTTATCTATGAGAAGAATCCGGAGACCTCCAGCTGGGCATACCAGCATGAGCTCGGACGGAACTACATCGCCGGACGCTTCGGCTCGCAGCTAGAGACCCTGACATGGGCGGACTGCGATACACCGGCACGCGTGAGTGTCGCGATCGATGAGGCAGCGGCTGCCGGCGCACAGGTGATCTTCACAACGACGGGCATGATGGTGGAGGCTTCTGTACAGGCGAAGGTCCGCTACCCGAAGATCCATATCCTGAACTGTTCAGTGAACACCAGCTATAATTCGATCCGGACCTACTATGGTCGTATGTATGAGGCGAAGTTCCTGATGGGCGCGCTCGCGGCCTCGGTGACGGACGGTAACGAGATCGGCTACGCGGAGCTCTGTCCGCTGTATGGCACACTTTCTAACGTCAATGCCTTCGCCATCGGTGCGCAGATGATCAATCCTTATGTCCGGATCCATCTCGAGTGGTCGGCGCTGCAGGATCATGACTGGAAGAAGTCTCTGCTTAGTCAGGGGATCCGGACGATCTCCGGGCCGGAGCTGACGCCGGCGAAGAAGTTGTCACGGGAGTTCGGTGTCTATCAGGTATCCGAGGACGGTGCAGTATCCAACATTGCGACGCCGATCTTCGACTGGGGACGCTTCTATGAGATCATCCTTCGCTCGATTCTGGAAGGCTCCTGGGAGAACAGCCGGCTTACGAAGTCGCATGAGGCACTGAATTTCTGGTTTGGTATGGAATCCGGGGTCATCGACGTGATTCTTTCCGGGCAGCTTCACTATGCCGCCCGGAAGATGCTGACGGTGCTTCGTGAGGGGGTTCTTTCCGGACGAATCCATCCGTTTGACGGAGAAATCCACAGCCAGGAGGGCCTTATAAAGGATGCGCAGGCGCCACGGCTCTCCAGCGAAGAGATCGTGAATATGCATTGGCTTAACGATAACATCATCGGTGAGATCCCGTCGCTCGCGTCCTTTAATCAGCGGGCACAGGAACTGATCCGTATCAGCGGATTTCTGAAAGGTTCATTATGAAGGTATTACTGATTGCAGACGAAGAGGATAAGAAGCTCTATGATTATTATGATCCGGCGGAGCTCAGGGAGATCGACCTCATCCTGTCTGCCGGCGATTTGAATCCGCATTACCTCGAGTTTCTGGTGACGTCGGGACACGCACCGCTGCTGTATGTGCATGGAAATCACGACAACTGTTATGATACGATGCCGCCACTCGGCTGTGACTGCCTCGACGATCGCATCTATGATTTCCGCGGACTTCGCATCCTGGGCCTCGGTGGCTCCATGCGATATAAAGAAGGAAACTATATGTATACGGAGCGTGAGATGGAGAAGCGGATCGATCGGCTTCGCTCGGCCATCGCACTGCGAAACGGCTTCGATATCGTGGTGACACATGCGCCGGCGCAGGGCTACGGCGATATGGAGGACCTGCCACATCAGGGCTTCCGCTGCTTCAACGAGCTGCTCGAGCGCTACCATCCGAAATACATGATTCATGGACATGTACATCAGTGCTACGGCGGTGATTTTCAGCGCGTACGGACGCATCCGAGCGGGACGACGATCATCAACTGCTACGGGAAGTATGTGCTGGATCTGAAGCAGGGCGATGACTATCCGGAGGAGGGAAGGACGGGATCCATCCTGTACGACCTCTATAAGAATGTTTCGAAATCCCGCAGTCACAATGTCTATCACGAGTAGTATGCGTCGGATGCTGCCATCAGCGCCAGCAGGCCGGCGTTCATCTGTCCGTGGCAGATGAAGGAACAGGAGAAAGAATGATGATTACGAATGACTGGCTGAAGCCGCTGGAGGCGGAATTCAGCAAGCCGTACTATGAACAGCTGTACCATACCGTCGATCAGGAATATAAAACCCAGACGATCTATCCGGCAGCAGAGGATATTTTCGCTGCTTTTTCCTTCACACCGCTGGAAAAGGTGAAGGTAGTGATCCTCGGACAGGATCCGTACCACGAGCCGGGACAGGCCCATGGGCTCTGCTTCTCGGTGAAGCCGGAGGTGGCCATCCCGCCATCCCTCGTGAACATCTATAAGGAGCTGCACGACGACCTCGGCTGCACGATCCCAGATAACGGCTACCTGAAAAAGTGGGCGGATCAGGGCGTGCTGATGCTGAACACCGTGCTGACCGTGCGGGCGCATCAGGCGAACAGCCATCACGGCATCGGCTGGGAGGAGTTCACAGATGCGGCGATCCGGGTACTGGATCAGATCGACCGCCCGATGGTGTTTATCCTCTGGGGCCGGCCGGCCCAGATGAAGGAGGCGATGCTGCGGAATCCGAAGCATCTGATTCTGAAGTCGCCGCACCCGAGCCCGCTGAGCGCCTATCGTGGCTTCTTCGGCTCGCGCCCGTTCTCGAAAACAAATCAGTACCTGGAGGCACATGGCCTCACGCCGATCGACTGGCAGATCGAAAATCGACAGGCATAAACATATGTGGAGGAAATAGAATGAGTTTTGTTGAAACCTTAAAAATTATCGTATTCGGACTCGTGGAGGGCTTCACCGAGTGGCTTCCGATCTCCAGTACAGGACACATGATTCTCGTCAACGAACTGATCAGGCTGAACCAGCCGGATGAGTACTATAAGGTCTTCGAGGTCGTGATCCAGCTGGGTGCGATCCTCGCGGTCGTCACCACCTTCTTCCGTCAGCTCTGGCCGTTTGCGCGTCGTCGCTCGAACGGACGCATCGGCCTCGTGCCATCCCGCGTCGATCTCTGGATGAAGATCATCGTCGCCTGCATCCCGGCGGCCGTCATCGGTATCCTCTTCGATGACCTCCTGGATAAGTATCTCTATAACGGCTTCGTCGTCGCGCTGATGCTGATCCTGTATGGCGTGTTCTTCATCCTGATCGAGAAGCGAAACGAAACGGTCGATTTTCACATCAATCGCCTGCAGGATCTGGATCTGCGCACCGCGATCTGCATCGGTCTCTTCCAGTGCCTCGCGCTGATTCCGGGTACCTCCCGTTCCGGCGCGACGATCCTCGGTGCGATGCTCATCGGCGTCGCACGTACACCGGCTGCAGAGTTTTCCTTCTTCCTGTCGGTACCGGTCATGTTCGGTGCGAGCTTTCTTAAGCTCATCAAGTTCGGCTTCGCCTTCACCGGTCCGCAGCTCTTCTATCTGATCCTCGGTATGGTCATCGCCTATATCGTGAGCGTATACTGCATAAATTTCCTGATGCGCTACATACGGAAGAACAGCTTCGCGATCTTCGGATACTATCGTATCGGTCTCGGCATCATCGTCCTGATCTGGTTCGCGATTTCGGCACTGCTTCACTGATATGGCAGGGGGCCGGAGGGTAGCCATCAGAAACAGAAAACTCCGAGCTAGAAAGACTCTAAAATTCCACCCTGAGAAGTACTAGGCCCTCTACCTGAATCCAGTTGGCGAGTGAATAGTAACTGTAAGAAATATGTAAGAGGTATGTTCGTGTTTCGTTGTTGCATGCCTCTTTTTTTTCGCGTAGACTTCTAGTGTAGAAAGAAAAAGAGCACAGAGATGTCCGGCAGCGATGGATACAGTCACCCATCCGCAGGGGATGCGGCGCAGGGGGGTGCTGGACAGGGCAGCGTATAGATGATCTGCTCCCTGTGTCATGATGTATACGATGGGGTGAAAGAGAGAAGAACATGAAGAAATTAAGCGTTTTTATCACGGCGGCTGTTCTTTCCGTATGTATGTGCATGAGCGCCCTGGCGAGCACAGAAATCGGATTAAATCTGGACTGGAAGTATGCTGGTAATTCGAAGATCAACACCGGAAAGGCCGTTCTTTATACCACGGATGTCGCCGAGAGTGCACGAAAGGGCATTACCGTGGCGGTCAATGCAGGCCACGGTACGAAGGGTGGCGGATCGGTACGGACCCTGTGCCATCCGGATGGATCGAAGAAGGTGACCGGTGGTTCGACGGCAGCCGGCAGTACGACCGCGACGGCAGTGTCCGCGGGCATGACCTTCACCGATGGTACGGCGGAGCCGGTGGCGACCCTGATGGTCGCCGAGAGTCTGAAGCAGAAGCTGCTGACGGATGGCTACGATGTGCTGATGATTCGTGATGATAAGGATGTACAGCTCGATAATATCGCACGTACGGTCATCGCAAATAATAAGGCGGACTGCCATATCGCGATCCACTTCGATTCCACGAAGTCGAACAAGGGTGTCTTTTTCATGGGCACACCGGATGCACTGAAGTCGATGGAGCCGGTGGCGAGCTACTGGCAGAAGCATGAGAAGCTCGGTGAGAGCCTCATCGCAGGGCTTAAGGCATCGGGTATGAAGGTGTTCTCGAGTGGCAGCATGGATATGGATCTGACCCAGACTTCCTACTCGACGGTACCGTCGGTGGATATCGAGGTCGGGGATAAGGCCAGTGACCACAGCCAGGCGGCCTGCGATAAGATCGCAGCCGGACTGCTGGATGGCATCAACATGTATTATGGTTTTACAGCTGCGCAGGGCTGAGCACTGTGCGGGTAGAGGCGGAGGATGTCCCTCCGCCTCTTTTGCTACGATTGTGCATACGTGTACGGCTCAGACAGGGGCAGGAGGGGACGGCACCCCTCTTTTCTTGTATCTGCGAAGGAACTTTACGACCTGTTTACACGATATTTACGGTCTGTTATAATCCGACTTGGCAGGGGTTGCTGCCTGGCGTTCGATTTTACATCGACATTTATCTAGAGGTGAATATGACAGTAGATCATGTGGCGAGTCTGTTCCGTCTTCTGGGCGGATTAGGTATGTTCCTGTATGGCATGTCGGTCATGAGTGACGGCATGCAGAAGGCGGCAGGTAACCGGATCTCCGGTTTCCTGGATATCGTGACGAAGAACCGCTTTATGGCGGTGGTGCTCGGTGCGGCGATTACGGCACTGGTACAGTCGTCATCCGCGACGACGGTCATGGTCGTCGGCTTCGTAAATGCCGGCATCATGAATCTTTCACAGGCGGTCGGCATCATCATGGGTGCAAATATCGGTACGACGATCACGGCCTGGATGGTATCGCTGACGCAGATTTCGAGCGATATGCTGACGGTACTGAAGCCGGATTTCTTTGCACCGGTGCTGATCGCCATCGGTGCGTTCCGTATCCTGTTTGGTAAGAAGGGCAGTGATGACCTGATCGGTAATTTCTGTATCGGTGTCGGCTTCATCTTCATCGGTCTCGAGTTCATGTCGGGTGCGGTATCTCCATATGCAGATTCACCGATCTTCTCCGACGCGTTCCGTGCGATCGGCGGAAATCCGATCCTGGGTATCCTGGTCGGCGCCGTCGTGACCGGTATCATCCAGTCCTCCGCTGCTTCGGTTTCTATCCTGCAGACCCTGGCGCTTGCAGGCGCGGTTCCGAGAGCCTCCGGCTTCTATATCACCCTCGGACAGAACATCGGTACCTGCGTGACGGCGATGATTTCCGCGACGGGTACCAGCCGCACAGCGAAGCGGGCGGCCTGCATCCACCTGCTGTTTAACGTGGCAGGTGCTGTGATGTTCGGCGTACTGATTTTTGCAGCTTCCTTCGCAGCACCGCAGTTCTTCAACGGCATGCTTTCGCCGGTGGAGATTTCCATCTTCCATACGATTTTTAACGTGAGCTGTACACTCGTACTTTATCCGTTCGGTGATCTTCTCGTGAAGCTTTCCGGCGCGATCGTTCCGGAGAAGACCATCGCCGAAGGCGCACAGACCGCAGAGGATAAGATGAACATCGAAGAGCAGCGCCTCCGCCGTCATCTCGATGAACGTATCCTGGAGTCCCCGGCGATCGCCCTGTCGGCGACCAGGAGCGAGGTCGTCAACCTCGGCCGTGTCGTCGCGGTCAATATCAGCGACGCCTGTGGTGCACTGGAGAGCGGTGACGAGAAGCAGATTCAGGATGTGCATGATCGGGAGAAGCTGATCGACCATATGACGGGACTTCTCACGAATTATCTCATCAAAATCGACCAGCTGTCCCTCAGCGAGCGCCAGAAGTTCGAGGTGACCCGGATGCTGAATACGCTGACGGATATGGAGCGTGTCGGTGACCATGCAGAGAACATCGTCGAAAAGGCGAAATATATCTTCGATAACGGCGTACACTTCACAGCAAAGGGTATACAGGATCTTCAGAAGATCGGACAGCAGGCGCAGACCAGCTTCAGCCTGTCCATCAATGCACTCGAAGATAACAGCATCGATGAAGTCATCGATACGAAGCGCTCCGAGGATATCGTGGACAGGATGGAGCGTGAGATGCGTGAGCATCACATGCAGCGTCTCAGCGAAGGCAAGTGCAGTACCTCCGCGGGTGTGGCCTTCCTCGATGTCATCGGTGACCTCGAGCGTATTTCGGACCACGCCGACAACATCGCGGGCTACGTAAAGTCCATGCTGCAGTGATTTTATATTCAGGCAGGGTGCCTTCCGGCCCCTGTCTGAATCCAGTTTACGAGAGAACAGTGACGATTTGTGAATTTGCTGTGAAATTTTTCACAAAATCGTTGTTTTGTACTTGCAAAAAGACATTTGATGGCATACAATAGCTAATGCTAATGGAAATTACAGGTTACCATTTATTTCATTAAATATCAGGAGGATATTATTATGGCAGTAAGAGTTGCGATTAATGGTTTCGGCCGTATCGGTCGTCTCGCATTCAGACAGATGTTCCAGGCTGAGGGTTATGATGTTGTAGCGATCAACGATCTGACCAGCCCGGAGATGCTTGCATACCTTCTTAAGTATGATACAACCCACGGCAGATATAACGGTACGGTAGAGGCTACTGATCACTCCATCATCGTAAATGGCAAGGAGATCGAGATCTACAAGGAGATGGATGCTTCTAACCTTCCTTGGAAGAAGCTTGATATCGACGTCGTTCTTGAGTGCACAGGTTTCTACTGCTCTAAGGATAAGTCTATGGCGCACATCAACGCTGGTGCTAAGCACGTTGTCATCTCTGCACCGGCTGGTAAGGATCTGAAGACTATCGTTTATAACGTAAACCACACGACTCTTACAGCTGATGATCAGATCATCTCCGCTGCATCCTGCACCACCAACTGCCTCGCTCC
>CABTMH010000163.1 GCA_902485915.1 uncultured Oribacterium sp. | reverse complement strand
CTGACGCGCCTCCGGGATCGTTCCATAGAAGGCGAGCTGTCCGGTATGCTGACTGTTCTTTGCGAGGACGATGACCTTATCGAAGAGATCGATGACACGGTCCGGCGTATGGGTGATCACCATGACGATCTTCTGCTGATTCGCGATCTTCCGAAGCTGCTCCATGAGATCACGTGCCATGACACCGTCGAGACCGGAATCCGGCTCGTCGAGGACGAAGAGACTTGGGTTTGAGATGAATTCAACGCAGATACTTAAGCGCTTCCGCTGCCCGCCGGAGAGCTTATCGACCAGCTCATCCTTCACCGGTGTCAGTCCGAAGAGCGCGAGGACTTCCTCAACCCGCTTTTTCCGCTCTGCAGTCGGTGTGCCCTCCGGGAGGCGCATCTGTGCCGCATTTGTCAGGGTCATGATGACGGTATCATCGCCACGCAGAAGCTCCTGCTGCGGCACCATACCAATCTCATATTTCATTCGGGAGTAGTCCTCATAGACGTCGAGGTCGCCCTGCTTTATCTCCGCATGGGCCTTTTCATAGCCGGTGACGGCATTGATGAAGGTCGTCTTCCCGGAGCCGGAACCGCCGAGGATCAGCACCATGCTGCCCGGCTCGATGCTGAGCTTGATGTCCTTCAGGAGCAGCCGACGCTTCAGAAAGCTGCCGACCGAGCGATTATCGATGTGGATCTGGAGATCGTGATTCCGGAAGGTTGTGTGGTTGTACGCGAGATAATCGCCGGCGAAATAAAAGACGGTATCACCGATGTTGATGACGTCGTTCGGCGAGAGAACCATGACACCATCGACACGCTTCTGATTGACATAGACGCCACGCTCGGTCTGCACATCCTCCACCTGCCAGTGACCGTAGATGTAGCGGATCAGCGCATGGTGCTCATCCGGCTTCTCCAGGCTGTCCACTTCAGGAGATGAGAGGCCTCGCCCGACATGGCTGTAGATATGGTAAACCGACTGCTCCTTCCGGAGCGGCAGCTTCTTCCAGACGAGCTCACCGTCGAAACGGAGCAGGAACACGAGAATCAGCTGCTCGCCCGCCTTCTGGATGCGGATAATGTCGCCGTTCTGAAGCAGGCGATCCTCTCCCTTCGGCAGCGCAACACCGTTGATGCTCGTCGTGTTGGCATTCGTCAGATTCTCGTAGTGCCACTCGCCGAGATAGTGGGTGAGCTTTCCCTGCGTATGTGCGAGGAAAGGGTACTCGAGCGCGATCTCGGCCTGGTTTCTGCGACCGAACAGACGTCGCCGCCCGATGCTAAGGCCCTTCTCCACCTTGAACTGAACCGATTCACCGCCGACGCTGATCGCGACGAGCTCTGCCGGCTCCACGAGATCCCGTAAAATATCGCTCATAGCTGCCTCCCGGACATTCGTCCATTCCTCACTCTATTGTATTTTTATTCACGATTGCAAAATATTTCATATATAATTTTTCACAAGCTACACTTAATCCGGTTTCGTGTAAAGGATAATAGGCTTCACCCAAAAGTTCCGGTGGGAGAATTCGAACCAGCACCGCCGATGAAAGGCGATAACGCCACTGCATATAGGTGTACACATCTGCCATCCAGTCTGACAGAATCCCATCCATATAATTATTTGTGTTTGGAGGTACCGTTTCTATATCTACCGAATGATAGAGCTGCCTGATTCCTTTATTTAACGCCGACCAGCTACCCTGATCCATCTTCAAGCGAATCGGAGACTTCTCCATATATAGTTTTACGGCTCCATAAAAATCATGGCCGGATTTAATGAATTCATGAAATAAAAAGCGTGTCAATTTCATGATACCGCTTAAGTAAAATCTGTCATAAGCATAGTCATCTGTTTTTTGCTCAGACTTCAGGCTTCTGTTCACCCGATATTTCATCGGTTTATTTTCATTCAGATGATAGTATCTATATGTACGGTCATACTCGTATTTTTTCTTTAGAACATCTTGCACGGTCATGCCGTTCGGACGAAATCCATCAAGCTGAATCGCCTTTCGACGGTTATTAAGAAAAGATTCTACTTCTCTTCTGGCCTGTGCATCATAATCCTGATACTGAATCGTCTCCACTACAGGTTCATATCCTATAAACTTTACAGATTGAAAAGCTCTTTGACTTTTTATAAAAACCTGCTCTCCCAACTCTGCTTTTCTAAAGAAACGTTCAACTTCATCTGCTGTCAGCTGATTTTTCAAAAAGGAATCGATGACTTTGATATAGCTGTCATCTGCACGATACCCTATGATGACATCATATTCTGCGGTGTCAATTTTATACATATCAACCAGCTTTTCAGCGATATAAAATGTATCTTCATCGATCACTCCGCGATGCGCTGTCACTTCCGCAATCCACGTCAGAACGCCATAGTCATCCAGATGGAGTACATTCAGTTCCTCCATCGGAAGCTCATATGCGTTACAGTATGCATTTTCAGTTCCATTTACCACTGCCCATGCATTTGCTTTATCTTTATCTTCTGTCAAATAGAAACCTGTCCCATAATCATTATCTTCTTTGCCTGCACCAAACACAGGCTGCTCCACGATCTGATCACTGCCATGATAAACAATCATTATTTCACCTCCAATCTGTTATCACAATTTCACGGTCTCAAGATTCATAATTATATTATAAGCCCTGGTTCAGCGAATGAACCAGGGCTTATAAAAAGTATTTATGTATCTATTTCAATATGCTATTTCGCGTACTGGCTGTACAGGGCGGCATGAGCGGATACAACGTTCCATGCGCCGGAGGTTTTTCCGGTGACGCAGATGTAGTGGCGTCCGGAGGCGGCGGTAAAGTAGGAAACCGCACAGTTGCCGGCCTTCGCGACGTAGCCGGTCTTCGCGAAGTTCACCTGCCCGCCGGTCGTCTGTGTATCGATCCGCTTCAGGAAGAGGTTCGAGAAGCTGAGCCCCGTGGTTCGCTTGTTGTTCGCCTGTGTCGTGTAGCTTCGTGTCGTGAGGATCGTGGCAGCGACACTGTTCTGCGCTGCAGCCCGCATGATGATGGCCATATCTTCTGCTGTCGAGTAGTGGTTATCGTTATACAGTCCGGTGCAGTTTGTGAAGTGCGTCGTGGCGGATATACCAAGCTGCTGTGCCTTCTGATTCATGAGAGCCACGAACTGCTCCTCGGAGCCGGCGATGCGGCGCACGAGGGCGAGGGCGGCATCCGCACCACTCGGGAGGATGAGGCCATAGAGGAGATCCAGCATCGTCACCTGCTCGCCCGCCTTGAAGCCACAGTTTGATGCCCCCTCCTTCTTGACATAGTCGACGATGTCCTGGGTGATCTCGAGCTTTTCACTGAGATCCGTGATGTGCTCACAGGCCACCAGCAGGGTCATGACCTTCGTCATGGACGCCGGATACATCTTCGCGCTGCCGTTCTTCTCAGCGACCACCAGGCCGGCATCTGCATCGACGAGGATCGCGAAGTTCGCGTTCACCTCCGGCTTCAGGGTCATCGCGGTCCGCAGGAAGCCCTTGGACGGCTGCTGGAAATAATTCGTCGTCTGCTGTGTCGCCGCGGCGATGGTCTGTGTGCTCTGCTGCGCGGAAGCCGCTGCCTGTGCAGTAGCTGAACTCTGCGCGGTCTGATTTGTGGCTGCCGTGCTGTTCTGCTGTGCAGAAGCCGCTGCCTGGTTGGCGGCAGCCGCCAGAGCGGCACTGTCTGCGGTCGTCGACACCGTCTGGTTCGCTGTGCCTGCCGCGGTGCCTGTCGGACCGGTGAGGCCGGTCAGGGTGCTCATGGCATCGGTGCCCTGCACGACCTGTGCGCCTGCGCTGTTGACGGACGCAGCGGTTTCCGTCGTCGTGGCAGTCTCTGCACCTGTGTTCTGGACGCCGGCAGCGGCCGACGCTGCGAGCGGCCCCGCATCCGTGATTTCCACGAAGGTGCTGCTGTCGGCCAGCGCGGTGGTGGACAGGCTGGTCGTACTGAGGGTAGCGATCAGGAGTCCGGCGACGATACGGTTTCGACAAAAAAGATGTCTCATAAAGCTCTCCCGGATAAAATGTATCCTTATCTTACCACAGGAAGCCCCGTGATTTTCTTACTAAAACTTTACATTTTTTACGATTCAGGCAGAGGCCTAGTGCCGCTAAGGGAACCCGGCTTGATTTCACACGGTCTCTGCGTATGGCTTTTGCTGCTGACACTCCGGGCCTTATCTGAACAGTTAAGACCGTTTTCGATCGTTGTGCCGGCGACTATTTCCAGCGAAGGTTTTCGTGGTCTTCCGCGGGCGGATGAGGCAGCTCGGGTCGAAGCCGATGAGGTCTTCGCGGTGCTCCCGGAGGAGGGCTTCCTTCACGAGCTCGTAGTTCTCCGGGTTCCGGTACTGGATGAGGGCCCGCTGCATTGCCTTTTCGTGCGGATTCCGCGGTACATAGACCTTCTCCATCGTGAGTGGGTTGAGGCCGGTGTAGTACATGGTCGTCGAAACGGTGCCCGGGGTCGGGTAGAAATCCTGCACCTGCTCCGGGATATAGCCCATATCACGAATGTACTCCGCAAGCTTGATGGCGTCCTTCAGTGTGGAGCCCGGGTGACTGGACATGAGGTACGGTACGATATACTGCCGGAGTCCGAGCTCGTGGTTGATCTTCTCAAATTCCTTCACGAAGCTGTTGTAGACGTCGACCTTCGGCTTGCCCATCTCCTTCAGTACCCCGTCGGAAACGTGCTCTGGTGCTACACGCATCTGTCCAGAGACGTGATACTGGCAGATCTCACGGAGGAACTCCTTATTCGGATCCGCCATGAGGTAATCGAAGCGGAAGCCGGATCGGATGAAGACCTTCTTCACCCCCGGCAGCGAACGCACTTCGCGGAGCAGCTTTACATAGTCGCTGTGATCGACCTTCAGGTTCTTACACGGCTCTGGCCAGAGACATTTGCGGCCGACACAGGTGCCCTTCGTGAGCTGCTTATCGCAGGATGGTCCACGGAACTCGGCGGTCGGACCACCGACATCGAAGATGTAGCCCTTGAACTCCTTATCCTGCGTGATCTCCTTCGCCTCCTCGAGGACACTTTCGTGAGAACGGCACTGCACGATCCGCCCCTGATGCATGGTGAGGGCGCAGAAATTGCACTCGCCGAAGCAGCCGCGGGCCTGGGTGATGCTTTCCTTGATCTCACCGAAGGCCGGAATGCCGCCCGCCGCATCGTACATCGGATGCCATGCACGCATGAACGGAAGCGAGTAGACATCATCCATCTCGAGCTGGGTGAGCGGCGCCGCCGGCGGGTTCTGCACGACGAACATCGCCCCATCGTAGCACTCGTAGATACGCTTCGCGATGATCGGATCTGTGTTCCGGTACTGGATGGCGAAGCTCTCCGCGTACTTCCGCTTATCGCTGGTGATCTCCTCATAGTCCGGGAGGCGGATGGCATCGTAGATCTCATCCTCGTAGCGTGTTTTATAGACGGTACCGGAGATCCAGGTGATGTCCTTCACCTCGAGACCGGAGTTTAGGGCATCTGCGATCTCAACGATGCTGTGCTCGCCCATACCGTAGGACAGAAGGTCGGCACCACTGTCGAGGAGCACGGAACGGCGTACGCGGTCGGACCAGTAGTCATAGTGTGCGAGCCGACGCAGACTCGCCTCGATACCGCCGATGATGATCGGGGTATGCTTATAGCTTTTCCGGATCAGATTACAGTAGACCGTCACTGCACGGTCCGGACGCTTTCCCATGACGCCGCCCGGTGTATAGGAGTCGGTCTTTCGATGATGCTTCGCGACGGTGTAGTGATTCACCATGGAATCCATGTTGCCGCCGGACACGAGGAAGCCGAGTCTCGGCTCCCCGAACTCCATCACGGACGAAGGATCGTTCCAGTCCGGCTGTGGCAGCATCGCGACCTTATAGCCGTGTGCCTCGAGCACACGGGAGATGATGGCGGGCCCGAAGCTGGAGTGGTCCACATAGGCGTCCCCCATCACATAGACGAAATCCGGCTGTGTCCAGCCACGCTCCAGCATATCCTCCCGGTTGACCGGTAAAAATCCTTCGTACATAGAAATCTCCGTTATATTCATAGAATGCTTGCACCTCATCTCGACTTTTCTTCGAAAAGCCTCGATAAGGTCGGCCGAGGCACTTCGTGCCTTGGCCAGCTGGAGCGATTCTGAGTGAAATGGAACATAAATGCTCCATTTCACTCAGAATCGCTCCAGCTGCAATCTTTTATTATATGG
>CABTMH010000162.1 GCA_902485915.1 uncultured Oribacterium sp. | reverse complement strand
GACCTGAAGCTGATAAAATAAGTAGAAACTGTAGTATGGTATAGCGAAATTAGGAGGCATTTTATGCGTAGTGATGTAGTTAAGAAGGGCATCGAACATACCCCGCATCGTTCACTTCTGAAGGCCGATGGCCTGACGGACGAGCAGATCCGTCGTCCGCTGATCGGTGTCGTCAATTCATTCACCGAGGTCGTTCCGGGTCATGAGCACCTGCAGCAGATTTCCCGCGCGGTGAAGGATGGTATCCTGATGGCCGGCGGTACACCGCTCGAGTTTAACACGATCGCTGTCTGCGACGGTATCGCGATGGGTCATGATGGCATGCATTTCTCTCTTTCTTCGAGAGAGCTGATTACCGACACCATCGAGTGTATGGCGAGTGGCCATGCGCTGGACGCGCTCGTCTTCATCCCGAACTGCGATAAAATCGTGCCGGGCATGCTGCTTGCAGCCTGCCGTCTGAATCTGCCATCCGTCTTCGTATCCGGTGGGCCGATGCTGTCCCTTCATAAGCGTGACCTGAATACCGCGTTTGAGGCGGTCGGTGCGTTCAAGGCTGGTCTCATGGATGAGAAGGGTGTCCTCGACATCGAGAATACCTGCTGTCCGACCTGTGGCTCCTGCTCCGGTATGTTCACTGCGAACTCCATGAACTCCCTCTGTGAGGTACTGGGCATGGCACTTCCGGGCAACGGCACCATCCCGGCCGTGTATTCCGAGCGTATCCGTCTCGCGAAGATGGCCGGCATGCAGGTGATGAAGGTGCTCGAGCAGAACATCCGTCCGCGTGACATCATCACCGCAGATGCGATCGAGAACTGCCTGACCACCGATATGGCCCTCGGCTGCTCCACCAACACGGCGCTTCATCTGATGGCCGTCGCGCATGAGGCAGGCGTTCCGTTTGATCTTCATAAGATCAACGAGATTTCGGATCGTACCCCGAACCTCTGCCACCTGGCACCGGCGGGTCACCACCACATGCAGGACCTCATGGATGCCGGCGGCATCTATGCGGTGATCCACGAGCTCGATGAGCATGGCCTGATCCATAGAGACTGCATGACCGTGCTCGGTGAGACCATCGGTGAAGCGACGAAAAACAGCGTGAATCGCGATCCGGAGGTCATCCGCCCATTCGATCATCCATATCTGAAGGAGGGCGGTCTCGCCGTTCTCTATGGTAACCTGGCACCGAACGGCTCTATCGTCAAGCGTTCGGCCGTCGCACCGGAGATGATGGTCAATGAGTGCACCGCGCGCTGCTTCGACTCCGAGGAAGACGCCATCGCTGCGATTTACGGCGGTAAGATCAAGCCGGGTGACTGCGTCGTGATCCGCTATGAGGGTCCGGCCGGCGGACCTGGTATGCGTGAGATGCTCGGACCGACCTCTGCCATCGCCGGCATGAAGCTCGATACGACTGTATCCCTCATCACCGACGGACGTTTCTCCGGCGCATCCCGTGGTGCAGCCATCGGACATGTTTCCCCGGAGGCGCAGGCCGGTGGTACCATCGCATACGTGAAGGATGGCGATAAGATTAAGATCGACATCCCGAACTACGCCATCAACCTCGAGGTTTCCGACGAGGAGCTCGAGGAGCGGAAGAAGACCATGAAGGTACGCGAGCAGCGCAACCTCACCGGTTACCTGAAGAAGTACGCGAAGCTCGTACACTCCGCCGACTCCGGCGCGATCGTCGAGTAAGCTTTCTCTGAAGCAGACGCAGGCATAACATCTGACAGCGATGCATTTCCCACGATGCATTTGCCCTATAGAAAGCCCCACCGGTTTTCCGGTGGGGCTCATTTTTTGTTGCTGTTCACACGTGTACTGATCAAAGGGAGCCGAAGGGGGCGGCAACGGAGTTCTGTGCCTCCGTTGCCGCCCCCTCCGGCCCCCTGCCTGAATCCAGCTGGCTAGTGAACAGTAACGACATTTCGCTGTTCCTGTTCTGTCTTGTGAATCAGATGCAGCAGCATCGGGATGAGGTAGGCGCAGGCAGCGAGCCAGGCGGCCTGATCCGTCCAGCAGATGGCAGTATAGCCGAAAAGCGGGACGAAGATCGTGGCGACGAGGCTGCGTGCGACCATCTCGAGGGCACCACTGATGACGGAGAGTGCACTGAAGCCGAGGCTCTGAATCGCGTAGCGCGTTACGTCGAGGATGGCGAGCATCCAGTAGAGGATGCCGAGCGCGCTCATGTACCGGGCAGCAGCGTCGATCACCGAGACATTGGATGAATCGACGAAAAGGCTGCCGAGGAAGTGACCGGCGACGTTCATGATGAGGCCGGCGACGAGACCATAGCCGACCGCTAGAACCAGTGTCACACGGATGCCCTGCTTCACACGATCCATCTTATGCGCGCCCATGTTCTGGCCGACGAAGGTCGCCATCGCGGTGGACACGGCATCGAAAGGACAGAGCATGAGCTGTTTCACCTTCGTGCCGGCCGTGAAACCGGAAACATAGATGGAGCCGAGACCGTTGTTTGCGGACTGCATGACCATCGAGCCGATCGCGGTTATGGAATACTGGAGGCCCATCGGCACGCCCATGATGACGAGGTTGCGGGCGACGGTGTGGTTCCAGTGGCAGTCGGCGCGCTCTGGATGCAGCACCGGCATGCAGCGGATGATATATACGAGACAGGCGATGCCGCTCAGCGCTTGCGCTGTAATCGTCGCAAGTGCGGCACCAGCACAGCCGAGCTTGAGAACGGCGATGCAGAAGAGATCGAGAAATACATTCAGAAAGGTCGAAATTGCAAGGAAGATAAACGGTGCCTTCGAGTTTCCGACCGCACGCAGGAGGCTCGACAGCAGGTTGTACAGCAGGGTGAAGGGAATCCCGAGGAAGATAATCAGCAGATACTGATATGCGTCCTCGTAGATATCGGCCGGCGTCTGCATGATATGCATGATGAGCGGGCATAAGAGTGCGGTCAATGCTGTCAGCACGACGGCGATCACGGTGGTCACCACGATGCTGTGATAGACGTAGGAGCGAAGCCCCTGCATATCCTCTGCACCGAAGCGCTGCGACACCGGGATACCGAAGCCGGCGCAGCTGCCCATGCAGAAGCCGAGGACGAGGAACTGGACGCTCGAGCTGGAGCCGACCGCTGCGAGTGCATCCGCACCGAGCAGGCGTCCGACGATCATCGCATCCACGATGTTGTAGAACTGCTGGAAGAGATTTCCGAGCAGAAGCGGAACCATAAAAACGAGAATCAGACGAAGCGGGGAACCCGACGTCATACTCTGAACTTTACTCTTACTCATAAACTACCTGATTTTCCTATGCTGTGATGGAGTTCTTTCTGGATGTCTTTTCAGGAGATGCAAGCGTACAGGATGCCATAAGGGGGTGTTTCCCGGAATATCCGATACGGATGCAGACCATGCCATCTTCTAAAGAAAGAGAGCTGACAGTCCCTCATTTTAAGGAGTTCCGTTCCGAGCGTCAATACAGTAATCTTGATGAAAATCATCAGAAATTTAAAAAAGTCACTGTTTACTCATCTGCTGGTTTCATGCAGGGGACCCTTCCGGCCCCCTGCATGATCAGTACAAGAGTGAACAGTAACTTTAAAATGAATGATAAACGAATGACATTTATATGGTGGGCGCGCAGTCCTGCCCTAAGGTCCCGACGGATCAGTTCGCCATCTGCATCAAACACATTGATCTGCGCAGTCCTACCCTAAGGTCACGACGATGTCGTGGTGGTCACCATGGAGTCCCAGCGGGATGATGTTACCGGTGACCGGAGCGCCATCCACCGTCATGGAGGCGACGCCCTTCTCGGCGTGCGCGTGGTTATCGATTGTGATGTGGTAGTGGACGCCACGGTAGAGTCGATCGATGGTGTAGTGCTCGAGTGTATCCGGGATGCACGGGTCGATGCGGAGGCCGTCCAGGCTCGGCTGGATGCCGAGGATGTACTGGCTCATGCAGGTGAAGGTCCAGGCAGCGGTACCGGTGAGCCAGCTGTTCTTGCCTTCGCCCGGGGTCGCAGCGTCGCGTCCGGCCACCATCTGGCAGTAGACATACGGCTCCGTGCGGTGAATCTCGGAGATGTCCTCGAGATAGATCGGACAGGTCTTCTTAAAGACCTCGAAGGCACGATTACCGTGTCCGATCATCGTCTCTGCAGCGGCGATCCATGGATTATTATGGCAGAAGATGCCGGCGTTCTCCTTATATCCAGGCGGATAGGAGGAGATCTCACCGAGCTCCACGTGATACCGTGTGTACGCCGGCTGGTTTAGTACGATACCGTACGTGCACTCGAGGCGCTTCTCTACGGATGCGAGTGCCGTTGCGGCCTTGCCATCCTCGACACCGATGCCGGCCATGACGCACATGCCCTGCGGCTCGATGAAGATCTGGCCCTCCTCACAGACGTGAGAGCCCACCGGATTCGAGTATGCATCGAAGGCACGGATGAACCACTCGCCGTCCCAGCCAGCGGTCTCGACGGCCTCGACCATCGCGGCGACTTCCTGATCGACGGTGGCGGCCTCCTCACAGAGACCGATATGACGGCAGATATCCGCATATTCCTTTCCGTACTTCACGAACATACCGGCGATGAAGACCGATTCCGCGACCGGACCCTCGGATGGTCCCGTCGTCTGGAAGCTCTCACCCGGCTCCTCAGAGAAGCAGTTCAGGTTCAGACAGTCGTTCCAGTCGGCACGTCCGATGAGCGGCAGCTGGTGCGGCCCTTTATGCGTAAGCGTGAAGTGGAAGCTGCGGCGCAGATGCTCCATGAGCGGCTTCGCCTCCGTGAAATCCGAATCCCAGGCGCAGGCCTCATCGAGGATCGAGAAGTCGCCGGTCTCCGCGAGATAGGCGTGTGTGCAGGCGATCAGCCAGAGTGGATCATCGTTGAAACCGCCACCGATGTCAGCATTGCCCTTCTTCGTGAGCGGCTGATACTGATGATAGCAGGAGCCATCCGGAAGCTGCGTGTTCGCGATATCGAGGATACGCTCACGGGCGCGGGCCGGAATCAGATGCACGAAGCCGAGCAGGTCCTGACAGCTGTCGCGGAAGCCCATGCCACGGCCCATGCCGCTCTCGAAGTAGGACGCCGAGCGGGACATGTTGAAGGTCACCATGCACTGATACTGGTTCCAGATATTGACGACGCGGTTCAGCTTCTCATCGCTGCTGTGTACCGTATAGCTACTGAGGAGACCATCCCAGTATGCCTTCAGCGCTGCGAGCGCAGCGTCCACCTGGGCATCCGTCTGGTACTTCGCGAGGAGCTTCTCTGCCGGCTTCTTATTGATGATGCCCGGCGCTTCCCACTTCTCGTCGACCGGATTCTCACAGTAGCCGAGCACGAAGATGAAGCTCTCAGATGCGCCTGGTGCGAGCTCGACCTTCAGATGATGCGAGCCGATCGGCTGCCAGCCATGGGCGATGGAGTTGCGACTCTCGCCGGCGAGCACGGCCTCCGGATTATGGAAGCCGTTGTAGACACCGATGAAGGCGTCACGGCTCGTATCGAAGCCGGCGACCGGTCTGTTGACGGAGAATACCGCATAGTGATTCCGACGCTCGCGATACTCTGTCTTATGGTAGATCGTGCTGCCGATCACCTCGACCTCGCCCGTCGAGAAGTTCCGCTGGAAGTTCGTCTGATCGTCCTGCGCGTTCCAGAGACAGAACTCGACGAAGCTGAAGAGGTCAATGCTTCTGGCCGCAACACTATCATTTCGCAGCGTGATGCGGTTGATCTCACAGGCGTCGTCCACCGGCACGAAGGCTTCGAGCTTCGCCTCGAGCTGATTTTTACGGCTTGTGATGACCGTATAACCGAGACCATGACGGCACTCATAAGAATCCAGCGCGGTCTGGGTCGGCTGCCAGCCTGGATTCCAGATGCTGTCGCCATCCTTGATATAGTAGTAGCGGCCACCCTGGTCGAGCGGACAGTTGTTATAACGGTAGCGGGTGAGACGCAGGAGCTTCGCATCCTTATAGAAGGAGTAGCCTCCTGCCGTGTTCGAGATGAGACTGAAGAAGTCCCGGGACCCGAGGTAGTTGATCCATGGGAGAGGGGTCTTCGGAGTCGTGATGACATATTCTCGCTGTGCGTCATCGAAATGACCGAATTTCATAAAAGCCTCCTTCTACATATTGAAAACTGTCATTTTACCATCGTTCTTAAAAGACGAAAAATGCAGACTGAAATGAACGTATTTACGAATACGTTTTCGCTACAAACAATTATATTTTCTGTGGCAAAAGTTGTAAATAGGACGGTCGAAAAAATCAACGAAATGTGTATTTCGTACAAAAACACACTCGAATATCTGTGAAATACTAGCTGTTTACAAGAAAGCGAAATCGATTTAGAATGAAAATGCGAAAAGGATTTCGGATGGCAAATCCGAGTGACGAAACGAAAGAAAAGTAATTTCGGCCAGGGGGGCATCCGAAAGGAAAGATGAATCAGCAGTATGGTAACGATTAAAGACATTTCGAAAGCGCTGGGTGTTTCACCGGCGACCGTCAGTAAGGCACTGAATGGATATTCTGATATCAATCCACAGACCGCAGAGCGGATCCGGGCAGCAGCGAAGGAAATGCACTATCTTCCGAATATAGCAGCGCGGCAGTTAAAAACCAACCGTTCTCATAATATCGGTGTCCTGTTTGTAGACGAAACAAACTCAGGACTCACCCATGAGTACTTCGCTGCGATTCTGAACAGTGCGAAGGAAACCTTCGAAACGCTGGGCTACGATGTGACCTTTATCTCAGATACCATCGCCGGGACGAAGGCAAGCTTCCTGGAGCATGCACGCTACAGAAACTGTGATGGCGTCCTGATCGCCAGTGTGGAGTTCACATCTCCGCAGGTGGTGGAACTCGTAAACAGCGAGATCCCGACCGTCACCATCGATTATCCATTTAACGATAAGAGTGCGGTGATGTCCGATAACATCGAAGGCCAGTACGAGCTGACGAAGTACGTGCTGGAGATGGGCCATCGTAGAATCGGTCTCATCCATGGTGAGATGACCATGGTTACGAAGAAGCGACTGAATGGATTCCGGAGAGCACTGAAGGAGTTCGGTGTCGAGCTGAATCCGATGTATGAGAAGGTCGGAGCCTTCCATGATACGAAGAGAACCGCGGAGGCGGTACGCGAGCTCATGGCACTTCCAGAGCCACCGACCATCCTGATGTGTCCGGATGATTACGCAGCGCTCGGAGCGCTGACCGAGCTTGAGAAGATGGGTCTTCGGATTCCGGAGGACATCAGCATCACCGGCTATGATGGCATCAATCTTTCCCAGGTGCTTCGCCCGAAGCTCACGACCTACTTCCAGGACTCCATCGGCATCGGTCATCAGTCCGCACGAAAGCTCGTCGAGGAGATCGAAGAGAAGGACAGCTGCACCGCAGAGCAGATCATGATCAGAGGTAAGCTTCTGCCGGGACACAGCGTAAAGGACCTTCGGGAAGAAGCATAGCGCAGAGCTGAAGAAACGTGAAGACGCGTGATGATGTTCAGCCGGAAGCATTGGACGGATCAGACGAAATACAGGCACGTAAAAACGTACATGAAGTATCCGATGATACTTTGATTATAAGAATCTTTTTTGAGGGAGGACTCAATAATGAAAAAGAATGTTAAACGTTGGCTTAGTATGACGACTGTTGCGACGATGACCGTTGCATCACTGGCAGCCTGTGGATCATCACAGCCTGCAGCGACGACCGCTGCACCTGCAGAGACGAAGGCAGAGACCACTACAGCAGCGACCGAGGCAGCCACGGAGGCGGCGACCGAAGCAGCTTCTGATGAGGGTAAGGTACTTAACATCCAGTGCTGGAACGAGGAGTTCAAGTCGAGACTCACCGACCACTATCCAGGATATGAGGCCGTCGATGGTACCACCGGTAAGATCGGTGATGTGACCGTGAAGTGGACCATCACACCGTCCGATGATAACGCATATCAGAATAATCTCGATACCGTACTTCCGGAGAACGAGAACGCTTCTGCAGACAACAAGGTGGATCTCTTCCTGGTGGAGGCCGATTACGCAAAGAAGTATGTAGATTCTGATGTTGAGGTTACCGTTCCGGTCAAGGATCTCGGCCTCACAGAGGATGAGCTCAAGAATCAGTATCAGTACACGAAGGACGTGGTGACCGATGGCGATGGCAATCTCCGTGGTGTTTCATGGCAGGGCTGCCCGGGCGTGCTGATCTACAACCGTCAGGCGGCGAAGGATGTGCTCGGCTCCGATGATCCTGCAGATGTACAGGCAGCCGTAAAGGACTGGGATACCTTTAACGAGACTGCGAAGAAGATGAAGGATGGCGGCTATACCATCACCTCTTCGGTGAATGACTCCTACCGTGTATACTCGAACAACGTCACCACTCCGTGGGTAACGGATGGCAAGATCACCATCGATGACAACATCAAGAAATGGGTAGACGATTCGAAGGCACTCGTTGATGCAGGTGAGACGAAGACATACGAGCTCTGGTCCGATGACTGGAATAAGGGCTTCTATCCGGATGGTAAGGTATTCTGCTACTTCGGACCGGCATGGCTCATCAACTTCTCGATGGCTGCAGATACGGATGGATCGATCGCAAACCAGGGCGGCTGGGGTGCTGTTGAAGGACCGCAGGGCTTCTACTGGGGCGGCACATGGATCTGTGCAGCGAAGGGAACCGATAACCCTACACTCGTTGCCGACATCATGAGACAGCTCACCACCAACGAGCAGATCATGACCGACATCGTAAAGAAGGATAGTGATTTCGTAAACAACAAGCCGGCGATGGAAGCTGCTGCAAAGGATGACTCCTATGCATTCAAGGTACTGGGTGGACAGAACCCGCTCGAGCTCTTCTGTGCAGGTGCAGATAAGATCGACCTTTCCAACATGACCAACTACGATCAGGGCTGCAACGAGGAGTTCCAGAACGCGATGAAGAACTACTTCGATGGCAATGCTTCCTACGACGATGCACTGAACCTCTTCTACACTGCAGTTGAGGAGAAGTATCCGGAGCTTTCACACTAATCGACATACGCATCAGAGAAACCTGAAGTTTCATCACAGAGCATGATTTGAAGGATAGGATGCTGGAATCTGAGTCGAAGGACAGAATTCAGCGGACGAAATCCTGAAACATGCATCACTGAAAAGGCTTTATGGGTAAGAGGTGCCCGCCCGGTAGAGAGGCCGGGTGGGCATTTTTACCTTCAAAATCCAGAAAGGCTGCAGATTATGAAGAAAAAACCGAGTAAGGTTGTACAGTACAACCGTTGGGGTTACTATTTTCTGATCCCGTTTATCGTTGTC
>CABTMH010000161.1 GCA_902485915.1 uncultured Oribacterium sp. | reverse complement strand
TAAATCTGCATATTCACAGGTTCCCCTTCGAAACACGACGTTCAGCCACTGCTGGCTCCGCCGATCCGCGCGTACATCCTCGGACACCCAGCACTCTTCGATTCGTACACCAGCTGTGCTCTGGGCCAATGCTTCTGCCCTCTGCTCTGTCATGTCGCAGAACAGTCGGCCGCTGGCCGCTTCGATGCGCTCCGTCACACCGTACTTCCACGAAGCGTAGAGCACGCCGCCCGGCACCAGTGCACGCATGAGACGACGGAACACCTCTCCCTGCTGCGTTTCCGGTACATGGAGAAGCGAGGCGCAGGCCCAGATGGCATCGAAGCACGCTTCATAATCGAGCTCCTGAAAGCGGAGCTGCCGCACCTCCTGCTGCAGAAGTCGCGATGCATATCCACACATCTCCTGCGATGCATCGATGGCGGTAACTGCATAGCCTGACTTCAGAAAATGAAGACTGTCCCGTCCGCTTCCGCAGCCGGCATCCAGTACAGCCGCACCCGATGGAAGATATCTCTGAAAACGTGCGTAGATCGCGCGCATATCGGCATCCACCGTCAGATCCGCATACGCATGCGCCGGATCATCGTAATACTCTATCGTCCTAGCTTTCTCGTTCATACTTTTCCACATTTCGTTACCGGATAATCACATAATCTGTGTATTTCCACAAGCCATATCCCTGTAGCTTCGCAGCGTCATATACCGGTCGCAGATTATGCTCGAGGATGTTCGTAAACTGCTCTTCGGTATTTCCCCGAATATACAGATTCTCGACCGCCCACAGCGCATTCAGGTTATCTCGGCGACACTTCTCGAAGTTCTTCTGCACCT
The DNA here is from genome assembly GCA_902485915.1 of uncultured Oribacterium sp. Lineage (GTDB taxonomy): Bacteria > Bacillota > Clostridia > Lachnospirales > Lachnospiraceae > Oribacterium. The sequence goes on along the minus strand of CABTMH010000161.1, from coordinate 1,305 downwards.
TCTCATAGGCAAACACCGTTTCGTACATCTGATACTGGAGCTTCGCCATGTTTCCGAAATAGAGATCCCACTCCGGGAGGCGATTGTTCTTACTGGAATTCAGCCGACGCTCCATCGGGATCAGGTCCCACAGCTCATCATTGGCGACGAAAGACCAGGGTACGAAATGGTCGAGGTCGCTCTTCGAAACCTCGATTTCACAACCGGAATAGATGTCATGAATCGGTGTCGCAAGGACTTCTGCCACCTCCTTCCAGAGCGCCTTCGCGTGCGATAGCTTACGCACGTTCTCGCTCTCCGGTACCAGCTTATAGATGATGCCCGGTACACCCGGATTGCGGTCCTGAAGAAAACGCACCTTCTTCATCTGAATCCAGCCTTTTATGATCGGATAGTGATCGAGGATCAGCCGACGCCAGTCCGGATGAATGCGGATTTTCTTCTCCAGATTTTTCCCATCGAGGATGATGTACGGAAGCGGTTCATCTTCATTCAGGAGCTCGATGTACTGAATCAGCTGCTTCGATCGATGCCATAAGCGGTTGCTACCGCCGATTTCGTCGAGGAAGGACGATAAGAGGCGATACGGAACATTCAGTGTCAGCGTGTTTTTATCACTCCTGATGGCTACTGCGTTTTCCCGTATGGCATGCATGATTTCATCCTTCGATGACGCATACGAAAGCTGCGTGTCCTGATTGATGACATTGATCGCATGCTCGAGCGAGTTCTCACATTTCCCGCGAATCGTCGGCCCTAGATGAAGCTTGTAGCGCGTCACGGTATACCACGCGTCGCAGATCATCTCATCGATGATCTGCTCGAAACTCAAGTCTCCATCGGTCGTCGTCATGAGGTTAAGAATCGCCTCCAGCCAGTAAAACTTATAGCACTGCGACGGATCATCCAGCATACGCGCGAACTTGCCCGTATCCAGCGAGTTTTTATAGATAGAATCTGTAGGTAAGACTAAATCCATAGCAAGTCTCCAGTTCGTTCATCAAAAAAGGGATTCACACGCGGGATCAAGTTCCTTTTGCAGCTTTTCCTTATCTGATCTTTTCACAATTATGCTCCGTCGTTCTTCCCGAAATCTGATTCATCCTTGAAAATAAACCTCTATCTCGGTGCCTCTATCTTATCATTTATAGTAGGCATACGAAACCCGCAGGCGTTCTATGGCTATAAACCAAAATTGAAATCCGAAATGCTACTCCTCTAATTGGAAGTTGCATTTACTCTTACACAAGTAGCATTTATTCTTTCATACATCTAAAACAGACTATAATAACCTCTTGTATGTTT
>CABTMH010000160.1 GCA_902485915.1 uncultured Oribacterium sp. | reverse complement strand
GAAGAGCTGGTTGTAGGACGGGATACGTGCGAACTTGACCATACGAAGCTTCATAACGAAGTGATCGATGAGCTCCTGTGCTTCCTTCTCGGTGAGGGTGCCTTCCTTGAGGTCACGCTCGATGTAGATATCGAGGAAGGTAGATACACGGCCTACAGACATCGCAGCACCGTTCTGGGTCTTGATCGCTGCGAGGTAACCGAAGTAGAGCCACTGAACGGCTTCCTTCGCGTTCTTCGCAGGTACAGAAATGTCATAACCGTAGCTCTGTGCCATCTCCTTCATCTGCTTGAGGGCACGAACCTGATCGGAGATCTCCTCTCTCTGGCGGATGACGTTATCGGTCATGGTACCGTCACCAGTGTTCGCATAATCGGCCATCTTCTCCTGGATCAGGAAATCGATACCGTAGAGAGCCACTCTTCTGTAGTCGCCGACGATACGGCCACGGCCGTAGGTGTCTGGAAGGCCCGTGAGGATCTTGTTATGACGAGCCTTCATCATCTCCGGTGTGTACGCATCGAAAACACCCTGGTTGTGGGTCTTGTGGTACTCGGTGAAGATCTTATGAAGCTCAGGATCCGGTGTGTAACCATAGGTGGAGCAGGCCTGCTCTGCCATCTTGATACCACCGTATGGCATGAATGCTCTCTTCAGCGGCTTATCGGTCTGAAGACCTACGACCTGCTCGAGATCCTTCTCTGCCTCGTTGATATATGCTGCGCCGTAAGCAGTGATGCCGGAAACGACCTTCGTCTCCATATCGAGCACGCCGCCCTTTGCACGCTCTTCCTTCTGAAGTGCCTGAACCTCGTTCCAGAGCTTATCTGTCGCTTCGGTCGGACCAGCAAGGAAGCTGGAATCACCATCATAAGCGGTGTAATTTTCCTGGATGAATGAACGAACATTGACGTCCTTTACCCAATGTCCGGTTTTAAAGCCTCTCCATTCTTCTCTCATATCTTCTCCTCTTTCTACCATCTTTTCCATTTTGTATACAGGATTCAATACTCTTTACGCGTGCTAATATAAATCATAGAGGGCAGATTCGTCAACGATTTAACTATTAATTTTTCGATGTTTCCTAATTAGAACATGAGGGCAATGCAGACGGCCCGGAACGCCGGTGGCGACGCCCGGCGGGACGGCTGTGGATCGGGCGCGATGCCCGGCTCTGCACTACTCACTTGTCGCTCGCTTGATCGTGCAATCGGGGCACAGTCGTGCCCCGATTGGGAGCGATGCTCGGCTCCGCACTACTCCTGTCGCACGCATGATCGGGCAATCGGGGCACAGTCGTGCCCCGATTGGGAGCGATGCTCCTATATGAGCACAAAAAGAAACGGGGCTGTCGCACTAAATGGCGGCAGCGCTTTTGCGTGAGCCCGCCCATCGTTAGTGTATGAATGGCTATAAATTATTGAGCCCACCCTTGCTCACGCAAAAT
>CABTMH010000159.1 GCA_902485915.1 uncultured Oribacterium sp. | reverse complement strand
TGCCGGCACGCCGTTGCTCATGTTTCTGATTTTAATTCAAAGTCAGTGTACCCAGTGGCCGTCGGCGGCGATGGTGTACCCGCCGAGGACGGTGGTGCTCTTCGCCATGTGACCGTAATTGCTGTCGTTTTCCGAGGTCTTCGGATAGAAGTAGTAATACTGGTCCTGGTTGCTGCTGTCCTTCATGATGACCCAGCCGGTACGCATGCGGCCGTCATGATCGAAGTAGTAGGTCTTCTGTCCGACGTTGGCGATCTGGTTTTTAAACATCATACCGTAATATGGGCCTTCAGCCGGATTGAAGTAGTACCATGCACCGTTGATCACGGCCCAGGAGACCTTCATCGCACCAGAATCCCGGAGGTAATAGGTGGCACCGTTGGTATCCGTGTAGAAGCCAGTCAGCATGCGGCCGCTCGCATCGAAGCGATAGTAGTGATCCTGCCAGAGGAGCCAGGTGTTCGCCATGTTCTGCCCGGTCACGGTACGGAAGTACCAGCTGCCACCGCTCTTATACCAGCTGCCGCTGAGCGTGCCCTGTGACTGTGTGCTGCCGTTCGTCGTATCGCCGTACACCGTATAGGTCGTGTTGTTTCCCGTCCCGAGCGTTTGCGTCCCGGTCGTAGTTCCGGTGCCGAGATTGACTCCCGGGAGGGTGCTCGTGTGCCCGGTGTTTGCATTATACACGGTATAGGAGGTACCAGAATTATACAGATCGACACCTGTGCTCGCAGCGTTCGTACTGATCACTGTGTTCGTGCTGCCGGAGCCGTAGAGGTTTGTGATACTCTGGTTCTGATTCAAGATATACGTGCCATTCGGATACTGGCCGGAACCTGAAGAGATCTGACTCTCCGTGATGATCACGCTGTCGGACTGGATGCCGAGGGAAGCCTGTCCGCCGCTCTGATTCGTACCATACGGTATGCTGCTGGCCTCGAAGTAGTATCCACCGGTCCGTGTCATATACGGATACAGGTTCAGGTTCGTCTGATCGGTCGTGATCGTAGTGACACGACTGCCATCCCGGTAGAGTGTCACCTTATAGTAGCCGGAGCTCATCGTCGGCTGATCCCAGATCGCCATGCCGAGGGTCGTACTCCAGCGTGGGCTGACCGGTTCCCCGTAGGTGCCCTTGATGCCCTTCAGCGAAAGAACGACGCGCAGTCCATAATTACCGATGGTCTGAGCCGATACGAAGATACCGCCGCTGACGCGGACGTTTGAGCTGTTATACGAGCCGTTGAAGTAGTAAAACGTACTGTAGCCGTTGGAACGTTCCTTCTCCTGAGCTGAAAGGTAGAGGAGAACCTTCGGCTGTGCGCCTACCGTGAGGCTGCCGTTCGTATCATACCACTCTGCGCTGTCGATGACGTACTGATCGGTATCCGGGACAGCGAAATCACTCTCTGACAGGGAAGGAAGTTCATCGTCTCCACCCTCGAGGCTCAGATCCTGCAGATAGTCCGAAACCGTAATCTTCACCGTGCTGATACGGGTATTTCGATCGGCCGCCCAGACGGTCACGCTCATCATCAGAAGCATCGCAAGCAGCATCATGCCATACCGTAAGGATCGCTTCGTGCTCTTCCCTCTCTGATTTTTCATACGATTTTTCATACAGACCTCCCAGCTTCTTCTCTATCTTAAGTATACTAGACCTGTATCAACAATCAATCGCAAATAGTTTACGAAATTATGACATGTGCCTCTCCCTCCTGCGGAGGGCCCTCTCATGGATATGTACAAAAAAGACGAAACCATCCGAAGATGATTTCGTCTTTCATATCGCCTGATATTCTCTTAAGCATTAAACGAGCTCAAGAAGAACCTCCATAGCAGCGTCACCCTTACGGAGACCGATCTTTACGATACGTGTGTAACCACCGTTACGGGTAGCATACTTCGCACCGTACTCGTCGAAAAGCTTAGCAGCGAGATCAACACTCTTCGTGTTCTTCTTCTGGCCAGCCTTAGCTGTAGGAACCTCAGTTACCGGGTAAAGGTAAGCAAGCATCTGACGACGTGCATGAAGTCTGGATGGCTTATCCTTCTTGATGGTCTTCTCGATCTCGTCATAAACGGTAACCTTCTTACCATCAACTACTTCCTTTACACGCTTGCCATCGGCGTCCTTACGAGCAACCTTAGCCTTAACGGTAACCTCTTCGTAGTTGTCCTTCTCACGAACTGCAAGTGCGATCAGCTTCTCAGCCTGCTTACGAACTTCCTTAGCACGAGCCTCGGTCGTAACGATCTTGCCGTTTGCGATCAGAGAAGTGGTCAGTGCGCGAAGCATGGCCTGTCTCTGGCTGGACTCTCTACCTAACTTTCTATAATTTGACATAATCTATTTCCCCCACCGTGCACTTCGGTCTTACCGGTTTTTATGTATCTCAGCTTCTGCAGCTCACTGCAGACGAATCAGTCCTTCTCAGATGGATCACTCCTCCTGAGTGGAAAGGCTGAGATTTAACTCCTTCAGTTTTGCAAGAACTTCCTCAAGTGACTTACGGCCCAGGTTACGAACCTTCATCATATCATCCGGTGTCTTCGCACAGAGCTGCTGTACGGTGTTGATACCGGCTCTCTTGAGACAGTTATATGAGCGAACGGAAAGCTCCAGCTCATCGATGTTCATCTCGAGGATACGCTCCTTACCGTCGACCGGTTTCTCAACCATGACTTCGGTCGTCTGTGTATTCTGAGACAGATCGATGAAGAGGGTCAGATGCTCGGAAAGAATCTTCGCTGCTTCAGAAACAGCATCATCCGGGCTCATCTTACCGCTGGTAAATACATCCAGCGTCAGCTTATCGTAATCGATCTTGTTACCGACACGGGTGTTGCTGATGGCCATATTTACACGCTCTACTGGTGTGTAGATCGCATCCACGTCGAAAACTCCTTCCGGAAGTTCTGCGGCTCTGTTACGATCTGCACCGACATAGCCTCTGCCCGATGTGATGGTGATTTCCATCTCGAGCTTCGCATCCTGGGCGTCAAGAGTTGCAATCTTCTGCTCCGGATTCAGGATCTCGAGACCCTCTGCCAGCTGGATTTCGGACGCCGTCACGACGCCCTCACCCATATGCGAAAGATATACAACCATTGCGTCATCGGAGGCTGAAGTGTTCTGAATCTCGAGACTCTTAAGGTTCATGATGACCTCAGTCAGAGACTCCTTTACACCCGGGATCGCATCGCCATCCCGATCGGCACCGGTAATCTTGACCTGAGAAACTGCAGCACCGGTCAGAGCGGAGAGCATGATGCGCTTCAGCGCATTGCCCAGCGTAGTACCGTAGCCTCTTTCCAGCGGCTCGCATACGAATCTGCCGTACTTCTTATCATCTGAAATCTCAACAATCTCAATGTTTGGTTTCTCAAAATCGAACATGCAATGCCTCCTTTATTGCAGGCTAATTATTTGGAATACAACTCGACGATAAGCATCTCGTTTACTGGAACGTCGATTTCCTCTCTGGAAGGAAGCTGCTTTACAGTCGCCTTGAGGTTCTCCTGGTCGCAATCGATCCATGCCGGAACCATACGGCCGTTGGTAACCTCGAGGATATCCTTAAATCTCTGAAGAGACTTCTTGGACTCCTTGACAGCAACTACGTCGCCAGCGGATACAAGGTAGGAAGGAATGTTAACAACCTTGCCATTTACAGTGATGAGTCTGTGATCAACGATCTGACGTGCCTCACGACGAGTACGAGCAAGGCCCATACGGAAGATCACATTATCCAGACGAGACTCGAGAAGAACCATGAGGTTGGTACCGGTCTGGCCCTTCATCTGGTTAGCCTTTGCATAGTAGTTACGGAAAGGCTTCTCAAGTACGCCGTAGATGAACTTCGCCTTCTGCTTCTCACGAAGCTGAAGACCGTACTCAGACATCTTACGACGCTGGTTTCTGAGCTGTCTGTTTGACTTCTTATCAATTCCTAAGAATACAGGGTCAAGTCCGAGTGACCTGCATCTTTTAAGTACGGGAGTTTTATCAACTGCCATAATTCTTTCTCCTTATAATATCAAGTAATTTACGTGATACGTCCTTTACACCCGTGGGCTTCATCGGACAGATCTGCCGCTATTTTATACATACTGCGGCCTATGTCTGTGGTGAATCCATTCAAGATAATCCAGAAAACTCAGGATTATACTCTTCTGCGCTTTGGTGGACGGCATCCGTTGTGTGGAACCGGTGTTACATCCTTGATGGAAGTAACCTCGAGACCGTTTGCCTGGAGTGCACGAATAGCTGCCTCACGTCCTGATCCTGGTCCCTTAACACTTACATCCACATACTTTAAGCCGTGTACTAAAGCTGCCTTAACAGCAGTTTCAGCAGCCATCTGAGCTGCATATGGAGTAGATTTTCTTGAACCCTTGAAACCAAGACCACCAGCACTTGCCCATGAAAGAGCGTTTCCTTCAGCATCTGTCAGTGTAACGATAGTGTTGTTGAAAGATGCCTGAATATGTGCCTGTCCGCGTTCAACGTTTTTCTTTACGCGCTTCTTTGTAATTCTCTTACCTGACGCCATATTAAAACTAACCTACTTTCCTTTTTCTGTCTTCCTGTATTTAAAACATGAAGATCACAATAGTTACTTCTGATTCTACATCAGCGTGATCATTTCTGATCTGGACTTTCTCTTACCTTAAAGAAGAATACTCTTTAACAGATTACTTCTTCTTGTTAGCAACAGTCTTACGCGGTCCCTTACGTGTTCTGGCATTGGTCTTCGTCTTCTGACCTCTAACCGGAAGGCCTCTTCTGTGACGGATGCCACGGTAGCAGCCGATCTCCTGAAGTCTCTTGATGTCCAGAGCTGTTGATCTTCTGAGGTCACCTTCTACTACCTGGTGCTCAGCGATGTAGTTCGCAAGCTCCTTGACTTCATCGTCAGTGAGATCCTTAACACGTGTGTCAGGGTTAACGCCTGTTGCCGCGAGAATCTTATCAGCGCTGGACTGACCGATACCATAAATGTATGTCAGACCAATCTCGATACGCTTCTCTCTCGGTAAATCGACACCTGCAATACGAGCCATTTATTTTCACCTCCTCAAATTATTAGCCTTGACGTTGTTTGTGCTTAGGATTGTCACAAATAACCATAACGCGACCCTTGCGCTTGATTACTTTGCAATGTTCGCACATCGG